>JAHBYY010000085.1 GCA_019635715.1 Rhizobiaceae bacterium | reverse complement strand
TTAATGCCGCCCGCGAGGCGGATCGTGTTGGAACCCCGGCCTGGCCGGACCTAGGGAGGAGAAACCATGAAATCCATACTGAAGCGCCTTGTCGCGGCGGCCACCTTCGGCCTCGCCGCGTCCGTCGCCGGCAATGCACTGGCGCTCGAGCCGGATCCGTCGCTCGAAGGCACCGTCTACATGATGCTGCCGAACTTCACGACCGTCCGCTTCGTCCAGAAGGACGGCCCGGCCTTCGTCGAGGCGATGAAGAAGTATGCGCCGAACATCAAGGTCGAGATCACCAACGGCGAGAGCAACCCGGCCCAGCAGCAGAGCCAGGTCGAGGCGGCGATCACCGGCGGCGCCAAGGCGATCGTGCTGGTCGCGGCCGACCCGTCGCTGGCCAGCGCCAGCCTGTTCGCCGCCGAGAAGGCCAAGGTGCCGCTGATCGCCTACGAGCACGAGGCGAGCGGCGGCCCGGTCACCTACTACACCCAGTTCGGCGCGCTGAAGGTCGGCCAGGCGCAGGGCAAGAACGCCGCCGCCGCGCTGTCGGAGGGCGGTCCCTACAAGGTGGCGCGCCTCTACGGCAACAAGGGCGATTTCTACACCCGTGCCACCCAGGAAGGTCAGGACGAGTTCCTGAAGCCGCTGATCGATGCCGGCAAGATCGAGGTCGTCTGCGAGGATTACGTTCCGAACTGGAACCCCTCCGAGGCGCAGCGCATCATGGAGCAGTGCCTCACCAAGACCGACGGCGACTTCCAGGCCATCGTCGCGTCGAATGACGGCACGGCCGAAGGCGCGCTCGCCGCACTCGTCAGCCAGGGCATGGCCGGACAGGTCAAGATCCTCGGCGGCCAGGACGCCAACGTCACCACGCTGCAGAACATCCTGCTCGGCCTCCAGCACGGCACGGTCCTGAAGACCTATCCGCTGCTCGCCGACAGCGCCGCGCGCCTGGCGGTCGCCGCCATCAAGGGCCAGCAGCCCGAGGAAGGCCACATCAACGGCGAGTTCGACAATGGCTACGGCAAGATCCCGACCGCCTTCATCGATGTGACGATGATCGACGCCACCAACGTCGCCGATGTCGTCAATGCCGGTGTCTGGGCCTGGAGCGACATCTGCACCGGACCGGCGCAGAACACCCAGACCTGCAAGGACAATGCAGGCAAGTAAATCCCGACCCGAGGCGCCCGGTTCAGCGTGGACCGGGCGGCTCGATCTCGACGGCGGTGGCGCCAGCGCCCCTGCCGCACGGCGGAACCGGAGCGTCGACCATCATGTCTGAGCCCAAGACGATTGCAGCCTCGGCCGGCGCAGGCGAACCGGTGCCGGTGCTCGAACTGCGCGGCGTCACCAAGCATTTCGGCGGCGTGACGGCGCTCCATTCGGTCGACCTCAAGGTCAATCCCAGGGAGATCGTCGCCATCGTCGGCGACAACGGCGCCGGCAAATCGACGCTGATCAAGGCGATCTCGGGAACCCAGCCGCCCGACGAAGGCGGCTTCTTCTCGAACGGCCACCCCGTCGACATCCGCAGCCCGCAGGATTCGAGCCGCCTCGGCATCGAGGCCGTCTACCAGGACCTCGCGCTCTGCGACAATCTCGACACGGTCCAGAACCTCTTCCTCGGCAACGAGATCATCTCCTCGGCCTGGACCGGCCGCCGGCTGAACCACGCCCGCATGGAGCGCATCGCCGGCGAGGCGCTTCGCGACCTCGGCGTGTCCACCATCCGCTCGCTGCGCACCCCCGTCGGCCGGCTCTCCGGCGGCCAGCGCCAGGGCATCGCCATCTGCCGCTGCGTGATGCGCGGCCCGAAGGTGGTTCTGCTCGACGAGCCGACCGCCGCGCTCGGCGTCGAACAGCGCGCCGGCGTCGTGCGTTTGATCCATAAGCTCAAGTCGGAATCGCGTTCCGTCATCGTCATCTCCCACGATCTGCACGACGTCGTTCTGGAAGTCGCAGACCGCATCGTCGTGCTGCGCCTCGGCCGCAAGGCCGCGGAGTTCCGCCGCGAGGACGTGAACGCGTCCGACCTGGTGGCGGCGATCACCGGCGTCCGCTCGCGCCATGCCGAGCAACAGCTCGCGCTTTGAGAATCTTGGACCTTTCATGCCGAAGCGGCTCGGCCAGACTGCCGACGCGAAGGATCGGGACAACGGAGGAGAAAACCTGATGTCGAAGCAATTGACCGTGATCGCCCACCTCGTCGCCAAGCCGGACAAGATCGAGGATACCAGAGAGTTCCTGCTGTCGCTGGTCGGCGGCACGCGGACCGAGGCCGGCTGCATCGACTACGATCTGCACCAGGACGACGCCAACCCGGCCGAGTTCACCTTCTACGAGAACTGGACGAACCGCGCCGAGTGGGACAAGCACATGGAGATGCCCTACCTGAAGGAGTTCGCCCGGCGCGCGCCGGAGCTCTTCGCGGTCGATCCCCACATCCGGCTGATGACGATGATCAGCCGCAAGGCCTGACCGTCCGAGCGAGTCTGTCGCGGTCAATACTCGCCGGCAGACTCTCAAAATGACAAAAGTCGGTAATGCATCCGCGATCGTCTTCTATCAAGATGAGAAGACGAAGCGGAGGAACGCTTGCACCCCAACTGACTGGAATTGCTGCGATTTCTGCGGCGGCTTGCGACTGCCCGAAGGTTGGTCGCGATGTCGTGCACCTGCCGCATGACTGGTCGAGCCATCGGCGCCGGAAGGCCGGCGTCGGGTGGTCGCGCGGTGACTGGTTTCATTCGGTGTCCACCGCCTCCAGGGCGATTTGTGCCGGGTCGCATTCGCGGCCCGCATGAGCTGCGCGCGTCGAACGATCTGTGCCTCATCGTGGCCGGTGGGGTCTTTATGATGGAGGATTGATATGGAACTCGAAGGCAAGGTTGCGGTCGTAACGGGGGCGGGTCGCGGCATCGGAACCGGCATCGCCACGGTGCTGGCCAAGCATGGCGCGGACCTGGTGCTGACCGACCGCGATACGGCGGGCGCCGAAGAGACCGCCGCCGAGATCCGCAAGTCCGGCCGCAAGGTTCTGGTGCTTCAGCATGACGTGACCTCCTGGGAATCGTCGCAGTCGATCGCCGAGAAGGCGATCAAGGAATTCGGCAAGATCGATATTCTGGTCACCAATGCCGGCGTCTCCAAGAGCGTGCCGTTCGCCGAGCTGACCGCCGAGGAGTGGGATCGCGTCAACGACGTCAACGCCAAGGGCGTCTTCCTGTCCTGTCGCGCCTTCGTCCCGCACATGATCGCCAACAAATACGGCAAGATCGTCAACATCTCCTCGATGGTCGGCAAGGAGGCCATCCCGTTCTTCGCGCATTATTGCGCCTCGAAGTTCGCCGTCATCGGCCTCACCGAGTCGATGGCCAAGGAGCTCGCGGCCCACAACATCAACGTCAACGCGGTCTGCCCGGGCGTCGTGCGCACGCCTCTGTGGGATCCGCTGCTGGAGCAACTGTCGGAGAACAAGAAGATCACGCGCGACGAGGCCTGGGGCGAGTTCGTCGACGGCATTCCGTTCCGCCGTCCGCAGTCGCCCGAAGACATCGGCGAGGCCGTCGCCTTCCTGGCCTCCGACCGGGCCCGCAACATCACCGCCAGCGCCGCCAATGTCTCCGGCGGCCAGATGATCTGGTGATCCGAACTGGCGGCACCGGGAGAGTGCCGCCGCAATCCCTTTGATGGAGGAGAAGAGCCAATGAAGACCAAGCATCTGCTGGGACTGGTCAGCGCCCTGGCGCTGCTCGCCGGCGCCACCGCGGCGCAGGCGGCGGAAGTGACCGTCGCCGAGTTCACCAGCCTCGACAACGAGTACTGGTCGAACTTCGACAAGGGTGCCCGCCAGGCGGCGGAAGCCCTCGGCCTCGAATACCGCGTGCTCACCAATGGCGGCGACGCGGCCAAGCAGATCTCGAACTACGAAGCCCAGATCACCGCCGGGTCGAAGATGTTCTTCGGCAACGCCCAGGACGTCGGCAACGTCAAGCAGATGGCCGAGAAGGTGAAGGCCGCCGGCGGCACCTATGTCGGCATCTGGGACGCGCTCCCCTGGTTCCACCCGATCGACAACGGCGCGGACAACCTCGCCTACGCCACCTTCTTCGCGCCGAACGGCGAGGACAACGCCTATATCATCGCCAAGGCGCTGTTCGAGAAGATGGGCAAGAAGGGCAACCTCGTCCACATCACCGGCTATCCGGGCTCGTCGGCCGAGATCTCGCGCACCCTGGGTGTCGACAAGGCGCTCAAGGAGTATCCGGACATCAAGCTGGTTGCCCGCCAGCCCGGCAACTGGAACCAGATCGACTCGCGCCGCGTGATGGAAGACCTGATCGTCGCCCATCCCGAGATCAACGGCGTGTTCGGCCAGAACGACTCGGTCGGCGTCGGCGCCATGCAGGCGCTCGAGGATGCCGGCATGACCGACATCCCGGTGGTCGGCCTCGACGGCAATGCCGAGACGATGGACCTGATCAAGGAAGGCCGCTTCTTCGCCACCATGAGCTTCACTCCGGCGTGGCAGGCGGGCTACTCGCTGGTGCGCGCCTATGACGTGTCGAAGGGCTGGAAGCCGAGCCCCTGCGAGCGGATGATGTATATGGGCGCAGCCCTGATCACCGCCGACAATGTCGAGTCGTACACGAAGTTCCTTGAAGGCGACAAGCTGCCCTTCGACTGGAAGAAGATGTCCCGTACCCTGCATCCCGACGATTGGGATCCGCAGAACTACGTCTGGCCGATCGATGCCGCCGACATGTGGCGCACCGCCGAGAAGCCGGCCGGCTACGAACTGCCGAAGGAGTACACGGCCGAGTTCGACGCGGGCTGCGTCGACAAGCTCAGGGCCGAGTATGATTCGCACTACAAGGCGAAGATCCCCGAGTAAGATGGCGGCGGCCGGCCCGGCGAGGGTCGGCCGCCCTTCCTTCTGCCGTTCCGGAAGTCCGCTACATGCACCCGTTGATGACGAAAGCGTGCCCGCCGGCAGGTGCGGCATGAACCGCCTGGGACGTTTCGCCCCGCTGATCGTGCTTGTCGTGCTCGGCGTCGTCTTCGCCGTGCTCAATCCCGTCTTCGCGACCCCGGAAAACGCGCGCAACATCTTCTTCCTGGCCGCGATCCTGCTGGTCGCCTCCTGCGGCGCCACCTTCGTCATCCTGATGGGCTCGATCGATCTGTCGGTCGGCGCGGTCGCGACTCTGTCCGGCGTCGTCGCCGCGCTGCTGGTGCCCAAGTTCGGCTATGGCGCGATCGTCTTCGCCACCCTGGTCGGCCTGGCCGTGGGGATCCTCAACGGCCTGCTCTTCGTCTATCTGCGGATCCCGTCGATCCTGGTCACCCTCGGCACCGCCACGTCGCTGACCGGCGTGATCCTCTTTCTGTCGGACGGCGGCTCCATTCCGATCCGCGACGCCGGCTATATCGCCGTCAGCCGGTATGAATTCGTATCCTACCTGCCGACGATCATCGTCTTCGCGATCCTGGTCTACGCCTTCTGCGTGCTGATCGGCGAACGCACGCGCTTCGGTCGCATGGCGCTTGCGATCGGCGGCGACGAACAGACCGCCAAGCTGGTCGGCGTCTCGGTCGATTTCGTCAAGATCCAGGCCTTCGCGCTTTCCGGCGCGCTATGCGGCCTGTGCGGCGCGCTGCTCGCCTCCCGCCTCGGCACCGCGACCGGCACGATGGGCGACTTCCTGATGCTGGAGACGATCACCGCCGTGGTCGTTGGCGGCACGGCGATCACCGGCGGTGTCGGCGGCGTGGCGCGCACTTTGCTCGGCGTGCTCGTCGTCGCCATGCTGTCCAACGGCATGAACATCATCGCGCTGCATCCCTACCTGCAGACCATCATCAAGGGCTGCGTCATCCTGGTTGCCGTCATTGCCATGAGCCGCACGCTGGCGGCGCGCGAGTCGGCATGACGGCGGCGGGCGAACCCATCTTCCGCATGCGGGGCGCCGCCAAGCGCTTCGCCGGCGTCACCGTCATCGAGGGCGTCGACCTCGACATCTATCAGAACGAGATCATCGGCATCGCCGGCGAGAACGGCGCAGGCAAGTCGACGACCCTGAAGATGATCGCCGGCATCCACGACCCGAGCGTCGGGTCGATGGAACTGTTCGGCAAGCCCTACGCGCCGCACCGCTACACCGACGCCGTGCGAGATGGCGTGTCGATGGTGTTCCAGGAGCAGGCGCTGGTGCCGAACCTGCGCGTCTACGAGAACTTCTTCCTCTCGCACGAGAACAAGTTCGCGCGCGCCGGCGGACTGGTCGACACGGGCCGCATGATCGAGCTGTCGGAGAGGCATCTGCGCGACCTCGGCCTTGGCCATATCGATCCGCGCCGCGTCACCGGCAGCTACGAATTCCACGACCGCCAGATGATCGAGATCGCCAAGGCGTTCGTGCTGGCCGACTTCTTCGAAGTCGAGCATCCGATCGTGTTGCTCGACGAGCCGACGGCGGCGATCGGCGACAAGGAGGTCGCGCTGCTGTTCGACAGCATCCGGCGCTTCCGCGACCGCGCCTCCTTCGTGCTCATCACCCATCGGCTCGCCGAATACGTGACCCTGTGCGACCGCCTCTACGTCATGAAGGACGGCCGCCTGGTGGCCGAGATGGCGAAGGGCGACTTTGCCATCTCGCGCATCCACGAGGCGATGGTCGGCCGCGCCCGCGACGAGGAATACTACAAGGAGAGCACCCAGCGCGCGATCGGCGACGGCGATCCCGTCGTGCTCTCGGTCGAGCGTCTCTCCGGGGGCCATGTCGAGGACGTTTCCTTCGACCTGCGCCAGGGCGAGGTCCTCGGTCTCGGCGGACTTGTCGGCTGCGGCAAGGAAGAGGTGGCGCGCGCCGTGGTCGGCTTCGAGCCGTTCCCGGCCGGCGGCTCGGTGCGCGTCAAGGGCAAGGCCCTGCCGCTGCGCGGCCGCGGCAAGGCGTCGATCGCCGCCGATGTCGGCTTCGTTCCGAAGGAGCGCAAGACCGAGGGGATGATCCCCTATCTCTCCGTCGCGGCGAACACGTCGCTCGCCGCGTTGAAGAAGGTTACCGGGCTTCCCGGCATCATTTCCGGCGGACGCGAGACGCGCCTGGCGCGCGACTACATCAAGCTGCTGCGCGTGCGCACCACCGGACCGCGCCAGCTCTGCCAGTATCTCTCGGGCGGCAACCAGCAGAAGGTGGTGATGGCCAAATGGCTGGCGCGCGGCGTCGATCTGCTGGTGCTCGACAACCCGACGCGCGGCGTCGATGTCGGCGCCAAGGAGGAGATCTACGCGCTGATGCGCGAGCTGACCGCCAAGGGCGTCTCGATCCTGCTGATCACCGACGATCTCCTGGAACTCATCGGCCTGTCCAACCGCATCCTGATCATGCGGGACGGCAAGGTCGTCGCCGAGCGCCCTGCGCCGCCTGAAGCCAAGCCGACCGAGCAGGAACTCGTCGGCTTCATGGTCTGATCGACGGGAGGGACGCATGTCGGCATTCGCAAGCTTCTACGAGCGCAACCGCTCCCTCATGGGGGTGCTCGTTCCGTTCGCCTTCCTGATCCTGCTGGTCGTCGTCTTCACGCTGCTCAACGACCGCTTCCTGTCCTGGGTCAACGTCTTCAACCTGATGCGGCAGTCGTCCATCCTGCTGCTCGTCGCCACCGGCACCACCTTCGTCATCCTGATGGGGGCGATCGACCTGTCGATCGGTTCGATCGTCACGCTGGTCGCCATCGCCACGGCGCTGCTGCTGCGCGATGCCGGCCTGAGCGCGGCGGAGGTGGTCGCCGTCGGCGCGGCGATCGGCGCGGCCTGCGGCCTGATCAACGGCATCCTGATCGTCTATGCCCGGGTGCCGTCCTTCGTCGCGACCCTGTCGACGATGATCGTCTTCGGCGGCATCTCGACATGGGTCGCCGGCGGCGCCAATGTGACGTTCCGCAACGCCGAGATGACCTGGCTCGCCTCGGGCAGGATGATCTGGCAGATCCCCAATTCGGGCCTCTGGGCGCTGGCGATCTTCGCCATAGCCGCCTTCGTCGGCGCGCGCTCGGTGTTCGGCCGCAGCCTCTACGCCATCGGCGCGGGCAGCGTCGCGGCGCGCATCTCCGGCATCGACGTCTGGCGCACCCAGATGATCGCCTTCGTGGTGTCGGGCGTGCTCTGCGGCCTCGCCGGCCTGCTGCTCGTCGCGCGCACCTCGACCGGCACGGCGCGCATGGGCGACGACCTGCTGCTGGAAGCCATCGCCGCCGTGGTCATGGGCGGCACGGCGCTTTCGGGCGGCGCCGGCGGCGTGCACCGCACCATCCTCGGCGTTCTGGTGATCAGCGTGCTGAAGAACGGCCTCAACGTCGCGGGCGTGCATCCTTACGTGCAGATCTGCGTCACCGGTCTCATCGTCATCATCGCGGTGACGCTGACGCTCGACCGCTCGCGCCTCGCCTTCGTCAAGTGAGGCGCCGGGATTCCCGGAGTGGACATTTTTCGTGGCACGCTCCGGGAGGCGGCGGCTAGAGTTTTGGATGATCCCTGCGGAGGTATGCGCAGGGGCTCCGTTGCCCCGCAATGGGGCGTGAGCTCGGAATTTCGAGCCGAGGACGGTTCGAGCCAAAGGGAGAGAGAGCATGGCAAGACTTGACGGAAAGATCGCGCTCGTCAGCGGCGCGGCGCAGGGTATCGGCCGCGCGGTCGCGGAGCTGTTCGCGGCCGAGGGCGCGACCGTCTACGCGGGCGACGTGAAGCCGGTGGCGGCGGCCAAGGGCATCGAGCCCATGAGCCTCGACGTCACCAGCGCGGCCGACTGGCAGAAGGCGGTCGACGCGATCGTCGCCAAGCACGGCAGGCTCGACGTGCTGATCAACAATGCCGGTATCGTGCTCGCCTACGGGCAGGTCCTCGACACCGAGATCGACGATTTCCACAAGGTCGTCGGCGTCAACCTGACCGGTACGTTCCTCGGCATGAAGACGGCGATCCCGGCGATGCGCAAGGCCGGCAAGGGATCCATCGTCAATTTCTCGTCGATCTGGGGCAATGTCGGCGTCGGCGGCGCGGCGGCCTACAGCGCCGGCAAGGGTGGTGTGCGCAACCTCACCAAGAACGCGGCGGTGAGCTACGCGGCGGAGAACATCCGGGTAAATTCTGTGCATCCGGGCCTGATCCGCACGCCGCTGGTCACCGCGCAGTCCGACGAGATGAACGCCGGCATCATCGGCCAGACGCCGATGGGCCGCATGGGAACGCCGCAGGAAGTCGCCAATTGCTGCCTGTTCCTGGCGAGCGACGACTCCTCCTTCGTCACCGGCTCCGAGCTGGTCGTCGACGGCGGCTATCTGGCCCAGTAGGCGCTGCCCTGCAAAGGAGGACTGCATATGAACATCATGAACTCCCGCATCGAGCCGACCATCGAGCACGGCGGTAGCTGCCGCACCTACTTCATGGTGCCGAAGGAAGCCATGCGCGGCGAGACCGAGGGCTCGTATCTCGAATATGTCTCGGAGTTCGAGATCGCCGCCGGAACGCAGCTCGAGCCGCATCGCCACAACACGCACGAGTTCTACTATGTGCTGAAGGGCAGGGCGCTGATGCAGATCGGCGCCGACAAGCGCGAAGTGGTGCCGGGCGACCTGATCCATATCCCGCCGAACGCCGTTCACAGCATTTCGCCCGTCGGCGACGAGGCGCTGCGGGCACTGGCCTTCGCGGCGAGCTTCCTGCCGCCCGGCGGCGCCGGGACCGAAGCCGAGAAGGCCGAGTTTCCGGGCTGACGGAACGATGCCGCAGGCCGGCTGACGGCAATCGCGGTGGCAAGAAAAATCGGTGCGTCCTTCGAGGCTCGCTGCGCTCGCACCTCAGGATGAGGACGGTTTGAGCCGCCGATCGCTCGACCTTCGTGCGGTGCCGGCGGTCCTCATCCTGAGGTGCGAGCGTAGCGAGCCTCGAAGGACGCACCGAATGCAAAGATGGAAGATGCAGGCGGACAGATGACGGTTGAGACCGCATGAGCGACAGCGCATTCGTCATCGCCGGTGCCGGCGTCGTCGGACTGGCCGTCGCGCGCGCCCTTGCCGGCGCCGGCCGCGAGGTGATCCTGGTCGAGAAGGCCGACCGTATCGGCACCGGCATCAGCGCCCGCAATTCGGAAGTCATCCACGCCGGGCTCTACTATCCGCCGGGCAGCCTGAAGGCGCGCTTCTGCCTGGAGGGCCGCCGGCGCCTCTACGCCTACTGCGCCGCGCGCGGCGTCGATCATCGCCGTCTCGGCAAGCTGATCGTCGCGGTGGAGCCGGGACAGGAGGCGAAGCTGGATGCGATCCGCGACAACGCGGTGCGCTGCGGCGTCGATGATCTCGTTGCACTCGACCGGTCGCAGGCCCTGGCACTCGAGCCGGACCTGCGATGTTCGTCGGCGCTGTTGTCTCCATCGACGGGGATCGTCGATGCCCAGGGCCTCATGCTGGCCCTGCAGGGCGACGCCGAGGCGAACGGCGCGACGGTCGTGCTGCGCACCGCCGTCGAACGGGTGGCGCGAAACGGTTCGGGCTTCCTGGTGCGGACGCGCGACGAAGGCGGCGAGGCCTTCGAACTGGAAGCCTCCGCTTTCGTCAACGCGGCAGGCCTCGATGCCCTGACGCTGGCCGGCGCCATCGAGGGGCTGCCGCCCGGCAGCATCCCGCCCGGTCGACTGGCGCGTGGCAATTATTTTACCCTGTCGGGCCGATCTCCGTTCTCGCGGCTGATCTATCCCGTGCCGGTGGATGGCGGGCTCGGCGTCCACCTGACGCTCGACCTCGCCGGCCAGGCGCGCTTCGGGCCGGATGTCGAGTGGATCGACGCGATCGACCATACGGTCGATCCGGCGCGGGGCACGATGTTCGCCTCCGAAATCCGCCGCTACTGGCCGGGCGTTCCGTCTGACGGGCTCCAGCCCGCCTATTCCGGCATCCGCCCCAAGCTGTCGGGGCCGGGCGAGCCGAATGCTGACTTCGTCATCCAGGGCCCGGACGATCACGGGGCGGGAGCCGTCGTCAATCTGTTCGGGATCGAAAGTCCCGGCCTGACCTCGAGCCTTGCGATTGCCGACCACGTGGCCGCGCTGTTGCGCGACGCATGACGCCGACCATATTCGAACCGACGCACCAGACCGAAAAGGAAACACCATGACCAGCGCCCTGTTTTCGCCGATCACCCTGCGCGGGCTGACCCTGCCCAACCGCCTCGTCGTCTCGCCGATGTGCCAGTACAACTCGACCGACGGCACGGCCAATGACTGGCACCTGATGCATCTCGGCCAGTTCTCGCTCGGCGGTTCCGGCGCTCTGGTGATGACCGAATCGACGCATGTGAACAAGGTCGGCCGCATCACGCCGAAATGCGCCACCATGGACACCGACGAGAACGAGGCCGCGATGAAGCGCGTCATCGATTTCTGCAGGCAGTACGGCGTCGCCAAGCAGGGGCTGCAGCTCGGCCATGCCGGCCGCAAGGGATCGACCCTGCCGCCTGCCTTGGGCGGCAAGCCGCTGACCGCCGAGCAGGGCGCCTGGGAAACCGTGGCGCCGTCGGCCCTGCCCTATGACGAGGGCTGGCACACGCCGCGTGCGCTGACCGTCGACGAGATAAGGCAGATCACCGCCGACTTCGTCGGATCGGTGAAGCGCGCCGAGCGCATCGGCTACGACGTGGTCGAGATGCATGCCGGCCACGGCTACCTGATCCACCAGTTCCTGTCGCCGCTCTCCAATACGCGCACCGACCAGTATGGCGGCAGCCTGGAGAACCGCATGCGCTTCGCGCTGGAGACTTTCGCGGCGATGCGTGCCGCCTGGCCGGCCGACAAGCCGATGGGCGTCCGCGTCTCGGCGACCGACTGGGTCGAGGGCGGCTGGAGCGCGGAGGACACCGTCGTTCTCGCCAGGGAACTCAAGGCGCTGGGCTGCGACTACATCGATGCCTCCACGGCAGCACTCGACCCGCGCCAGAAGATCCCGCTCAGCGCCGGCTATCAGGTGCCGTTCGCCGAACAGATCCGCAGGGAGGTCGAAATTCCGACCATGGCGGTCGGTCTGATCGGCACGGCAGCCCAGGCGGAAGACATCATCGCCTCCGGCAAGGCGGACTTCGTGGTCATGGCGCGCGGCGCCATGTGGGACCCGCGTTTTGCCTGGCATGCGGCGGAGGAACTTGGTGGCGAAGCGCAGTACGCGCCGCGCACCATGCCGTGCCATCCGTCGATGCGTCCCTGGCTCTTCCCGAACCGGCAGAAGGCGAACTGAGGGCTTTACCTCTATCCGTTAGGGTGGAAGTGGCCCCAGCAAAGTGAAGCACGCTGTCCGCGCTTCGTGCCGGCATATGCTCCAACGACGCGGAATGCGGGGCGCCTCGCGTCCTGCGGCCGTGCCGGAGCACCCCCACCCCTGCCCCTCCCCACAAGGGGGAGGGGATCGCGCAGCAGAATGCCTCAACATCGCTGTCAAGTTCGTTTGGTTCGACGCCGACCTTCCCTCTCCCTTGTGGGGAGGGGCAGGGGTGGGGGTGCCCAGCCTTGGACATGGGAACAGCGGCGTTCCGCTCGACCGCCCAATCCTGCCCCCTGCCATCTTTTTGAACACTGACCAGACGCGGTTTGCGGGCGTGTCGGCGAGAACCGGTACCGGCTGAGCGGCGGAATGGAAGCGACGTACACCGTCACGCCCGTCTGTCGAACACGTCCTTGTAGGCCTCGCGCAGCAAATTCTTCTGCACCTTGCCCATGGTGTTGCGCGGCAGGTCGTCGACGAAGGCGATGTGCCGTGGATGCTTGAAGCGCGCCAGCCGCTCGCCGATCGCCGCCATGACCTCCTCCGCTCCGATCGCTGCACCGGGTGAACGCACGATGACGGCCGTCACGCCTTCCCCAAGGTCAGGATGCGGCACGCCGATCACCGCGCTCTCGACGACGCCGGGCAGGGCGTCGATCTCGCTCTCGATCTCCTTGGGGTAGATGTTGTAGCCGCCGGCGATGATCAGGTCCTTGCCGCGTCCGACGATGTGGACGTAGCCGTCGACGTCGATCTTCCCGAGATCGCCGGTGATGAAGAAGCCGTCCGGGCGGAACTCGGCCGCCGTCTTTTCCGGCATCTGCCAGTATCCCCTGAAGACGTTCGGCCCGCGCACCTCGATCATGCCGATCTCCCCCCGGCCAAGCGGCGCGCCGCTCTCCGGATCGGCGATGCGCAGGTCGGTGCCGCGCAGCGGCAAGCCGACCGTGCCGGCACGCCGCTCGCCCTCATAGGGGTTCGACGTGTTCATGTTGGTCTCGGTCATGCCGTAGCGCTCGAGAATGGCGTGGCCGGTGCGGGCGCGCCACGCGACATGCGTCTCGGAGAGAAGCGGCGCCGAGCCGGAGACGAACAGCCGGATGCTTTTCGTGCTCTCCTGCGTCAGCCCGGCATGCTGCAGCAGGCGGACATAGAAGGTCGGCACGCCCATCAGGCTGGTCGCGCGCGGAAAAAGCGAGATCATGCGGTCCGGATCGAATTTCTGCTCGAACAGCATGGCGGCGGCGGCGAACAGGACGACGTTGGTCGCGACGAACAGTCCATGGGTGTGGAAGATCGGCAGGGCGTGGATCAGCACGTCGTCGCCGGTGAAGCGCCAGGTCTCGACCAGCACCTCGGCGTTCGACGCCAGATTGGCGTGGCTGAGCATCGCGCCCTTCGAGCGGCCGGTCGTCCCCGACGTATAGAGGATAGCCGCCAAATCCTCCGCCGCGCGCGCCACGTCGGCGAAGGCGGCGGGCTGCCGGGCGGCGATGTCCATCAGCGAGCCGTCGCCCCGGCGGCCGAGCGTCTCGACCCGCGCGCCGGCCTGGCCCGCGACCGGCGCGACCGTCTCGCGCTTCAGCGGGTCGACCACCACCAGCCGGGGTGTCGCGTCGCCGAGGAAATAGCCGAGTTCGGCGACCGTGTAGGCGGTGTTGAGCGGCAGGAACACGGCGCCGGCCCGCACGCAGGCGAGATAGAGCATGATCGCCTCGGGGCTCTTCTCCACCTGCGCCGCGACCCGGTCGCCGGGCTGGACGCCGCGTTCGACGAGAGCGCCTGCCATCTGCCCCGAAAGCTCCAGCATCTCGCCATAGCTGATCGTCCGGCCGAGGTCGGTCTCCAACAGGAGGCGGGCCGGCGAAGGCATACGCGCCCGGATGGCATCGAACAGGAAGTTGGGCATGGTCTTGTCCCCTGTAATCAGCCTGGCATCGGCAAACCGACCGCTGCCTGGTCCTTTTCAATCGGGTCGCACTTGCGCTGCCCTTGAGGCTGCGGACCGCGCGGCGCCAGCCCGATCGCCTTGCGCCATGACTTGCAGCAACGGCGAGCGTGGCGCAACCGCGGGCCGGGCGTCCGCGCGACGTCATCCTCGGCCTTCAGCCGAGGATCTGCTGCTACTGGAAAGGAATTCGCTATCGTCCATCCATGGCAAAGGGAGCGGTTCAACTGAAAATGTCGGCAGATCCTCGGCACAAGGCCGAGGATGACGCTGCGAAGAGACCTGGCGCCAATCGCTACCGTCAGAGCTGGTGCGGAACTTGCTGAACACCTCGACATGATTGGCCGCGCCGCGCCTTAGCCCGGACGAATCGCGCGGCCTTTGGGCTGCATCGCACTGTCGAATGGGGGGAAGCGTTGCCGTTAAGGGCCGGTCTCGCGCGACGCCGTCAGCCCTTACAGTGCGATGGTCTTTCCGTCCTGCCCGGCCGATTTCACGATGCCCTCGAAGATGCGGATGTTGTCGAGCATCTGTTCCGGCGTGAAGCGGTAGGGCTTGCCGCCGGCCACCGCATCGGCCCAGGCCTCGAAATTGGCCGTCACCGTGTCGGTCGGATGATAGACGGTCACCTGGCGCGGCTCATGCGTGCCGGTGCAGAGCGTGACGATGGTCGGCTTGCCCTGGTCGACATTGCCTTCCGAGACAACTTCTACCCACGCCTTGTCGCCGAACACCGTGATGCGCCCGTAATAGGGGACGCAGGACAGCAGCGTGATCGTGCCCCGCGCGCCGGACTTGAAGGTCAGCGAGGCGGTGACGAAGTCGGTCGCCGGCGGCTCGAAGGTCAGGCTGGAGGTCTGCGCCCGCACTTCCGACGGGGCGCCGAAAAACGCGCAGCACAGGTCCGTCTGGTGGATGCCGGTCGCCGTCATCATGCCGGCCGGTGCGTGCTTCGGATCGAGCCGCCAGTTCGACCGGTCGATATTCTTGAACAGATCGTGGCTGATATTGGCTTCGTAGAGCAGCGGCTTGCCCAGCGTGCCGTCGTCGATCAGCGCCTGGATGCGCTCGAAGCACTCCTCGTAGCGGCGTTCATGGCCGATGCCGAGAACCTTGCCGGCGGCCTTGCACGCCTCGATGACGCGCTGCGCGCCCGCCGCGGTCATCGTCAGCGGCTTCTCGCAGAACAGCTCCTTGCCGGCGGCGAGAACCGCGAGACACTGTTCCTCGTGCATCTGGTGCGGCGTGGCCAGGATGACGCCCTCGACCTCGGGATCGGCCAGCACCGTGGCGAGATCGGCCGCGTGGCGCACGCCATGCTCCTTGAGGAAGTCGAGCGCACCGGCCGGCGGCACCGGGTCGACGCCGTAGAGCACCTCGAAACGGGCGCTCTTCCCGAGGCAGATGATGATCTGCTTGCCCCACCATCCGAGTCCCGCGACGGCTACCCGCATGTCGATCCTCCTCGTTGAAACGGTCTGAACGACGCCTTCAGCCGTTCTTCTTCAGGAAGGCGGTGATCGTCACCGCCGACCAGACGCCCGCCGCCTTGTAGGGATCGGCATTGTTGAAGCCTTCGACATTGCCGCGGCCCTCGGCTTCGACGACCAGCAGGCTGCCCTTCATGGTGGCGCCGTCGTCCTCGACCAGCGGGCCCGACATCACGATGCGCACCCCGTGGTCGGCCGCCGTCTTCAGATGGGCGCCGTGTGCCTCCTGATGGATGGCGCGAAGCCTCAGCCCGTCCTTGCCGTCGAGTGCGTGGATCGCGAAAAGCATGATGAAACCTCCCAGGCTTGAGTCCGAACGGACGAATCCGGCAGCCCCGATCCGAACGCGCTGGCGGCGGACGATAGGCAGACGGTGGTCGCGATGGCGGCGGAACTTTTCTCAGTCTGACAATCCTGATGCCCAATTCGGGAATCATCCTGCTTGCGGCGGCTTGAATGACAACGAAGCTTAGCCCTGCCGCCACAGGTTCGGCGCTGGGTAGGAGCTGAATTGTCGGTCCCCGTTTGACAGCCGGGCGATCGGCGATTTCATGGGCGGACGGGATGGAGACGGATGAATGCGCTTTGCGGTGATCGTTGAAGGAGGCGAACGGCGCCTCGCAATCGTCGAGAACGACAGCTTCGCGGCGCTCGGTCCGCACTGGACGGACCTCTCGGCGGTGCTCGACCCCAAGGGGCTTGCCGAGGCGAGGGCGCTTGCCGCCGGTCTCCCGCCGACGGCATGGCAGCCCCTGTCCTCTGCGGTGTTCGCGCTGCCTTTCGCCCGGCCCGGCAAGGTGGTCTGCCTCGGGCTGAACTACCGGGCGCATGCCCAGGAAGGCGGCTACGCGGTGCCGGACTATCCGGCGATCTTCTTGCGCACAGCGACTTCGCTGCTGGCCGCCGGTGCGCCGATCGTCGCGCCGCACGTCTCGGAAAAACTCGACTTCGAGGCCGAGTTGCTGGTGGTGATGGGCCGGGGAGGACGCTACATCCCGGAGGCGAAGGCGCTTTCGCACGTCTTCGGCTATAGCTGCTTCAACGATGCGTCGGTGCGCGATTTCCAGCGCAAGACCCACCAGTGGACGCCGGGCAAGAATTTCGACGGCACCGGCGCGCTCGGCCCGGTGATCGTCACCGCCGACGAACTTCCCGAGGGCGCGTCGGGACTTCGGATCTCGTGCCGGCTGAACGGCCAGACGGTGCAGGATGCCACGACCGCCGACATGATGGTGTCGGTCGCGCGCGCGGTGGCCACCATATCCGAGTTCATGACGCTGGAGCCCGGCGACCTGATCGCGATGGGTACGCCGCAGGGCGTCGGCCACGCGCGCACGCCGCCCCTATGGATGAAGCCCGGCGACGCGGTCGAGGTCGAGATCGAGGGGATAGGCATTCTGCGCAATCCGATCGAAGCCGAGCCCGCGGACCTCTGTTCGCCAGCGGAGTGATCCGCACCAAGCGGGCCGCCAGACCTCCCGAGAATCCGGACCTTAGACATGCCGCAGCAAAACCGAATCCACATCCGCAACGCCATCGTCCTCACCATGGACGACGCCCTCGGCGCCTTCCGTGATGCCGACGTGCTGGTCGAGGGCGACAGGATCGCGGCGGTCGGCCCGAATCTGTCCGTTTCGGACGCGGAGACCATCGACGGGCGCGGCCGCATCGTCATTCCCGGCCTGGTCAACGGCCACATGCACACCTGGCAGACAGGCCTGAGGTCGCTCTGCTCCAACATGACGCTGCTCGAATATTTCCGCTGGGTGCATCGCGGCCTCGCCACTGCCTTCCGGCCGGAGGATATCTACATCGCCACGCTCGCCGGCGCGCTCGGCCAGATCAATGCCGGCGCCACGACGCTGGGCGACTGGTGCCACAACAATCCGACGCCGGCCCACACGGACGCCGCCGTCGACGGCCTATTCGAGAGCGGCATCCGTTCGGTGTTCCTGCACGGCTCGCCCAAGCCGGATCCGAAGCCCGGCGAGCCGCATTTTTCCGAAGTGCCGCATCCGCGCCGCGAGATCGAGCGGCTGATGGCGTCGCGCTTTTCCAGCCGCGACCAGTTGGTGACGCTGGGGCTGGCGATCCTCGGCCCGCATTATTCGACGATGGAGGTGTCGCGCGCCGACTTCCAACTGGCCCGCGAACTCGGCCTGGTCGCCTCGATGCATCAGGGCGGCGGGCCGGCCAAGACGCCCGGAGGCTGGGAAACGCTGGAGGCGGAGGGCCTGGTCGGCAGGGGCATCAACGTCGTCCACGGCAACAATCTGACCGACGAACAGATCCGTCGCTTCGTCGGTGCCGGCGTCTCCTTCACGGTCACCGCCGAGGGCGAGATGACGCAGGGCCACGGCTGGCCGATCACCGGACGCGTATTGGCGGCCGGCGGCCAGCCGACCTTCGGCGTCGACATCGAGTCGGTGGTCGGGACCGACATGTTCACGGTCGGCCGCATGGCGCTGGCATGCCAGCGTTCACTCGACAATGCGGCGTCGCGTGAAGCGACCGGCACGATCCCGGACACCTGTGTCGTGACGACGAAAGACGCCCTGCGCTGGATCACCATCGAGACGGCGCGCATGCTGGGCATCGACCACAGGGTGGGCTCGCTGACGCCGGGCAAGCAGGCCGACATCGCCATCCTGGACGCCACCGCCTGGAACATGGCGCCGGTCCACGATCCCTATTCGACGGCGATCATGCAGAGCAATTCCGGCAATGTCGAACACGTGCTGATCGCCGGAAAGTTCCGCAAGCGCGACGGCAGGCTGCTGTGGGCCGATACGGATCGCGTCAAGCGCGATCTCGAGGCGTCGGGCCGCCGCATCGCCGCTGAACTCGGCATGCCGACGCAG
>JAHBYY010000084.1 GCA_019635715.1 Rhizobiaceae bacterium | reverse complement strand
TAAAACCGCCCCCTGCGTTTCCCGTTCGGCGCTCGACCTCATGCGGACGTTTATCGGGTAGTCGGGGTAAAACTGTCCCCGGCACGATCCCTCACGCGTCCGCCGCGAACTCGGCGGGATCGAACGCGTAGGCCTTGGAGCAGAATTCGCACTGCACGCGGATCCGGCCGTCCTCGGTGCTGTCGTGGATCTCCTGCGCCGTGAACCCGCCGAGAATGCCGCGGATCCGTTCCTCCGAGCACGAACACCGGTCGGCGATGCTCGCTCCTTCGAAGACGCGAACCCCGCGTTCATTGAACAGCCGGTAGAGGAGCCGCTCCGACCCCACCTCCGGATCGAGCAGTTCCTCGTCCTCGGCGGTCGCCGCAAGAACCAGCGCCTCCTGCCAGGCGGCATCGGCGATGTCCTGCAGCGTCGCGGACCCGTCGTCGCCGCCGGGCAGATCGGGCATCTGCATGCGCTCCGGCGCCCTGGGCAGGAACTGCGCCAGCAGCCCGCCGGCCCGCCAGCGCTCGCGCGCGCCTTCGCCGGCGATCCGCAGCTTTCCAACGGCCAGCTTCACGTCGGTCGGGATCTGCTCGGACTGGCGGAAATAGGTGCGCGCGGCCTCCTGCAAGCCGCCGCCGTCGAGCGCCACGATGCCCTGGTACCTCTGCATGTCGGCGCCCTGGTCGATCGTCAGGGCGAGAACCCCCTTGCCGAGCAGGGAGGCCGGCGAGGCGTCGCCGGCAGCCACCGCGGCGGCGACCTTGTCGGGATCGAAGCGGGCATAGGCGCGCAGCGCGTCCGGCGTGGCGAAATCGGCCACCACCATGTCGACCGGCCCGTCGGTGCGCGACTGAAGAATGAACTTGCCCTCGAACTTCAGCGAGGTGCCGAGCAGCACGGCGACCAGGCAGGCCTCTGCCACCAGCCGCGACACCGCGTCGGGGTAGTCGTGGCGCGACAGGATCGCGTCGAGCGTATCGCCAAGCTGGACGGCACGGCCCCGCACGTCCAGCGCGGCGACCTCATAGGGCACCACGGTGTCGTCGCCCGCGAAGCCGAACTGGCCGAGGCTCGGGGTCATGTCGCTCATCGTTCAAAGTCCCTGTCCGTTGCCGGACCGCTTTCGGCGGCCGGGCAGTCGTGCGCTCTATCCTGATCGGGAGGATGCGCCGCAGATAGGGGCCGGACCGGCGGGGTTCAAGCGCCGAGGCACCAGGCCAGCACCGCCTTCTGGGCATGCAGCCGGTTCTCGGCCTCATCGAAAACGACCGAATGCGGGCCGTCGATGACCTCGTCGGTGACCTCCTCGCCGCGATGCGCCGGCAGGCAGTGCATGAACAGCGCATCGGGGTGCGCGCGGGCCATGAGCCGCTCGTTCACCTGGTAGGGAAGGAACACGTTGTGGCCGCGGGCGCGATGCTCCTGCCCCATCGACACCCAGCAGTCCGTGACGACGCAGTCCACCCCCTCGACCGCCGCCTCGGCCGATGTGTGGAACTCCACGGCGCCGCCGTTGGCGCGCGCCCAGTCCACATATTGGGTGCCGGGCTCGCTGCCGTCGGGCACGCCGATGTTGAGATTGAAGGAGAAGCGCGCCGACGCCTCGAGCAGCGAATGCAGCACGTTGTTGCCGTCGCCGACCCAGGCGAAGGTCTTGCCGGCAACCGGCCCGCGATGCTCCTCGAAGGTCATGATGTCGGCCATGATCTGGCACGGGTGGGTATCGTCCGTCAGGCCGTTGATGACCGGCACCGTGGCGTTCTCGGTGAGTTCGATCAGCTTCGAATGCGAGGTCGTGCGGATCATGATCGCATCGACGTAGCGCGAAAGCACTTTCGCCGTGTCCGCGATGGTCTCGCTGCGGCCGAGCTGCATCTCGGTGCCGGTCAGCATGATCGTCTCGCCGCCGAGCTGGCGCATGCCGACGTCGAATGACACGCGGGTGCGCGTCGACGGCTTCTCGAAGATCATCGCCAGCACCTTGCCGTCGAGCGGACGCGAACGGCGCCCCGCCTTGATCTCCGCCTTGCGCCTGCCGGCATCGGTCAGCATGCCGCGAAGCGCGTCCGCCGGCGTGGTGGAAAGGTCTGTAAAATGCCTGATGCTCATGGCGGACCTTACTGCGCAGCCGCGACCGGTGCGACCGGCGGGGACAGCGTCGCGGCGGCGTTGCGGATGCGCATGACCGCCTCGCGGATTTCCTCGTCGGTGACGACCAGCGGCGGCAACAGCCGCACGACGTTGTCGCCGGCCGTCACCGTCAGCATCCTTTCGTCGCGCAGCGCCGCCATCAGCTTGGTGTTCGCGATCCGGCACCTGACCCCCAGCATCAGGCCGACGCCGCGGATATCCTCGATCACCTCCGGGAACTCGTCGGCGACCGCGGCCAGCCCCTGCTTCAAGAGCAAGGCCTTGCGGGCGACGTCGTCGAGGAAGCCGTCGGCCAGCACCACGTCGAGAACCGCGTTGCCGACCGCCATCGCCAGCGGATTGCCGCCGAAGGTGGTGCCGTGCACGCCGGGCGTCATGCCGACGGCGGCGGCATCGGTCGCCAGGCATGCGCCGACCGGAAAGCCACCGCCTATGCCCTTGGCGATCGCCATGAGATCCGGCGCCACGCCGGAGCGCTCATAGGCGAAGAGCTTGCCCGTCCGGCCGATGCCGCACTGGACCTCGTCGAAGATCAGCAGCAGTCCGTGGCTGTCGCACAGCTCGCGCAGCCGCTTCAGCGACTGCGCGGAGACTTCGCGGATGCCGCCCTCGCCCTGCACCGGCTCGATCAGGATCGCCGCGGTCTCCGGCGTGATCGCCTTCTCCGCCGCGTCGATGTCGCCGAACGGCACCTGGTCGAATCCCTCGACCTTGGGGCCGAAACCTTCCAGATATTTGGCCTGTCCGCCGGCGGCGATGGTCGCCAGGGTGCGCCCGTGGAACGCGCCCTCGAAGGTGATCGTGCGGAAGCGCTCGGGATGGCCCGACACATATTGGTAGCGGCGCGCCGTCTTGATCGCGCATTCCAGGGCTTCGGCACCGGAATTGGTGAAGAACACCTTGTCGGCGAATGTCGAGGCGACCAGGCGTTCGGCCAGCCGTGTCTGGCCCGGGATCTCGTAGAGATTGGAGACGTGCCAGAGCTTACCGGCCTGTTCCGTCAGGGCCGCGACCAGCGCCGGATGGCTGTGGCCGAGCGAGTTCACCGCGATGCCGCCGGCAAAGTCGAGATAGCGTCGGCCCTCGGCGTCGATCAGCCAGCAGCCCTCGCCGCGCTCGAACGACAGAGGCGCGCGTGCGAATGTCTCGAAAAGTGCCGACCCGCTCATTCCATGCTTCCCTGTGGACCGGAAACCAAAAGGCCGCCGAGACGGCGGCCTTTGCTGCCCCATATTGGGATTTTCCCCCGCCAAGTCAACGAAAACGTCCAGCGCGCGAGGTCTTGGCGCAGTCTGACTCAATTTCACCACGATCTGGCCCCATGGGCCGCCGCAGATTCTCGCAATGCGCGTAAGCATAGAGTGACGTTGCGTAACCACGAATCACGTCGACTGCTGGCACTTTCGCAGATGGACGGCAAGTTGGGGAAAACCTCCTTTTCCGATTCGTGTTGCATGGCGGACTCTTGTCACAGAGTCAGCCGATACGGTACTTAGGACCGGCGAGAAGAACTAGATTTCGTGCGGCGTCCCTAATCTCACCGGTATATGTGGTGGTGACCTGGTGGTAACCGGGCGTTGTACGGATTCCGGAATGCGATGCGGCTTCAGGAGTCACGACTGATGAACTGGACGGAAGAGCGCGTGGAAGCGCTCAAGAAACTATGGGCGGAAGGCCTCAGCGCCAGCCAGATCGCGGCGCAGCTCGGCGGGGTCAGCCGCAATGCGGTGATCGGCAAGGTGCATCGGCTGAAGCTGTCCGGACGGGGGCGCGCGCAGGCGGCGCCGGCGCGTCCGAAAAGCCCGGCCAAGGCGCAGCCCCCGGTCAAGGCGCCGCCGAAGGCACCCGTGCCGCCGGCTCGCGTCGTCGACGGAGACGAGATCGCGGTCATCGAGCGGGAACCGGCGCCTGTGGCCCTGGCACCCGCCGCGACCGCCCTGGGCGATGCGGCGACGCGGCCGGAGTCGCGGATGCTCGACCTCATCGATCTCAACGAACGGACCTGCAAGTGGCCGATCGGCGATCCGCTGGCGCCGGGTTTCCATTTCTGCGGTGCCGAGGCCTCGGAAACCGGCCCCTATTGCCGCTATCATGCGCGGATCGCCTTCCAGCCGCCGGCGGATCGCCGCCGCCGCTGAGGCAACGCCCCCCTGAGGTCGGCGGGCCTCGTTCGGCCGCCCGAGTCGGCGCAGCGGCCGGCCGGTCAGAGATTTCCCGGCGCCGAGCCGATCTCGGTGCTGACGTCGACCTTCGGCCGGTTGGGCGGCAACTGCTCGCCCGTGACGATGTAGAAGATCGCCTCCGCGATGTTGGTCGCGTGGTCGCCGATCCGCTCGATGTTCTTGGCGCAGAACAGCAGGTGCGTGCACGGCGCGATGTTGCGCGGGTCTTCCATCATGTAGGTGAGAAGCTCGCGGAACACGGACGTGAACATCGCGTCGATCTGTTCGTCGCGGTCGCGCGTCTCGGAGAGCCGCTCGACATTGCGCGAGGCGTAGACGTCGAGCACTTCTTTGAGTTGCGTCAGCGCCAGGTCCGCCAGGGCCCGCAGCCCGCGGAACGGGCTGGTCGGGTCCATGCCGTGCCGGATGGTGATGGCGCGCTTGGCGACGTTCTTGCCGAGGTCGCCGACGCGCTCGAGGTCGGCTGCGATGCGGATCGCCCCGATCACCTCGCGCAGGTCCGAGGCAAGCGGCTGCCGGCGCGCGATGATGGAGATGGTGCGCTCGTCGATGGCGCGCTGCGCCTCGTCGAGAAACAGATCGTCGCTGACGATCTGGCGCGCCAGTTCCGCATCGCCATGCACCATCGCGGTGACCGCCTGGTCGACCATGCGCTCGGCGTGACCGCCCATGGCGGCGATCTTGCGGGTCAAATATTTCAGTTCGTCGTCATAGGAACTGACGATGTGATGCGATGGCATGATGGTCATTGATCTTGGTCTCATGCACTGCGGACTTCGAGGCGGACCGAATCCCTAGCGCATGGATGTTACAGAACGAAGAAGACTCCTCGGCTCAACTCGTCGGCAGGTACACCGTGAAGGCGGCTCCCTTGCCCAGTTCGGAGGCGATCGCCAGCCGGCCCTTATGCCGGCTAACAATATGCTTGACGATAGACAAGCCCAATCCGGTGCCCTTTTGCAAGCGGCTGGACTCGACATCGATGCGATAGAAGCGCTCGGTGATGCGCGGAATGTGCTCGGCGGCGATGCCGGGGCCGAAATCCCTGATCTCGACGCCGATTTCGTTGCGGCCGGCGCCGATGACCCTGGAAATCTGCACGCGCCCGCCGGACCTGCCGTATTTGCAGGCGTTCTCGACGAGGTTCTGGAAGATCTGGAACAGTTCGTCGCGGTCGCCGGCGATCTCGATCGGCGCGGCGCCGAACAGGTTGTCGATCTCCACGCCGCTGTCCAGGGCCAGGGTTCGCAGGGTCTCGACGACGCTGTCGACGACGGCCGACAATTCGACCGTCTTGCCCGCGAGCGCCGGCGCCTTCATCTCGAGGCGCGACAACGACAGCAGGTCCTCGATCAGCCGCGCCATGCGCGCCGTCTGGTCCTGCATGATCTGCAGGAAGCGGTCGCGCGCCGCGGCATCGTTGCGCGCCGGGCCGCGCAGGGTCTCGACGAAGCCGGAGATCGCCGCCAGCGGCGTGCGCAGTTCGTGGCTGGCATTGGCGATGAAGTCGGCGCGCATCCGCTCGATGCGCCGCGCCTCGCTCTGATCCTTGAAGAGCAGAACGAACATGCCGGTGGCATGCCCGACCGGCTGCGCATTGACCCGGAAGACGCGCTCGAACGGCAGCCGATCCACATAGTCGATCGAGGCCGGTTCGGGCTTCGGCGAGATCATCGTCTCGAGCAGCAACTGCATTTCCGGAGCGCGAAACTTCAGGAGCAGCGAGAGACCGGGACGCATCTCGCCGAACGCCGCGACGGCGGCCCGGTTGGCGATCAGCACGGCCCCCCTGGCGTCGCCGAGGATCAGCGGATCGGCGACCGCCGCCGCGAGATTTTCGACGGTGAGGCCGCCGGTGTCGCCGCGCAGCGGCTGGGCAGGCTCGGCAGGCGGCGGCGGCGCGCGGCGCCCCGACGACACGAGAGCGACCAGCAGCACGGCGGCGACGGCGGCGGCGAGTGCCCGCGCCGATCCGCCCGACGCCAGGTGAAGGGCGAGCAGCGCAGCGATCGAGGCGGCCAGCAGCGCTGCCGACCGACGCAGCCGTCCCGCAGCCAGCGCCGCCCAGCGGCGCGCCTTCACCGACCTTCTCGCCTCCGCCATTGCAAGTCCCGCCGTTGCGCGCCCGCCGGCGCCACGTTGCGTCGGGAGCGGCGGCGTGCCACCCATAGCACGCAGATGTGCTCAGGAAAGGCAGAGGTATGAAAAAGGATCCGGCCCCGATCGGCGCAGTCAAGGCCGAGCCGCTCAAGTTCGACGTCGGCGGGGTGCAGCGCAGCTTCGACATCGACGATCCCGACCTGCCCGACTGGATCGACAAGCACAAGCTGACGAGCGGCGGCTATCCTTACGAAAAGAAGATGGACGGCGAGGCCTATGCCCGGCAGCTCGAGGCGCTGCAGGCAGAGCTGGTGAAGATGCTCGCCTGGATGAAGGTCTCGGGCGAGCGCGTGCTCGTGCTGTTCGAGGGCCGGGACGCCGCCGGCAAGGGCGGGACGATCGACGTGCTGCGCGAATACATGAACCCGCGCACGGCGCGCAACGTGGCGCTGAGCAAGCCGACCGAGACCGAGGCCGGCCAATGGTACTTCCAGCGCTACATCACGCACTTCCCGACGGCCGGCGAGTTCGTGTCGTTCGACCGCTCCTGGTACAACCGCGCCGGCGTCGAGCCGGTCATGGGCTTCTGCACGCCCGAGCAGCATGCGCACTTCCTCCAGGAGGTTCCGCAGTTCGAGCTGACGATCGTGCGCGAGGGCATCCGGTTCTTCAAGTTCTGGCTGGACATCGGCCAGGAGATGCAGCTCAAACGCTTCCACGACCGCCGCCACAGCCCGCTGACCAACTGGAAGTTCTCGCCCATGGACCTGGCCGGCATGGCCAAATGGTCGGACTACGGCAAGGCCCGCGACCAGATGCTGGAGGCCTCGAACACCCGCCACGCGCCTTGGATCATCGTGCGCTCCAACGACAAGCGCCGCGCCCGTCTCGAGGTCATCCGGCGCGTGCTGAAATCGGTTCCCTACGAGCACCGCGACGACGAGGCGATCGGCAAGGCCGACAAGAAGATCATCGGGACGGGACTGGACTTCCTGAAGGAGTCGTAAGCCCCGCGGCCGCGCCTTGCGCCGACCGGCCGGCGGCCGGCGTGCGCCGGTGCGGCGTCTTCTCCCAGTGGTGCGGCCGTCGCCACAGATGGAACGCCGCGCGCCAGGCGGCGGCGGACAGCAGCATCCAGTAGGGCGGCGTCCACAGGACGATCCGCCAGAACGTGGCGCGCTCCTCGCGGGCGAGGGCGTGGCGGCCGAGCAGCAGGAAGGAGGCGTAGCCGCAGAAGATGTTCAGCGTGTCGAGGGCGAGCAGCGCGGCGCTCCAGCCGCTCGGCGTCCCGAACGATAGCTGCAGCGCCGTGTGGCCCAGCGCGACCAGCAGCAGCGGATGCAGCAGCGCCGACAGCACCAGGCCGGCCATCAGGATCTGGGCGATCAGAAAGGACCGCCAGCCGAGGTCCGCCGCCAGCGCGAGCGGGTCGCGCATGTGGACCAGCCAGGTCTGCAGCCAGCCCTTGAACCAGCGGGTCCGCTGTGGGAGCCAGACCGACAGTTCGGTGGGCGCGTCTTCGAGGGTCGGCAGCGAGATGGTGCCGGTCCGGTAGCCGAGGCGGAACAGGCGGATGCCGAGATCCGCGTCCTCGGTGACGTTGTACGGGTCCCAGGCGCCGACGTCGCGCAGCGCCTCCGTGCGGAAATGGTTCGACGTGCCGCCGAGCGGCAGCAGGACGCGGCGGCCCGAAAGGAAGGGCAGAAGCCCTCGAAACAGCGCGCGGTACTCGAAGGCGAAGAGCTGGGCGATGCGGCTTTCCGACGAATTGGTGACGTCGAGCGGCGCCTGCACACAGGCGAGGTCGGGCCCAGCGCCGCGAAATGCGTGCCAGGCCTCCAGCAGTTGCAGCGGATGCGGCCGGTCCTCCGCATCGTAGAGCACGAGATGGTCGCTGCGAACCAGCGGCAGCGCGTAGCACAGGGCCTTCGGCTTCGTCCGCGGCACGCCGGCGGGGACCTCGACGATCTCGACATGCGGCGGCAGCCAGCGGGCGCGCAGGGCCGAGAGTGTCGGCTGGTCGTCGGCCTCGCAGACGATCTTGACCTCCAGCTTGGAGCGGGGCCAGACCAGCCGATCGAGCGCGGCAAGGAGTTGCGGTACCACTTCGGCCTCGCGGTGGAGCGCCACCAGGATCGCATAATAGGGAAGCTCGCCGGCAGGCGTGTCCTCCAGGTTGCGCGGCGGATGCTGGGGCGGCGATGTCAGCGCGGCGAAGCGCAGCCCGATGCAGAACAGGAAGAACAGGGAGAAGACGAGGTGCAGCCCGTGCAGCGACGCCGAGGTCTCGAAGCTGACCGCCAGGGCGAAGCAGACCATCAGCATGCCCAGGATCATGCCTTGCCAGGCGTCGATGATGATCCGCGCCGAGAAGGCCGGTCGCTTGTCGTAGAGCTCGTTGCGCGCCTGGGCCGCCAGCATCGGGCGGGCGTTGGCGATCAGCGCCCTGCGCAAGGTCGAGGGCGCAGCGATCCGCAGGTTCGGCCGCAGTCGGTGATGCCGCCGGACCAGCCGCTTCATGGAGGGCAGGCTGATCCTCTCCGGGACGACGACGAGAGCGGTGCGCCCGCTGCGTTCCTCCATCTTCACCGGCACATGCCAGCCGTTGCGGCGCAACAGCATCGCGGCGTGCTCCGGCTTGATCAGCAGGCGGGCGGCATCGACATCCTCGACATAGGCGATGTCCAGTTCGCCGGCGATCTCCCGAAATACCTGGTCTTCCTCGACGTTGCCGGTGGCGAGAAGCTCGGTCTGGAAGTCGGTGCCGTTCTGGGCGGCGCGGGCGCACAGCCTCGATGCCTCTTCGGCGCCGACGCCGAGGCGCTCCAGGATGCCGCGCCATTGACGATGGTCGGGACAGCCGCGGTCCGAAACGCCGCAGGCGGCGCAGGCGCAGTTCTGGCACGCTCCGGGCAGTCCCGCCATGTCCGCCGCGGGCTTCCGTTCATGCCAGGTCGGGGCACCGCCGGCGCGCCGGCAATCCCGCCGGCAGGATGGCCGCCGGCATCGGCTCGCATAGGTTGCACTACCGGCAGGCCTGTTCATCTCGCGCCCAAAACCCCGGACGTCTCCGTGACGAACACCAGTCTATGACTGTACTACCGCAGAAACACGGTGCGATCGCGCAGTGGACATGAAGGACTTCCTCACAGCTACTCTGCTTTCCCGCATGAATTCCGGCAGGCGCGGCAGCTTGTTCCGAGCGGGATTATTTCGGTACGGCCGGATCGGCCCGGGAATCGTCACCAATTGTTGCAAATCACAGCAAATCATCCATGCAACGCGCCTTGCGCCGCCGCCGGACGACCGCCTGGCAGACGGTCTGGAAATGCGTCAGGGCGCAGCGAAAAGGAGTGATCTCCGAGCGCCGAAGCGGAGCGCATTTGCAGTCGGCGAGCGCGCAAGCGCAGGAAATCGCCAATTGCAGGCTGCCGTCAGGCAATATCCAAGCCGTCTGTCAGATGTATCCGCGCCGTATGGCCTCTGCCACCGCCTGTACCCGGTTGGCGGCACTGAGCTTGGAGCGCGCGCTGATCAGATGCTTCTCCGACGTATGCTCCGAGATGCCGAGTATCGTTCCGATTTCCCATTCGGACTTGCCGCGGGAGGCCCAGCGCAGGCACTCGATCTCGCGGGCGGTGAGCCTGGCATGGCGCGCGGCCGTCGCCGCGTTTCCGACCAGTTGTATGGCACGGCCGATCGCATAGGTGGAAACGAGCAGAATGCGCCGCAGATCCGATGCGGAATATCCCCGGTCGCCGCCCAGCAGCGCCTCGACGAGCGAACCGTCGGGCGCGACGAGCGAAAACGACACCACGTCGCGGACATGCAGGTCGGCCGGCAGCACCGCATTCCCCGGCCCCTGCGCCGTCATCGTCCAGCCCAGGTTCCGGATCCGCGCCTGCAACTCGGCGATCTCGGCCGCCACCGGATCGTCGGCCCGGAAATCGGCGGCGA
This sequence comes from Rhizobiaceae bacterium, assembly GCA_019635715.1. Lineage (GTDB taxonomy): Bacteria > Pseudomonadota > Alphaproteobacteria > Rhizobiales > Rhizobiaceae > Kumtagia. The sequence continues at coordinate 8,379 of JAHBYY010000084.1, read as the reverse complement.
TGAACGTATCGGACCAGGTCCTCGGCCAGTTGCAGAGCACGACACGGTTGGTGTCCCGCGACGACGGCGCCATGCCGGTCGCCAGCGTGCCGGCAACCAGCGATGTCAGGCCGAAATCCGCAGTCAGGGACAGGAGGCCCCGACACACTTCCTCCGGCGTCTGCGCAGCCTTGACGTGCTCGATGAATTCGAGCGATCGATCCATCCGTCCCACGGCAACGACACCCCCGGTTGCCATCTCACGGGCTGCCGGTCATCCTCGAGGGGTACGACAGCACAAGTGGAAAGAGTTTAGAGCAGCGAGTAACGATTGCAAGTTTTCCGCGCCCGTTTCGCCGTAGATTCAGCTATTTGAAGATAGATTCCCGAGTCGCAAGATCACGAAATGAAATCGAAATATCAAATGAACCAAGTGCGAAAACAATCGCGTGCTCTTGCTCTATTTTTAGTCATCATTGGTATTGTCTTGGATTTTAACTGGCATACCAAGCTGGCGCAAGCTCAGCCTTCCGACTTTCCTGCGTTGTGGAGCGACAAGGAGCGACTGTCGAAGCCCGACCTGTCCGGCGTGCAGCGGCTGCGCTTCCTCACCACCACGGATTTCCCGCCCTTCAACCATCTCGACGCGACCGGCCGACTGTCCGGCTTCCACATCGATCTGGCGCGGGCGATCTGTGCCGAGCTGGCGCTCGCGGCGAGATGCCAGGTCCAGGCGCTGCCCTGGAGCGAACTCGAATCCGCGCTCGCCGCCGGCGATGGCGAGGCGATCCTCGCCGGCATCGCGGCGACGCCGGCAAGCCGCGAGCGCCTGTCCTTCTCGCGCCCCTATCTGCGGCTTCCGGCTCGCTTCGTGCGGCGCCGTGCCGACGCCTCAAGCCCCGTCGCAAGCCTCGACGGCAAGCGGGTCGGGGTCGTGGCGCACTCGGTGCACGCGCAGATCCTGCGCGACCTGTTCCCCGGGATCGTCGCCGTACCGTTCGAACGGCGGGAAGCGATGCTGGCCGAGCTGCGGTCGGCGCGGCTCGACGCGGCCTTCGACGACGGGATGCGGCTTGCCGCATGGCTCGGCGGCGAGGGGAGCTGCTGCGGCTTCGCGGGCGGCGCCTACATGCTGCCCGACATGCTCGGCGGCGGGATGACCGTCGCCGTCCGGCACGGCGACGAAACGCTGGCCAGCGGGCTCGACGCCGCCCTGCAGCAGCTTTCCGCCAAGGGTGTGCTGAGCGAGCTCTACCTGCGCTACTTTCCGGTCAGCTTCTTCTGACGCGACGCCTCAGGTCAGCGTCCTGTGGCGCGTCTTGGCCGCCCGCTGGATGGCGTCGACCGTCTCGTCGTCGACGGCGAGATCGCGGCGCAGCAATTGCAGGACGCGCCGCTCCTCCAGCCGCATCTCCAGGTCGACGGTGGCGACCTCGAAGGCCGCCGCATAGGCGGTGTCGTGGAGACGGATCGGGATGGACCGGCCGGCAAGCGCCATCACGGCATCGGCGCCGCCCTCGTCCTGCAGCAGCTTCTGGCACTTCTGAGCCACCTCGACCAATCGCTCCGCGTCGAAGTCTTCGAAGATCGGCCAGGTCCGCACGACCAGCCCGATCCGCGCCAGCTCGACATCGGTCATCTCGCGGTCGGAAGCCGAAGTCATCACCATCAGGTAGATCAGCGCCTCGTGGGCGGTCGGACGTGGCATCGCATGCTCCGGGTGAAATCGGCGCAAGGCTACCGGCCTATGCGGCGCCAAACAATAGACGGCCAAAGTTGACGCTGTCGTGCCGGCCGAATAAGCAGGCCCGTCCGTCCCTGCGCCGGCGGCAAATCCCACCAGGAAGACCCCGATGCCGCGTTCCTCCCCGATCGACCTGAACCCCGAGCTGCTCGCCGCGGCCGCGATCAGCAAGGCGTGGCCGTTCGAGGAAGCACGCAAGGTCATCGACCGCTACAAGGGCGCCGCCTTCCCCGCGACCGTGCTGTTCGAGACCGGCTACGGCCCGTCCGGACTGCCGCATATCGGCACGTTCGGCGAGGTCGCCCGCACCACGATGGTGCGCCATGCCTTCCACGTGCTGACCGGCGACAACATCGCGACGAAGCTGCTCTGCTTCTCCGACGACATGGACGGCATGCGCAAGATCCCGGACAACGTGCCGGATCGCGCCGCGCTCGAGCCCTATCTGCACATGCCGCTGACCGTCGTGCCGAACCCGTTCGGCGGCGACTATGCGAGCTTCGGCCACCACAACAACGCGATGCTGCGCCGCTTCCTCGACACGTTCGGCTTCGACTACGAATTCGCCAGCGCCAGCGACTACTACAGATCGGGGCGGTTCGACGCGATCCTGAAGCGCGTCGCCGAGCGCTACGATGCCATCATGGCGATCATGCTGCCGACGCTCGGCGAGGAGCGCCGCGCCACCTATTCGCCGTTCCTGCCGATTTCGCCGAAGACCGGGCGCGTCCTCTACGTGCCGATGAAACAAGTCGATGCCGCCGCCGGCACCATCACCTTCGACGACGAGGACGGATCCGAGACCACGTTGCCGGTGACCGGCGGCCATGTGAAGCTGCAATGGAAGCCGGATTTCGGGGCGCGCTGGGCGGCGCTCGGCGTCGATTTCGAAATGTTCGGCAAGGATCACGGCCCGAACATGGGCGTCTACGACCGCATCTGCGAGGCGCTCGGCGGCCGCGCCCCGGAGCATTTCGTCTACGAGCTGTTCCTCGACGAGCATGGCCAGAAGATCTCGAAGTCGAAGGGCAACGGCCTGACGATCGACGAATGGCTGACCTACGCACCGACCGAGAGCCTGTCGCTCTACATGTTCCAGAAGCCGCGGGCCGCCAAAAAGCTCTATTTCGACGTCATTCCGCGCGCCGTGGAGGAATATTACCAGTTCCTGGCCGCCTATCCGCGGCAGGACTGGAAGGAGCGGCTGGGCAATCCGGTCTGGCACATCCATGGCGGCGAACCGCCGGCCATCGACATGCCGGTGTCGTTCGGCCTGCTGCTCAACCTCGTCAGCGCCTCCAACGCTCACGACCGCGCCGTGCTGTGGGGCTTCATCTCGCGCCACAAGCCCGGCGTGACACCCGCCACCCATCCCGAGCTCGACCGGCTCACCGGCTACGCGATCCGCTATTTCGAGGATTTCGTGAAGCCGCAGAAGCAGTATCGTGCACCCGACGAGGTCGAGGGCGCAGCACTTCGGGACCTCTCGGATGGGCTCGCCGCCTTGCCGCCGGACGCCGACGGCGAGGCGATCCAGAACGCCGCGCTCAACGTGGCGCGGCGCATCGAGCGCTACCAGGATCATTCCAAGCAGAGCCCGGAGGGCGGACCGGGCGTGTCGGTCGCCTTCTTCCAGATGATCTACCAGGTGCTCATCGGCCAGGAACGCGGACCGCGCTTCGGCTCCTTCGCGGCGCTCTACGGCCTGCCCGAGACGCGGGCGCTCATTGGGCGGGCGCTGGCGGGGGAACTGGCGGAAACACCTCGCCCGGCGCAATAACGGAAGCGGCGGGCGGCGGAGCATCCGGCGCGACATCCCCGGCCGGCGGCACGGCGAGGATGGAGCCGCCGCCCGGCGGCGGGGCCGGCAGTTCGCTGTCGCCGACGATCGACGACGGCGCCGTGGTGGCGGGCGGCGGCCCGAAGATCCCCCTGCCGGCAGCCCTGGCCTCGTCGCCGAGGCTTGCGTAGTCGCCGTCGGCGCGCGCCGGCGCCCAGCCGTTGCCGACGAGCCAGGCGGCGATGTCCTGCTTGCCGACCATGCAGCCGGCGGTGACGATGTCCCGCTCGGCCTCCGGCGGCACGACGCAGGTGATCGCCCGGCCGCGCAGGAAGGCCCGGAACGCGGCGCGGGCCCGCACGCCGCACGGCCAGTCGCGCCCCTGGTAGCTGCACATCTCCTCCGCCGGGACGGGATCGACGCCGGCGACCGCGACGCGGTAGCCTTTCGCCTCGACGAGCCCCGCGGCCGTCGCCACCGGCTGGGCGAGACGGGTGCCCTTCCATTCGCCGGGCGCCTTGGGCCTCGGCGGCAGCGCCTGTCCGAGCTCGCTCAATGCCTCGCGCGGCGCGAGGCGTTCGAGCCCCATCTGGTCGGCGCCGGCAGACGGCGCCGCGTCCTCCGCAAGGTCGGGCCGGTCCGCGCCCTCGCGAGCCCCGGCGGCATCCTGCCGCGACGCGCTGCCCGCCGCCTCCGGCGCAGCCGGCTCCCCGGTCTCGTCCCATCCGGCCGCCTCCACCGCCGCGGTCAGATCCTCGGTGGTGATGGAGGGTTCACGCGCCCTGATCGCATCGCCGCCGGCGACGATCAGTCCGCAGCCCACCGCCAGCAGGGCGGCAGCGCCTGCCAGGACGAGGCCGCGCCGCATCACTGGCTGGCCCAGGCGATGCGCGCCACCCATTCGATCTCGACTGCGGCGATGGTGCGCGCCGGGTGAGCGGGGTTGATCGACAGAAGCTCGATGTCGCGCGCGCTGCGACGTGCCAGCACCTTGGCCATGACCTCGCCGGCCGTCGTCTTGACGACGACGCGGTCGCCCTTGCGCACCGCGGCGCCCGGCTCGACGATCAGCACGTCGCGGTCGCGGTAGACCGGCATCATGGAATCGCCCTGCACCTGCAGCGCATAGGCGCCGTCGGCCGTCCTCACCGGCAGTTCGATCAGGTCCCAGCCATGGCCGGCCGGAAAGCCGGCATCGTCGAAGAAGCCGCCGGCCCCGGCCTGCGCGATGCCGAGCAGCGGCACCGTGGAGCGCTGGGCCGGCAGGCGATCGCCCGCCGCCTGCCCGGCGTTCTGGACCAGCGTCAGGAATTCGTCGAGCGACGAGCTCGTCGCCTCGATGATCTTCGACAGAGATTCGGTCGAGGGCCAGCGCAGCCGGCCGTCGGAGGAACGGCGCTTCGACTTGTTGAAGGCGGTCGAATCCAGTCCCGCGCGCTTCGCCAGCCCTGACGGAGACAGGGAGTTCCGCTCGGCCAGCGCATCGATCGCGGCCCAGACTCGATCATGCGAGAGCATAGCCCGGCTCCGCTCACGACAGGAAAAAATGCCTTTGTGCCGTTCTAGACCCACCCTGCCCTGCTGTCCAGCAGGACGATCGCATGGGGCGACGGGCTGGCGGGTCCCCGACAGCGTCCGCCGACTCCTTTCACGGCGAGCCACCAGTCCCGCCGTCAACGGGGTAGGGGCAGCCTCAAATGCGATCGCCCCGCGAAACCGGGCTTTGCCGCCTTGCCGTCGTCATGCGCGGCGCGCTATCCGAAAGCATCAGTCCGGGGCCTTCCATGGTTCATCTGTTCGCCGATCGCGCTGTGCGCTCGCTTTCCTCGACGGGAATGATCGTCGGCGCGGCGTTCATGGCCGCCTCGCTGACGCCGAGCCTGGTACCCCGCGATTTCCTGCTGCAGGGCGCGCTGTCCGGCATCTCCTTCGCCGTCGGCTATCTCGCCGGCCAGCTCCTGCGGCTGACGTGGTTCTATCTCGAACTGCCGGCGCCGCCGCGGCGCCTGCGCAGCATCGCCCTTTTGGTCGCCGGCGCGGCAAGCCTGGCGATCGTGCTCGCCTCGCTCTGGCAGGCGGCGGAATGGCAGGACTCGATCCGCCTGCGCATGGAACTGGAGCCCGTCGGCAGCAGCCGGCCGTTCGAGACCGGCGCGATCGCCCTGCTGGTCTTCGGCATGCTGCTGATGATCGGACGTCTCGTCATGCGGCTGCACAGGCGGGTCACGTCCCGCCTCGCCCGCCGCGTGCCCAATCGGATGTCGCGCATTCTCGGCGCCGTGCTGGTCGCCCTGCTGCTGTGGGCGGCGATCGACGGTATCCTGTTCCGCGCCGCACTGCGCGTCGCCGACAGCTCCTTCCGCGGCCTCGACGGGCTGGTGGAGGCCGACGTCGCACCGCCGTCGGACCCGCTTAAGACCGGCAGCCCGGCCTCGCTGCTTTCCTGGGAGGGGCTCGGTCGCATGGGCCGCTCCTACATCGCCTCCGGTCCCGGCGCGGCCGAGATCGAGGCCTTCGCGCATCGCCCGGCGCAGCAGCCGATCCGCGTCTATGCCGGCCTGAATTCGGCGGAGACCGTCGGGGACCGGGCGGCGCTGGCGCTGGCCGAGCTGATCCGCGTCGGCGCCTTCGACCGCTCCGTGCTTGTCGTCATCACGCCGACCGGTACCGGCTGGATCGATCCGTCGGCCGTCGACACGCTGGAATATCTGCACAATGGCGACGTCGCGAGCGTCGGCCTGCAATATTCCTATCTGGCGAGCTGGCTGTCGCTGCTGGTCGAGCCCGACTACGGCGCGGAGGCGGCGCGCGCGCTGTTCCAGGCCGTCTATGGCCACTGGACGGCCCTGCCGCACGACCGCCGGCCGCGCCTCTATCTCTACGGCCTGAGCCTCGGTGCGCTGAATTCGGACCGCTCCGCCGACATCTACGACGTCGTCGCCGATCCGTTCCAGGGCGCGCTGTGGAGCGGACCGCCCTTCCCAAGCCGGACCTGGCGGCTGGCCACCGAGGCGCGCCAGCCGGAATCGCCGGCCTGGCTGCCGCGCTTCCGCGACGGCTCGATCCTGCGCTTCGCCAACCAGCAGGGCTGGGCGCCCGGCAGCTACGCGCCGTGGGGGCCGATCCGCATCGCCTATCTGCAATATGCCAGCGACCCGATCGTCTTCTTCGAGGAGACGGCCGGCTGGCGCGAGCCCGCCTGGATGCGCATGCCGCGCGGTCCGGACGTCTCGCCGGCGCTGCGATGGTTTCCGCTGGTGACGCTGCTGCAGCTCGGGCTCGACATCGGGCTCGGCACGACCACCCCGATGGGCTTCGGCCATGTCTACGCGCCGGAGCACCATATCGACCCCTGGATCGAGGTGACGCAGCCGGCCGGATGGTCGCCGCAGGAGATCGCTCGGCTGAAGGCCTTCTTCAGGCAACAGCGCACGACGCCGTAGCCTCTACTCGCCCTTGGCGAAGCCGCGCAGCCGCCGATGCGATTCCATGAAGGCGGCCTCCAGCGGCGCCAGCGGACGCGGCGCCGCGGCGATGCCGAGCGCCGCGGCCATCTCGTCGACGGCGACGAAGCGCCGGGCGCGGCGATCGTAGACGCCGGCGGCGGTCAGCACCGTCGCGGCGGTGCGCCCGTCCTCGAGAAGAAAGAGGTGGCGGCCGATCACCTGGGTGCCCTGCCAGGTCTCGACGGACGACACCACTTCAAAACGTTCCCACAGCCGGATCTCGCGGACGAAGGCGGTCTGCAGCCCGCCCAGCATCGGCGCCCAGCCATTGCGCCGGGCCAGGGCGAGGAAGCCGCTGCGCATGAAGATGTCGATGCGGCCGAGATCGGCCAGCATCATGTAGCGGGCATTGTTCAAATGCAGGTTGGTGTCGATGTCGGTCGGCAGGCAGCGGAAGCCGAGCCGGCTCTCGTCGGCCTCCCCCAGCCGGTAGGGACCGCGCGCCCGCGCCGTCGCCGCCATGCGCAGAAGACGCGCCCAGACGTACATTTATGCGCTCTCTTTAGGAGGCTCGTTGCCACGCGCACCCCCCTCTGGCCTGCCGGCCATCTCCCCCTCAAGGGGGGAGATCAGAAACAACTTCCTTGTCGCGGCATCCTCGCCCCAACCGCCTGGGGAAGGAGAAAACGGCAGCGAATCTCCCCCCTTGAGGGGGAGATGGCCGGCAGGCCAGAGGGGGGTAGGAATGAATTCCGGCATCGCGCCGATCGGTGCTAAGCCGCTTCCCGCGCCTTGCCGGCATAGGGATCGAAGCGCTCATAGAAGGTCTGGTGCTTTTCCGCCATGTCGCGCAGCAGCTTCGGCGCCTTGAACTGGCTGCCGTAGCGCTTGCGCAGATAGTCGGCCAGCGCCACGAAGTTCTCGGCGCCCATGCCGTCGATGTAGGAGAGCGCACCGCCGGTATAGGGCGCGAAGCCGAAGGCGAGGATCGAGCCGACATCGGCCTCGCGCGGATCGGTGACGATGCCCTCCTCCATGATGCGCGCCGCCTCCAGCGCGATCGTCACCAGGAAGCGCTGCCCGAGCTCGCCGACATCGACCTCCTCCGGCGCCTTCTGCGGGTAGAGATCCTTGAGACCCGGCCACAGTCGCTTCTTCGCCGGCTTGGCCGGATAGTCGTAAAACCCCTTGCCGTTCTTGCGGCCCCGCCGGTCGTTGCCGTCGACCAGCGTGTCGATCAGCTTCATCTGCTCGGCGTCGACCGCCTTCTCGCCGAGATCCTTCTTGGTCTGGCGCATGATCTTCTGCGCCAGGTCGACGGCCGTCTCATCGGTGAGCGCCAGCGGGCCGACCGGCATGCCGGCCATCTTCGCGGCATTCTCCACCATCGGCGCGGGCACGCCCTCGATCAGCATGCGGTAGGATTCCGA
>JAHBYY010000083.1 GCA_019635715.1 Rhizobiaceae bacterium | reverse complement strand
GGAGTCGTTGATGTAGGCGTCGTAGATGTTCTCGCCCGACTGCATCTGCGTCTGCAGCTTCTCGACGACATCGCCTTCGCCGATCAGGTCGTGGGTGATCTTGATGCCGGTGATCGCCGAGAAGGCGGGCGCCAGGACCTTCGATTCATAGCTGTGCGTGTCGATCGTCTCGGAGACGACCTTGATGTCCATGCCGGCGAACGGCTTCGCCGCATCGACGAACCACTGCAGCTCGGCTTCCTGGCCGGCCCGATCGAGCGACGAGAGATCGCCGACCTCGGCGTCCAGGAAGGCCTTGGCTTCGTCCATTCCGGCCGAGGCGACCCCCGTGCCGACCAGCAGCATGAGCGCCGTGGATGTTGCAAGCAACTGTCTCTTCATTGCATTCCTCCCTTGATGAAGTTCCGTATTCGCATCGCCGGTCCGCCGTCCGCTGACCGTCGACATTTCCCCCGCTAGACGTAGCGGAACACTCCCACGGCATAGACCACGGAGAGAGCGAGAGCCCACCAGAGGCTGGGACCGACCAGTCCGAGCCAGGCGAGATTGATGAAGGCGCTGCCGAGCAGCGAGATGAACAGCCGGTCGCCGCGCGTCGTCTCGAAGCGCAGGATGCCGACGCGCGGGTTGCCGCCCGGCGAGGCGTATTCCCAGACCGCCATCAGGCTGAGCAGCAGCAGGATGGTCAGGAAGAACAGCGCGGTCGGAAAGGTCCAGGCCATCCAGCCCGCGCCGAGCGAGCCGAACCAGTCGATCTGGTCGTCCTTGACCGGCAGCCGAAGGGTCAGCGCCCAGGCCGCGGCGGCATAGACGACGAGCACGATGGCGAGCGGAACGGGCCAGCGGCGGGTGGTGGTCATGATTGCACCTCCAAGACGCATACGCCGCCCCTCACCTGCCTGCCGGCATCCTCTCTCCGTGAAGGACGGGGAGAGGAGACAAGCGGCGACAGCGCGGCCAGCCCCCTTCTCCCCGCCCGCGGGGAGAAGGTCCCGGCAGGGGGATGAGGGGCGATCCCGGCGGCGGCGATTGCGGCCTTCTCCATCACACCCTCCCCAGGGCGAAGCCCTTGGCGATGTAGTTGCGGACGAACCAGATCACCAGCGCGCCGGGGATGATGGTCAGCACGCCGGCGGCGGCCAGCACGCCCCAGTCCATGCCCGACGCCGAGACGGTGCGCGTCATGATCGCGGCGATCGGTTTGGCGGCGGTGGTGGTCAGCGTGCGGGCGATCAGCAGCTCGACCCAGGAGAACATGAAGCAGAAGAAGGCCGCGACGCCGATGCCGCTGGCGATCAACGGCATGAAGATCTTGAAGAAGAAGCGCGGGAACGAATAGCCGTCGATATAGGCGGTCTCGTCGATCTCCTTCGGCACCCCGGACATGAAGCCCTCGAGGATCCACACCGCCAGCGGCACGTTGAACAGGCAGTGCGCGATGGCCACCGCGATATGGGTGTCGATCAGGCCGAAGGCCGAATAGAGCTGGAAGAAGGGCAGCGCGAACACGGCCGGCGGCGCCATGCGGTTGGTCAGCAGCCAGAAGAACAGGTGCTTGTCGCCGAGGAAGCGGTAGCGCGAGAAGGCGTAGGCGGCCGGCAGCGCCACCGCCACCGAGATCACCGTGTTGAGGACCACGTAGATGATCGAATTGATGTAGCCGGAATACCAGGACGGGTCGGTGAAGATGACCTGGTAGTTGCGCAGCGTCGGATCCATCGGGAAGAAGGTGATCGGCCCGACGATCTCCTGATTGTGCTTGAAGCTCATGTTGATGAGCCAGTAGATCGGCAGCATCAGGAAGACGATGTAGAGCGTCGGCACCAGCCACCAGAAACGCGATGCGTCGGCGCGCCGGCGCACCGTCCGCGCCGCGCGGACCTGTTCCGCGGGGATGCTGGTGGCCAGCTCCCCTGCCCTTGCCGACACGGCCGCCTGCTTCGAATCCGCCATGTCAGCGCTCCGCCCCGTAGTTGGTCATCACGGTGTAGAACACCCAGGAAAGCAGCAGCACGATCAGGAAGTAGATGATCGACATGGCGGCCGCCGGCCCGAGGTCGAACTGGCCGACGGCCATCTTCACAAGGTCGATCGACAGGAAGGTGGTCGAGTTGCCCGGCCCGCCGCCCGTCACCACGAACGGCTCGGTGTAGATCATGAAACTGTCCATGAAGCGCAGCAGCACGGCGATCAGCAGCACGCGGTTCATCTTCGGCAACTGGATGTAGCGGAACACCGCCCAGCGCGAAGCGCCGTCGATCTTGGCGGCCTGGTAGTAGGCGTCCGGGATCGACACCAGGCCGGCGTAGCAGAGCAGCACGACGAGGCTCGTCCAGTGCCAGACGTCCATGACGATGACGGTGACCCAGGCATCGAACGGATCGTTGACATAATTGTAGTCGAAGCCCAGCGCATTGGCGGTGTAGCCGAGCAGGCCGATGTCGACGCGGCCGAACACCTGCCAGATGGTTCCCACCACGTTCCACGGGATGAGCAGCGGCAAGGCCATCAGGACGAGGCAGACCGGCACGCCCCAGCCGGATTTCGGCATGTTGAGCGCGATGAAGATGCCGAGCGGGATCTCGATGGCCAGGATGACCAGCGAGAAGATCAGGTTGCGGCCCATCGCCTCCCAGAACCGGTCGGACTCCAGCATCTCCTGAAACCATTCGGTTCCCGCCCAGAAGAACTGGTTGTTGCCGAACGTGTCCTGCACCGAATAGTTGACGACGGTCATCAGCGGCACGACGGCCGAGAACGCAACCAGCACCAGCACCGGCAGCACCATGAACCAGGCCTTGTTGTTCCAGGTCTTTTCCATGGATCAGGCCCCCATCTCGATGCGCCAGGAATCCTCGTAGAGATTGATGCCCGCCGGATCGAAGGTCACTTTCGGTTCGGCCGGGATTTCACCGCCCTCCGGGATGATCGCCGCGATCTCGGTTCCCCCCAGCAAGGCGCGCAGCACCTGGTGACGGCCGAGATCCTCGACCTTGCGCACCTGCACCGGCATGCCCTCGGTTCCGACCCGTATGTATTCGGGTCTGATTCCGAGCTCCTTGATCCCGACCTTCTTCCATTTGGGGACACCGGGAAGGCGGATCGCCTGCGGCCCCTTGATGCTGACCAGATTGGCCGTATCGCCGCTGATCGTCACCGGCAGGACGTTCATGCCCGGCGAGCCGATGAAATAGCCGACGAAGGTGTGGCTCGGCCGCTCGAACAGCTCGGCCGGCGTGCCGATCTGGACGATCTGCCCGTCATACATAACCACCACGCGGTCGGCGAAGGTCAGCGCCTCGGTCTGGTCGTGCGTGACATAGATCATGGTGTAGCCGAAGCGGCGGTGAAGCTGCTTCAACTGCGAGCGCAGCACCCACTTCATGTGCGGGTCGATGACGGTCAGCGGCTCGTCGAACAGGATGGCGTTGACGTCGGAGCGCACCAGGCCGCGGCCGAGCGAGATCTTCTGCTTCTGGTCGGCGGTCAGCCCGCGCGCCTTGCGCTTGGCCCAGTCGGCCAGATCGATCATGGCGAGCGTCTCGCGCACCTTGCGGTCGACATCGGCCTCGGCAACGCCGCGGTTGCGCAGCGGGAAAGCCAGATTGTCGTAGACGGTCATCGTGTCGTAGATGACCGGGAACTGGAACACCTGGGCGATGTTGCGCTCCTGCGTCGACAGGTCGGTGACGTCGCGACCGTCGAACAGCAACTGGCCGTGCGAGGGGTGCAGCAGTCCCGAGATGATGTTCAGCAGGGTCGTCTTGCCGCATCCGGAGGGCCCGAGCAGCGCGTAGGCGCCGCCGTCCTCGAAGGTGTGGTGCACCTCCCGCAAGGCGAAATCGGCATCCTTGACCGGGTTGGGCAGGTAGGAATGCCGGATGTGATTGACGTCGATGCGCGCCATCTGCGCCTCCTCAAGCCGCGCTTCCGGCCGGCGTCACGGCGCGGCCGGCGGCGTCGAACACCATGATGTGGCGCGGATCGAGAAACACCTCGACCGTGTCGTCGGTGTCGAACTCGCGGATGCCGTGTGCCAGCATGACCCAGCGCGCATCGGCGAAATCCAGGTGGACGAAGCTCTCCGAGCCGGTGATCTCGGTGATCGTCACCTTGGCCTTCACCGGCACCGAATGGCTGCCCCGGCTTTCCAGCGACAGGTGGTGCGGCTGGAAGCCGACCGTGTAGGTGCTGTCGGCGATCCCCTCCAGGCCGGGCGGCACCGGCAGTCGAACGCCGCCGTCCAGGATCAGATCGCCACCGCGCTTCGCCAGCACGATGGTGTTGAGCGGCGGATCGGCGAAGGTGCGCGCCGTGACCAGGTCCACCGGCCGGCGGAACACGTCGATCGTCGGGCCGAACTGCGTGACGCGGCCTTCCGACAGGGTGGCCGTGTTGCCGCCGAGCAGCAGCGCTTCATGCGGCTCGGTGGTGGCGTAGACGAAGATCGCGCCGGTCTCGGCAAAAATCTTCGGCAGCTCCGCGCGCAGCTCCTCGCGCAGCTTGTAGTCGAGATTGGCGAGCGGCTCGTCGAGCAGGACCAGGCTGGCATTCTTGACGATGGCGCGCGCCAGGGCGGTGCGCTGCTGCTGACCGCCTGACAGATTGAGCGGCGTGCGATCGAGATAGGGGCTCAGCTTCAGAAGCTCGGCGGCGCGGCCGACCTCGGCGCGGATCTTGTCGTCGCTCGCGCCGGCCACCCGCAACGGCGACGCGATGTTCTCGTAGACGGTCATAGCCGGGTAGTTGATGAACTGCTGGTAGACCATCGCGACGCTGCGCTTCTGCACCGGCACGCCGGTGACGTCGCGGCCGTCGAACCAGATCGAGCCCGACGTCGGCCGGTCCAGCCCGGCCATCAGGCGCATCAGGCTGGTCTTGCCGGACAGCGTCGGCCCCAGCAGCACGTTCAGCGATCCATGCGCAAAGGTCAGGGATACGTCGCGGATATGATCCGCGCCGGCCACAGCCTTCGTGACGCCCCGAAGTTCGAGCATCCGTTCTTCTCCCTGTCGCCGCGCCCTTTTGTGCTCTCAGGCTGCGGCTTGTCTTCTGCGGGTCTCGATCATGTAGCGGTCGAGTTGTTCGGCCTGGTCCGGGCTCAGTCTAAGACCGCGCTTGGTGCGCCGCCAAAGAACATCCTCCGCCGTGATCGCCCATTCCTCCTGCATCAGATACCGCACTTCCGCCTCGAAAAGATCAACCCCGAAGTTTCGGCCGAGCTCGTCTTTCGTTGCGGCGCTGCCAACTATCCTGCCGGCGCGGGTTCCATACAGCCGGCACAGGCGCCGGACGTGCGCGGCATCGAGGAAGGGGAAGCGGCTTTTCATGCCTTCGACCAGCACCTCGAAGCCGTCGTGCGGAAAGTCGCCGCCGGGCAGCGCCGCCCCCGCCGTCCAGGCCGCGCCGCGCTTGCCGAGCTGCGCCTCGACCTTGTGCATCATGGCCTCGGCGAGCCGGCGATAGGTGGTGATCTTGCCGCCGAAGGCACTGATGATGGCCGGGCGGCCGTCGGGTGCCTCGGTCTTCAGCACATAGTCGCGGGTCGCCTCCTGCGCCTTGGAGGCGCCGTCGTCGTAGAGCGGGCGCACGCCGCAATAGCTCCAGACGACATCGGACGCGGCGATCGGCTCGGCGAAATATTCGCTCGCCGCGGCGCAGAGGTAGTCGATCTCCTGCGGGGTGATGCGCACCGTGCCCGGATCGCCCTCGAAATCGCGATCGGTGGTGCCGATCAGCGTGAACTCGTCCTCATAGGGAATGGCGAAGATGATGCGGCCGTCGCGGTTCTGGAAGAAATAGGCGCGCGGATCGGCGGATTTGCGCGGCACCACGATGTGGCTGCCGCCGACGAGACGGACGTTGCGCACCTCCCCCTCCGCCACGACGTCGGACAGCACCCTGTCGATCCAGGGCCCCGACGCGTTGACGATGAGCCGCGCCCGGATCGTCTCGACCGCGCCGGAACGGCGATCCTCCAGCGTGACCGACCACAGGTCGGCCTCGCGCCGCGCCGCGACGACCTTGGTTCGCGTCCGCACCAGCGCCCCGCGATCCGCCGCGTCGCGGGCGTTGAGCACCACCAGGCGGGCATCGTTGACCCACCCGTCGGAATATTCGAAGGCCTTTTTGAACAGCGGCTTCAGCGGCTTGCCGGCCGGGTCGCTGCGCATGTCGAGGACGCGCGTCGGAGGCAGCAGCTTGCGGCCGCCGATGTGATCGTAGAGGAAGAGGCCGAGGCGGATCATCCAGGCCGGACGAATGCCCTCGGCGTGCGGCAGCACGAAGCGCAGCGGCCAGATGATGTGCGGCGCCATCCGCCACAGCACCTCGCGCTCCATCAGCGATTCCCGCACCAGCCGGAACTCGTAGTGCTCCAGATAGCGCAGGCCGCCATGGATCAGCTTGGTGGAGCGCGACGAGGTGCCGCTGGCGAGATCGTCCATCTCCACGAGGACGACGTCGAAGCCGCGGCCGGCGGCATCGCGGGCGATCCCGCAGCCGTTTATGCCGCCGCCGATGACGACGATATCGTGGATCGCGGACGCGTCCAAAATTGGCTCCCCCCAACTTTCGCACTTGGATGGCGCAGTCGCCAGCGAAAGTAGGTCGGATTATTTCGAAAATTAAACGAATGTCAAACGAAAATCATGCCCCGGACGATTTTCGCTGCGAAAGGCCGGACAGCGAGGTCTCGATCAGCTCCACCTCGTTCTCCTGACAGATCTTGCGAACCGAAGGCAGGTCGCAGCGGTCGGTTATGAAGGTGTCGACCTGCGACAGGTGACCGATGCGAACCGGCGCCGTGCGTTCGAACTTCGTCGCGTCGGCGACCAGGATGACGTGGCGCGCATTGGCCATGATCGCCTGCGCCACCTTCACCTCGCGGAAGTCGAAATCGAGCAGCGCGCCGTCCTGGTCGATCGCCGAAGCACCGATCACCGCATAGTCCACCTTGAACTGCTTGATGAAATCGACCGCCGCCTCGCCGACCACGCCGCCGTCCGAACGGCGCACGACGCCGCCGGCGATGACCACTTCGATACCCGGATAGATACGCATCCGGTGGGCGACATTGATGTTGTTGGTGATGACCATCAGCCCCGAATGGTCGAGCAGCGCCTTGCCGACGGCCTCCGTCGTCGTGCCGATGTTGATGAACAGCGAGGCGTTGTCGGGAATGATGCGCGCCGCGGCGAGACCCATCGCATCCTTCTCGTCGGCGGCGATCTTGCGCCGCGCCTCATATTCCATGTTGGCGATGCCCGAGGGAAACAGCGCGCCGCCGTGGATGCGGCTCAGCAGTCTCTGGTCGCAGAGGTCGTTGAGATCCTTGCGGATGGTCTGCGGGGTGACGGCGAAATGCTGGGCCAGGTCCTCGACCAGCACGCGGCCGTTCTCCTTGGCCATCTTCAGGATGTCGGCATGGCGCGGCGAGAGGTACATGGGCGATCCACCAATTTTCGTTTTCGCGAACTCTACCTGAAAACGAAAAAAACGGAAGGCCGGGATCCGCAGTTTGGTAAAGTCGGTCTGCGGAAACGAAACCGCCGTTGGTTTCGCGGCTCAGCGATCCGAAGCTTGCCCGGCGCATTCGACGATCGCCCGATAGGCGATGTCGACATCCTCCCGCGTCGTCTCGAACTGGCCGACCTGCAGCCGTATGGCGACCTTGCCGTCGACGCGGGTCTGCGTCAGGTAGGTGCGGCCGTCGGCGTTGATCGCCGCGACGAGTGCGAGATTGTGGGCGTCGAGGTCGGCGACGCCGCCGGGCCGGTGGCGGAAGCTGAACAGCGACAGCATCGGTTCGGTGACGATCTCGAAGCCGGGCGTCCGGCGCAGCCGCTCGGCCAGCTCGCCGCTCCAGCCGACATGCCGGCGGATCATCGCGCGAAGACCCTCCAGCCCGTAGGCGCGCAGCAGGAACCAGAGCTTGAGCGCGCGGAATCGCCGTCCGAGCGGGATGGACCATTCCGAATAGTTGATGATGCCGTCGACCCCGTGGGTCTTCAGGAACTCCGGCCGGATCGCCAGCGTGCGGACCAGCGTCTCCGGATCGCGCACGAACTGGATCGAGCAGTCGAACTGCGCACCGAGCCATTTGTGCGGATTGAACACGACGGAATGGGC
Source organism: Rhizobiaceae bacterium (assembly GCA_019635715.1). Lineage (GTDB taxonomy): Bacteria > Pseudomonadota > Alphaproteobacteria > Rhizobiales > Rhizobiaceae > Kumtagia. Next base: position 10,735 of record JAHBYY010000083.1, on the reverse strand, counting down.
CTGCTCGACGCCCGCCCAGAGATGGCGGTGTTCGGGACAGATCATCGCCGAGCCCGCCCAGGCGGCATCGACATGGACATAGAGATCGAAGTCCCGCGCCACCGCGCAGATCGCCGCGATGTCGTCGGTCCCGCCGGTGCTGGTGCCGCCAACGGATCCGATGATACCGGCCGGCCGATGGCCCGCGGCGGTGTCGGCTTCGATCGCGGCGCGCAACGCGCCGGCATCCATGCCGCGCAAGGGCCCGGCGCCGGCTACGCGCACGAGATTGGCCTCGCCGACACCGGAGACCCAGATGGCGCGATCGATCGATGTATGCACCTGGTCGGAGGCGTAGATGCGCGGGCGCGGCTGACCGGAAAGCCCCTCGGCATTGCCGCGCCAGGCCAGCGCCCGCTCGCGCATCACCAGCACCGCGGCCAGCGTCGCCGACGAGGCGGAGTCCTGGATCACGCCCTGAAAACCCTCCGGCAGGCCGAGCGCCTGGCGCATCCAGTCGACGACGCGCGTCTCGAGCTCCGTCGCCGCGGGAGAAGTCTGCCAGAGCATGCACTGCGCCGCCATGGCCGAGACGAGATACTCGGCGACCACCGATTCCGGCGCGGCATTCGCCGGGAAATAGGCGAAGAAGCGCGGATGCTGCCAGTGGGTCATCCCCGGGACGATGATGTCCTCGAAGTCGGCAAAGATCGCGTCGAAGCCCTCCCCGGCCTCCGGAGGCGACTTGGCGATCTGCGCGGCGATGGCGCCCGGCGGCGAGGCCGGGCGGACCGGGCGGTCGCGCAGCGTGCGGCGATAGTCGGCGCCCCAGTCGGCGGCGCGGCGCGACCAGGCGGCGAATTCGTCCCAATCCATGATTGTCAGGCCTCGGGGAAATCCGGCAGGCTCTTGAAGGCATTCTTCAAGGCGTCCGACCAGCCCTCGGAAACGGTGCGGTAGTAGGGATCGTCCTGAGCGATGCGCCGCTGCACCCCGACCCTGAACTCGTCCTTCCCGTAGTAGAGCAGGTCGAGGGGAAGCCCGACCGAAAGATTGGACTTCAGCGTCGAATCGAAGGAGACCATCAGCAGCTTGACGCTTTCGGCGAAGCTCATCTCGCGATCGTAGGTGCGCACGATGATCGGCTTGCCGTATTTGGTCTCGCCCACCTGGAAGAAGGGCGTGTCGTCGGTCGACTCGATGAAATTGCCTTCCGGATAGATCATGAACAGCCGCGGCACGGAGCCGCGAATCTGGCCGCCGAGGATGAAGGACGCGTTGAAGTAGCTGTCGGCCCGCTGCCCGGTCGGCGCCGAATCGCGAATCACCTCCCTGACGGTCTCGCCGATCAGCCGCGCCGTCTGGTACATGGACGGCGTGTCCAGCACCGCGGCGGAGCGCTGCTCGAGCGGCTTGGCGCGACCGTTGAGCAGGCTGATGACGTTCTGCGTGGTGGCCAGATTGCCGGCGGACATCAGCACGACCACCCGTTCGCCCGGCTTCTCCCAGACATGCATCTTGCGGAAGGTGGAGATCGAATCGATGCCGGCATTGGTGCGCGTGTCCGACATGAACACGAGCCCCCGATCGATCTTGAGGCCAACGCAATAGGTCATCGAATCTTTTCCGCAGTCAGGACGGCGAGATTACTGCTCCACGGAAATGCGCACCGCAAGCTCTTCGGCCGCCTGTCCCAGCCTAATGCCCGAAACTGGCGAGGCGTCGCGGAAGTCGCGCCCCGTGGCGATCCGCACATAGCGCTGGTCGGGCGAGATGCGGTTGGACACGTCGAAGCCGACCCAGCCGAGCGATCCGACATGGACTTCCGCCCAGGCGTGGCTTGCCGCCTGTTCCGATCCGGCCTCCATCATCAGATAGCCGCTGATGTAGCGCGCCGGGAAACCCAGCATCCGGGCGATCGTCAGGAAGATGTGGGCATGGTCCTGGCACACGCCGCTGCCGAGCGTCAGCGCCTCCTCTGCGGTCGTCGCCGATGTCGTCGACCCCGGCACATAGGCGACCTTGTCGGCCAGCATGTTGACGACGGCATGCAGCAGCGCGATGTCCTCGCCGCCGGGCATCTGCTCGACGAAAGCCTGCAGGGCCGGCCCCGGCGTCGTCAGGGCGGTCTGCCGGCGGAACAGCCAGAGCGGCGCGAAGCCCTGATGTTGTCCGGTGATCCCCGCGGTGTCGAACGTCTCGACCACGCCGCTCGCCTCGACCGCGACGAGGTGGGGGGCGCCCTCCATGCTGACCAGCCGCGTGTCGTTGCCGAACGGATCGACGAAGCGGGTTTCCTCGCGAGCCCCCTCGATGGTCAGGTTCCACGAAATCACGGCCTGGGTGGGGCCGGCCAGCGGCACGAGCCTCAGCCGCTGCAACCCATAGCCGACCGGCACATCGTAGCGATATTCGGTCCTGTGCGTGATCTTCAGCCGCATCAGTAGAACCGGTAATGCCGGGCGACCTCGTCGCCGAGCCTGTTGTTGTCCTGGATGAAGCCGGCAAGGAACTCGTGCAGTCCGGTGTCGAACACCTCCTTGATGGTTCCGCCGCGCAGCTTCGCCTGGATGGCGGCGGCCGAGTCGTGGCAGGCATGCCGCGCGCCGTAGGCGTCCGCCAGGAAGCGCAGGCTGTCGGCGATGCTGCGGTAGCAGAAGGCCAGCGAGCGCGGCATGCGGGCGTCGAGGATCAGATATTCCGCGATGTTGGTCGGGCGGTAGTCCGCCTCGTAGACCCAGCGGTAGGACCGGTGGGCGGAAACGGACCGCAGGATCGACTCCCATTGGTAATTGTCGAGCGACGAGCCGACCCAATGGATCGACGGCAGCAGCACATAGTATTTCACGTCGAGGATGCGCGCCGTGTTGTCGGCGCGCTCGATGAAGGTGCCGAGCTGCGCGAAGTCGAAGATCTCGTTACGCAGCATGGTCCCGTGGAAGGTGCCGCGGATCTGCGCCGTCTCGCGCTTGACCAAATCCAGCACGGTGGTCAGGTCGCGCTGGTCGACCGGCTTGGCCAGCGCGCGCCGGATCGCCATCCAGGCTTCGTTGATGCTCTCCCAGGTGTCGCGGGTGAGCGCGGTGCGGACCATGCGGGCGTTCGAGCGCGCGGTCTCGATGGAAGCCAGCACGCTCGACGGGTTGGTGATGTCGCGCAGCAGGAAATCGGCGACGGCGGTGGCGGAGACTTCGGGATGGCGTGCCCGGAAGGCGAAGTCGCAACCGGCGCTGACGACGACGGAGTTCCACTCCTCCGAGGAACTGGCGGTGCGGGTCAGCGCCATGCGCAGGCCGGCGTCGAGCAGGCGCGCCATGTTTTCCGCCCGCTCGATGTAGCGACTCATCCAGTAGAGGCCGTTGGCGGTGCGACCTAGGAGCATCAGGCGGTCTCGCGGCAGTCGGCAGTCGGCAGTCGGCAGTCGGGCGGCAATTTTTCGATCATGAGCTACTCCTCCGCCTCCAGCTTGCGGATCAGCGAGCGGAGCATTCGTCCAATGTTGTCGGCGTCTCCAAGAAGCTTTGCTTCGCTTGAGACATCGAGCAACGCGAGTTGCGTCGAGACGATAAGATGCGTTTCGAGTTCCTTCAACGAGCCTTGGGCTATGCGAAGAAAATGCAGATAGGAGCCTTTGCTATCGCGTCCGTAGCCCTCCGCAATATTGGCCGGAATCGACGTCGACGATCTCCGGATCTGGGAGGTCAAGCCATAGATTTCGTCTTTCGGAAATCGGCTTGTCGCACGGTAGCACGCGACCGTCAGATCGATTGCCAGCTTCCAGACGCGCAGATCACGATAGGACGCAATCGGAGTCGCGGACGATGGTTTCCTTAGAACCAAATCCGACTGCCGACTGCCGACTGCCGACTGCCGCCCCTCAGTCATCCAGCACCCACGTATCTTTCGTCCCGCCGCCCTGGGAGGAATTGACCACCAGCGATCCCTCCTTGAGCGCGACGCGCGTCAAGCCGCCGGGGACGATCTGGATGCGGTCGGACACCAGAACATAGGGCCGCAGATCGACATGGCGCGGCGCCAGGCCCTTTTCGGTGAGGATCGGACAGGTGGAGAGCGCCAGCGTCGGCTGGGCGATGTAGTTCGAGGGGCGTGCGGCGAGCTTCTTGCCGAAGTCCTCGCGCTCCTTCTTCGTGGCGGTCGGGCCGACGAGCATCCCGTAGCCGCCAGATCCGTGCACCTCCTTCACCACCAGTTCCGACAGGTGTTCGAGCACATATTTCAGGCTGTCGGGCTCGGAGCAGCGCCAGGTCGGGATGTTGCCGAGGATCGCCTTGCGCCCGGTATAGAACTCGATGATGTCCGGCATGTAGGAATAGATCGCCTTGTCGTCGGCGATCCCGGTGCCCGGCGCGTTGGCAATGGTGATGTTGCCGGCGCGGTAGACGTCCATGATGCCCGGCACGCCGAGCGCCGAATCCGGATTGAAGGTCAGCGGATCGAGGAAGGCATCGTCGACGCGGCGATAGAGCACGTCGATCTGCTTGTAGCCCTCGGTCGTCCGCATCGCGACGTGACCGTCGACCACCCGCAGATCCTGTCCCTCGACGAGTTCGACGCCCATCTGGTCGGCCAGGAAGGCATGCTCGAAATAGGCCGAGTTGTAGAGGCCGGGCGTCAGCACGGCGATGGTCGCGTTGCCTTTCACGGCGGCGGGGCGCACCGCCGCGAGCGACTGGCGCAGCAGCTTCGGATAGTCCTCGACCGGCCGCACCTTGACCCGCTGGAACAGCTCCGGGAAGAGCTGCATCATCGTTTCGCGGTTCTCCAGCATGTAGGAGACGCCGGAGGGCGTGCGCGCATTGTCTTCCAGCACGAAGAACTCGTCCTCGCCGGTGCGCACGATGTCGGTGCCGATAATGTGGGTGTAGACGCCGCCCGGCGGGCGCACGCCGATCATCTCCGGGAGGAATGCCTCATTGTTGGCGATCAGCTCCTTGGGGACACGCCCGGCCCGCAAAATTTCCTGACGATGGTAGATGTCGTCCAGGAACGCGTTCAGCGCCTGGACTCGCTGCTCGATCCCCTGGGTGAGCTTGCGCCACTCCTGACCGGAGATGATGCGCGGAACGATGTCGAAGGGAATCAGCCGTTCGGCCGCCTCGGCCTCTCCGTAGACCGCGAAGGTGATGCCGGTCTTGCGGAAGACCCGCTCGGCATCCCTCATCTTCTCCGCAAGCCGGGCGGTGTCCTGATCCTTCAGCCAACTGTCGTAGCCGGAATACGGCCTGCGGATGCCGGATGTATCCGGCTTCATTTCATCGAACGCTACCAAGCGTGTACTCCCCTATACGCACATTTCAATTGCGTCGCGCTTGAAAATCAAGCGCAATCGGAAGTGCGATGCCGTTTCCCGGCGCAGCGGCGGCATTTGCCGATCAATGAGGCAGGCTGCTTGCCCTTCGGCAGGCGCGCCGGTCAGATTGCGTGCATCGTCCGCCGCCGAATCCGGGCCGCCGCGCTTGCGCGCAACTGAACCGGCGGGAGCGGGTGCGCGTAGAAGCCGCATCGGTGCCGGTCGCGCGGGGCGGCGCGGCAGCCGTGACAGGGAGGACCGCATGCGCCGCACGATCCCAGCCGCACTCCTTTCGATCGCGCTCCTGGCGTCGCCGCTGCGTGCCGGCGAGGCGGAGGTGCGCGGCGCCCAGGCGGCGATCGACGGTCAGTTGAAGGCGTTCCAGCGCGGCGACGATGCCGGCGGTTACGCCTATGCCGCGCCGAGCATCAAGTCGATCTTTCCGACCCTCGATTCCTTCATGCGCATGGTGACCGGCGCCTACCAGCCGGTCTACAAGCCGCGCAGCTATGCATTCGGCAAGTCGCAGGAAATGGGCGCGTCGTCGGTCGTCCAGCAGGTGTTGCTGGTCGGGCCGGACGGCAAGGACTATGAGGCCGTCTACACGCTGGAGCTGCAGCCGGACGGGTCCTGGCTGATCACCGGCGTCAGCCTCAGGGCCTCCAACGCGCTCAGCACCTGACGCCGCTCACAGCGCGGGGATGTCGCCGCGCGCCCAGCCTTCGGAGATCTGCCCTGCCCGCTCTGCGAACGAACCGACCTCGATGGCCGCGCGGATGTCGGCCATCAGGCTCTGGTAGTAGGCAAGATTGTTCCAGGTCAGCAGCATCGCGCCGAGCGCTTCCTGCGACCGCACCAGGTGATGCAGGTAGGCGCGGCTGTAATCGCGGGCGGCCGGGCAGTCGCTCTCCTCGTCGAGCGGCCGGTGATCGTCGGCATGGCGGGCATTGCGCAGATTGACCCGGCCACGGCGGGTGAAGGCCAGGCCGTGGCGGCCGGCGCGCGTCGGCATCACGCAATCGAACATGTCGATGCCGCGCGCCACCGACTTCAGGATGTCGTCGGGCGTGCCGACGCCCATCAGGTAGCGCGGCTTCTCGGCCGGCAGCACAGGACAGACGATTTCGAGCATGGCCAGCATGACGTCCTGCGGCTCGCCGACCGCCAGTCCGCCGACCGAATAGCCCTTCAGATCCATGTCGCGCAGCGCCCGCGCCGAACGTTCTCGCAGGATCGCGCTGTCGCCGCCCTGGACGATGCCGAACATCGCCTTGCCAGGCTGATCGCCGAACGCGGCCTTGCAGCGCCCGGCCCAGCGCAGCGAGAGTTCCATGGCGCGCTCGATGTCGTCGACCGTGGACGGCAAGGCGACGCACTCGTCGAGCTGCATCTGGATATCCGAATCGAGCAGGCCCTGGATCTCGATCGAGCGTTCCGGCGTCATCTCGTGGGCCGAGCCGTCGACATGCGAGCGGAACGTCACGCCGCGCTCGTCCAGCTTGCGCAGCTTGGCCAGCGACATGACCTGGAAGCCGCCGGAGTCCGTCAGGATCGGCCACGGCCACCGGGCGAAGTCGTGCAGGCCGCCCAGCCGGGCGATCCGCTCGGCGCCGGGGCGCAGCATCAGGTGATAGGTGTTCCCGAGGATCACATCCGAACCCAGATCGCGGACCTGGTCGAGATACATCGCCTTGACGGTGCCGGCCGTGCCGACCGGCATGAAGGCCGGCGTGCGGATGGTGCCGCGCGGCATGGCGATCTCGCCGCGGCGGGCCTGGCCGTCCGTGGCGAGGAGACGGAAGGAGAAGCTGTCGGTCATCGCCGGGATGCCATAGCTGCGGTTGATCGCTCGCCGCCCACGTTGCGTTCCTTCGCGCCCCCCTCGTAACTCAAACGCATCTCGGACCTCATCCCGCATCCCTGAACAGCAGGCTGGCATCGCCGTAGGAATAGAAGCGATAGCCGCCGGCGATGGCATGGGCGTAGGCGGCCTGCATCGTATCCAGCCCACAAAAGGCTGAGACCAGCATGAACAGGGTCGAGCGCGGCAGATGGAAATTGGTCATCAGCGCATCGACGGCCCTGAAGCGATAGCCCGGCGTGATGAAGATCGAGGTGGCGCCCGACCAGGCATGCAGCACTCCGCGCTCGTCCGACGCGCTTTCGAGCAGCCGCAGCGATGTCGTGCCGACGGCGACGATACGCCCGCCGCGCGCCCTCGCCTCGTTGAGCGCCGCGGCGGTCCCGGCCGACACATGGCCGAGCTCGGCGTGCATCCGGTGATCGTCGGTGTCGTCGGCCTTGACCGGAAGGAAGGTGCCGGCACCGACATGCAGGGTGACGAAGTGCCGCCCGATCCCCTTGGCGTCCAGGGCGGCGAACAGGTCCGGGGTGAAATGCAGGCCGGCGGTCGGCGCGGCGACGGCGCCGTCCTCGCGCGCATAGATCGTCTGGTAGTCCGCCGCATCCCGGTCGTCATCCCCGCGCTTGGACGCGATGTAGGGCGGCAGCGGCATATGCCCGACGGCGCGGATGGCCTCGTCGAGCACGGGGCCGGCAAGGTCGAACGCCAGAAGCGCTTCGCCGCCGTCGCGCTTCTCGACCACCGTCGCATCGAGCGACCCGAGAAGACAGGCATTGCCACTATCACCGAACGCGATGCGGTCGCCGGCGGCGATACGTTTGCCCGGACGCAGGAAGGCCAGCCAGCGGTCGGGCGCGTCGCGCATGTGCAGCGTCGCATCGACGGCCGCGACCGCCGCGCCGCGCCGGCGCAGCCCATGCAATTGCGCCGGGATGACGCGCGTGTCGTTTAACACCAGCGCGTCGCCCGGATTCAGCAGGTCCGGCAGATCGGAGACGGTCAGGTCGGAGAGACCTGTACCCGGCCTTACCACGAGCAGACGGGCACTGTCGCGCGGCTGCGCCGGCCGCAGCGCGATCCTGTCGTCGGGGAGGTTGAAATCGAACCGGTCGACCTTCATGCATTGCGCATTACATGCAATGCGACGCCTCGGCTAGCTTATGTCGCACCTGCCTACTTCATCAGGAAGTCGCGGATTTCCTCGTCGACCGGGCGAACAGTGAACAGCCGAGGGCTGTAGAGCCAGTCGCGATGATTCACTCCAAAATCGATAAGTCCCGACTTCCCGGTATCCGACGGGCCCCGGTTGCGAATATCGAGCGTGACCGTGCCGTTCTCCACGGCAGACTGGACAGGCATCGACCAATTCACGTTTGGTTCCCGCTCACGAAGGTCGTCAAGTACACAATAGAGGCGCTTGGTGGTCTTAACCAACCACGTCCGCTGCATCCGCGTATCGAACAGGAGAAGCAACGCCGCCTGGTCGGGATCGGTGCCGTCGAGCCTGTAGTTCTTGGATGATCGGACAGACTGCTTGATCCCTTCCGGTTGAAGGAAGTCGCGCATCGCGGCTCCCTCCTCGTCACCGAAAAGCGCCTTGGAAAGAAGGATCGCCATGTCCGCTGCCAATGCCTCGTTTGCTCGAAAATAGTGCAGATCGCCCTATTCTTCCACCTCCACGGCCGGCTTTTGTATGTCCCTGGGCGGCACTGGCGCCGAGGACGTCTTGCCGGGGGTCGCCTCGCTTCCGAGTCGTGTCAGCAGTTGAGCGTAGGCGACCTGCCACAACACCCCAGTCGCCACGGCTGTTTGCGGCGCGATTTTCAGAAACTCGACAATTGCCGCCAGGAACGCGACTATCCAGGCTGCGATCGCGCCGAGAACCACTGCGAGCAGCGCCTTCCAAAGGGTTCTCCCGACTCCATCCTCGCTGACGAAGCCGACGCGCGAAACGCTCGTGCTAAGGCCGTAGCGCTTCAGCAGAAATATGATGAGGTCTACGGCAGTTATTGCAGCAAATGAAAGAGCTGCGAGGCAAGCAAAGGCATAGACACCTATGTCGTTGGTGCAAGGCGTGCCCTCGTCATAGCTGTCGAACGCGAGTAGATAGATCGCCGACAGGACAGCGTCACAGCCTGGCCCCACGGTCACTTCTGCCTCATACCAATCCCGGAAATTGACAGAAGTCGTGAAGGTAAAGCACCTCCGCGACTTCTGTCAATTATATCCAAATTGGCACGTCTGGCGGACAGTACCGATTTTGTGGGCTATTGTACGTCTGCGGCGACCTTGAGGGAGACGATCTTGTCGGGATCCTGTACCGGCTCGCCGCGCTTGATCTTGTCGACATTCTCCATGCCTTCGATCACCTGGCCCCAGACGGTATACTGGCGGTTCAGAAAGGCCGCGTTGTCGAAGCAGATGAAGAACTGCGAGTTGGCGGAGTTCGGATTCTGCGCCCGCGCCATGGAGCAGGCACCGCGACCGTGATTGGCGTTGGAGAACTCCGCCTTGAGGTCCGGTTTGTCGGAGCCGCCCATGCCGGCGCGCGCCGGAGCGAAGCTCGGCTTCGTCGAATTGCCGAACTTGACGTCGCCGGTCTGCGCCATGAAGCCATCGATGACGCGGTGGAAGACCACGCCGTCATAGGCACCCTCGCGGGCCAATTCCTTGATGCGGGCGACGTGGTTCGGCGCGAGATCCGGCAGCAGCTCGATGACCACCCTGCCCTTGGTGGTCTCCATGATGAGCGCCTGCTCGCGGTCCTTGATTTCAGCCATTTTTCTTCCTTCGGTTGAATTTCAGTTCGGATCGGAGGCGACGCGCACCTTGATCATGCGGTCCGGATCGGACACCAGACCGTTCTGGTTCGCATCACCCATCTTGATCGCATCGACCTTGTCCATGCCGCTCTCGACGGTGCCGACCACCGTGTACTGGCCGTTGAGGCCGGGATTGGGAGCGAACATGATGAAGAACTGCGAATTGGCCGAATCGGGATCCTGGGCGCGGGCCATGCCGACCGTGCCGCGCACATAGGGCTCGCCGGAGAATTCGGCCGGCAGGTCGGGACGCGACGAGCCGCCGGTGCCGGCGCGCTCCGGGTCGAAGCCGTCCTTCATGTCGCCGAACTGGACGTCGCCGGTCTGCGCCATAAAACCCTCGATGACGCGATGGAACGCCACGTTGTCGTAGGCGCCCTCGCGCGCCAGCGCCTTGATCTGCTCGACATGCTTGGGAGCGAGATCCGGGCGCAGCGCGATCGTCACGTCGCCGTCCTTCAGCGTGATGACCAGCGTGTCCTCCGGATCGGCGGCGCCGGCAGGCGCGGCGACGCCGATCGCGGCGGCCATCGAGAGCAGTGCGAGCAGGGTACGGAACTTCATGGATGCTTCCTCCGAATTCTATTGATGGGCCGCGAACCTGGCGCGCAGCGCCTCGGCGACGGGATCCGGCACGAAAGGCCGTATGTCGCCGCCCATCGAGGCGATCTGCCTGACGAGCGTGGCGGTAATCGTGCGCACCGACGGACTGGCGGGAAGGAAGACGGTCTGCAGCTCCGGCGCCATGGTCTCGTTCAT
>JAHBYY010000082.1 GCA_019635715.1 Rhizobiaceae bacterium | reverse complement strand
CCCCCTTGAGGGGGAGATGTCCGGCAGGACAGAGGGGGGTGCGACGAAACTCGGCCTTCCCGAACACGTCACGCGATCTGCCGTTTGCCCCCTACTCCGCCGGAACCTCCGCTGCCCGCCGCCGGCCCAGCGTGAACTGGGCGATGGTGAAGGCGATCACCGCGCAGGCGGCGATGCCGGCGATCATCGGCAGCGGCAGGCCGTTGAACACCAGGCCCGAGAGCCCCATCGCGGCCGCGCCGGTGGCGAAGTGCAGCGTCCCCATCAGCGCGGACGCCGTTCCGGCGATCTGGCCATGCTCCTCCATCGCCAGCACCGACGTGGTCGGAATGACCAGGCCGAGGAAGCCGTAGCCGATGAACAGCAGCACCGCCATGACGGCGAGGCTGTCGCTGCCGGCAGCCGTGGCGGCGAACAGCACGACCATCGTCGTGGCGTAACCGGTCACCGCGACGCGGACGAGGCGGCGCAGGCCGAACCTGTCGGCAAGCCGGCCGGTGAACTGCGACATGCCGATGAAGGCGACCGCGTTGACCGAGAAGAACAGGCTGTAGACCGACGGCGAGAGACCGTAGTGGTCGATCAGGATGAACGACGAGTTCGCCAGGTAGACGAAGAAGCTGGCGATGCCGAAGCCGCCGATGAAGGTCAGGCCGAGGAAATTGCCGTCCTTGAGCAGCAGGCCGTAGCCGGCCAGCGCGCTGCCCATCGAACTGCCGGCGCGATCGTCCGGCGACCGCGTCTCGCTGAGCGAGGTGACGAGCAGCGCCACCGCGATCAGCGCCGCGACCATCACCGTCCAGAACACGGCGCGCCAGCCGAACGCCTCGATCACCACGCTGCCCGTCAGCGGCGCCAGGATCGGCGAGACGCTGAACACCAGCATCAGCATCGACATCAGGCGCGCCGCGTCGTTGCCGGTATGCAGGTCGCGGACGATGGCGCGCGGCACCACCATGCCGGCACACGCGCCAAGCCCCTGGAGAAACCGGAACGCGATCAGCCATTCGATCGTCGGCGCCAGCGCCGAGCCGATGCTGCCGGCGATGAACAGGCCGAGGCCGAAGAGCAGCGGCGCGCGGCGCCCGTACATGTCGGAGAGCGGCCCGACGACGATCTGGCCGAAGCCCATCGACAGGAAGAACACGAGCAGGCTCATCTGCACCGCCGCCGTGGTGGCGCCGAGGTCCTGGCCGATGGTCGGCAGTGCCGGGAGATACATGTCGATCGCGAAGGGGCCGATGGCCGAAAGCAGGCCGAGCACCACCGCGGTCCGGAGGAACTTCTGTTGCATGACAATGACTTTCCATTGCGGCGCGGCGGGCCGACGCCAATGCCGGACGACCCCTCCTCCGAGGATCCCCGGCTCATATATCGAGTTTTTTGGACATACTTGTCAATTTTGTCAACCAGTGTTATCTGGATTTTCGATGTCGACCGTCGAAGCTCCTGACATTCCGGCCCCGCGCAGTCATACCGACAAGCGCGTCTCCATCATCGACGCCGCCGCGCAGGTCTTCTGCCGCGAGGGGTTCGGCGGCTGCAACATCGACATGGTGGCAGCCAAGGCGAACGTCTCGCGCCAGACCGTCTACAATCACCATGGAGACAAGGAAGGCCTGTTCAAGGCCGTCGTCCGCGAGGTGTCCGAGCGCATCAACGCCGACCTTTTCGAGACGCTGTCGCACTTTCCCGACCGCCCGGACGACCTGCAGGCCGATCTCGTCGCGTTTGCCGTCCGCCTCACCCGCAATTGCATCTGCAACCGCGACGGCAAGTTCCTGCGCAAGCTGATCCAGTCGGAGGGCGAGCGCTATCCCGAACTGTTCAGCGAGTGGCGCGAGAACGGTCCGTCCCGCCTCTGGTCGGCGCTCGCCGCGCGCTTTGCCCGCCTGGCGCTGGCCGGGCATCTCGACATCGACGATCCGGACCTCGCGGCCCGGCAGTTCCTCGCTCTGGTCAATGCCGATCTGCAGACCGCGTCGCTGCTCGGCGATTGCGTCGACGACGCGCAATTGCGCCGCTCGGCGGGCGATGCGGTGCGCACATTCCTGCGGGCGTTCGGGCGCCTCCCGCGGCCCAACCTTCCCTGAAGGAAAACGCCGGCCGGCCGCCTGGCTTCGGATCGCCCGTTTACGATCGCCTCCGCCTTGATTAGAGGTATTGCAGAGCGATTCAAACGGAAGCCGCGCCGCCGATGGCCGAAGACCATATCCGCTACGATATCCTTGCCCAGGAGGCACTGCGCGGCGTCATGCGCAAGGTCCTGGCCGAGGTTGCGCGCACCGGCCTGCCCGGGAGCCACCATTTCTTCATCACCTTCCTGACCGGCGCCCCCGGAGTGCGGATCTCGACGCGGCTGCGCGAGCGCTATCCGGAACAGATGACCATCGTCATCCAGTTCCAGTTCTGGGATCTGAAGGTCACCGACACCGGCTTCGAGGTGGTCCTGTCCTTCTCCGACGTCCCCGAAAAGCTCGAGATCCCCTTCTCGGCCGTTCGCGGCTTCTACGACCCGTCGGTGAATTTCGAGCTGGAATTCGACGTCAAGACGGACGGGACGGAGATCGCGCCTGTCGAGGAGCCGGCCAGGGAGACGCCGAAGGAAAAGATCGCGTCCGTCCGAAAGCCTGCCAAGGACAAGATCGCCATCGCCAAGCCGGCCGACGAGGCGCCCGCCAAGGGGGCGGACGTCGTCTCGCTGGATTCGTTCCGCAAGAAGTAGCTCCGGCGCGCGGGGGCGATGGATGGGCGACATCGTCAACCTTCGCATGGCGCGCAAGCGATCGCAGCGCGCGGCCGATCGGCAGGCCGCCGACGAGAACCGCATCCGCCACGGTCGCACCAAGGCCGAGAAGCACGCCGAACGTGAAACGCTCCGCAAGGCGCGGGCCGCCGTCGAGGCGCATCGCCGCGAGACCCGCGAGGGGGATGCCGAGACGTGAGCGGCGTGCGCAAGCACTCGGTCACCATCCGGGGCCATCGGACCAGCTATTCGCTCGAAGAGGAATTCCACGCGGAACTGACGGCGATCGCGCTGCGGCGCGGCATGGCCCTTGCCGCCCTGATCGGCGAGATCGACGAAGCACGCGCCCGCGACACCAACCTGTCCTCGGCGATCCGCGTTTACGTGCTTCACACCCTGATGGGCAGGGCAATCGCATAGGGCGGGTATGGCAATCCGCCTTGACGCCGTCATCCTTGTCTGTTGACGGCCTGCTTTGGGCTGCCGCAACCGCAAACGTCCGGGAGTTGCGGCCAAGCCCCGTTGCGTTCGTCATTCTCGGGCAAGCCTGAGCGGAGCGAAGGGCGCGACCCGAGAATCCATGCCTGACCCTGTCCGCACCACCGACGGTCAAAGCTCAGGGCCTCTGGTATTAATGCATGTCGCCCGAAAGTGGGAACCGGTTTCGGGACAACGACATGCATCAAAATAAGAACTCAAAGCGCGTCGCCTGAGTCCGATTTGACGCGACGCGCTCTTATGCAGTTGATCCTCGGGACGGGCCCGGGGAAGACGTCGAACTTGCCGGGCCGATCAGCGCAGTCGCAGGCGTTCCATCTTCTCTCGAAAACCACAGGTGACGACGCGACCGGATGTCAGCCGTTCAATTTCCGGTCAGCATTTCCAGGAACCCATCCGACAGAGGTTTTGCCGGCGCCGGAGGAAACCTGCCTGCCTCGGCGCGCGGCTCGGGCACCGGCACCGCCTCGGCCGGCCCGGGCATCGCCTCGCGCGCCTTCTGCTCCGCCTGGCGCCGCGCCTCCTCGGCGGCTCGACGCTTCGCGGCGTCCTGTTCCAGGCGAAGGCGTTCGGCCTCGGCCGCTTCGGCGCGCGCCCGCGCCTCCTCCGCTTGCCTGGCCGCCTTCTCGGCGGCCCGTCTCTGTTCGTCCTCGATCGCCTTCCGGCGGGCCGCTTCCTCCGCCGCGCGCAACGCCTCGGCGGCGGCCCGCTCCCGCTCGGCCTGCAGCGAGGCGTAATAGCGCACTTCGCGGCGCAACCGCTGCGTCTCCATCAGCGACGCCTGCATCGCCTCGACGCGCGCCTGCTCGCGCTCCAGCGCCCGCTGCGTCAGGAACTGGGCAAGCGGCTCGCTGTCGAAGGTCAGCGTCGGCTCCGTCACCGGCCCGGCGACGGTGAAGCGCACCGCCGGCTCCGAGCCGACCAGCGCATCCTCGCCGGCGTCGAAGACGACGCTTCCGCTGAGATCCGCGGTCCCGCTCTCCAGGTCGACGCGCAGTTCGGCCGAAAGGCCCGCCGCGTCGCCGGTGACCTTGAGCGGCGGCGACCGCACGACGCCGCCGGCCAGCGTCAGCGCCATGTCGACCGGGTCGCCGGCGAAGTCGCCTCTGCCGACGACATCGCCGGCGAAGCCCGCCGTGGCGGCAGCGTCGATGTCGCGGCCGATCGCATCGGCGCGCCTCAGCAGGTCCGGCAGCGCGTGCGGGTCGATGCCGCGCAGCAGCGGCGTCTCGATATGCGCCGAGCCGGAGCCGGCGAGCGAGCTGATCAGCCCGTCCAGCGATTTCGCGCTGCCGGTCACCGACGCCGACAGATCGGCCTTGCCGGAAATCCCGCCGGCGCGCCCGGAGGTCGCCAGGTTGGCGCCGGCGAGCTTGAACTGCGCATCCAGCAGCCCGGTGCCGGCGGTGTTCTTCAGCTCGCCCTGCCCCGTCAACCGGCCGCCGGCCAGCCCTGCCTTGAGGTTTTCGATGCGAAGCCCCTCCGCATCGAGGCGAAAGCCGAGCGTCGCGTCGAACAGGTCCAGGTTTCCCGCCGACAGCGTCGCGGCGGACAGGTCGATGTCGGCGAGAAATGGCGGCATCGGTTTTTCCGCGAAGGGGGTCCGCGACCAGCCGCCGTCCTCGCTCGCCAGCGCGTCGGCGCCGAGCACGGTCGCGGCGAACGGATCGAGGGTGAACTGATCGAGGACGAGCGCCCCGCTGAGATGCGGCAGGCCGTTCTTGAGGTCGGCGTTCAGGTCGCCGCCGACCGCCACCTCGCCCAGCGCGCCGTCGATCCCGTTGAGCACCAGCAGATCCGAGGCGTAGTCGGCCTGTGCCGAAAGATCGACCGGCAGGCCGAAGCCGATGCCCGGGAATGATGCGCCCGTCGTCATCAGCCACGGCTCGATATCGTCGGTGGAGAGTTGCAGCGCCCCCTTGGCGGTCGCTCCGTCCTCGCCCACCCCGGCCGTTCCCTCGAAGGCGGCCTGCATGTGCTCGCCTCGAAGCTCCAGCCGGGTCTTCATGCCGTTCGCCGCGACTCCTTCGGCCGAGACGGTCAGCTCGCCGCCGCCCAGCGACGCCACCGGCAGGGTCGGCAGGCCGGCGGCCGCCAGCAGCACCGCGGCATCCGCGTTGCGCGCCGACAGCGACAGGCTCAGCGGAGCGCCGGTCAGGTCCCCGCCGCGCGTCGTCGCCGTCAGGCTGCCCGAAAGCGCCGAGCCGCCGGCATTGCCCTGCAGGCTGACGGCCAGGCTCGTCGAGCCGTCGTCGTTGGCGGCGGCGCTCGCCACGATGTCGGCGCGCGCCTCGCTGAAAAGCTGGGGCGCGCGCGCCGCGCGCAGGCCGAGCTGTCGAAGCAGTGCGTTGTCGGGAAAATTCGCCGCGGCGAGCTGCACGAGGGGGGCGAGATCCACCGCGATGATCGAGGCATCGAGCGTCCCGGTCGGGCTCTCCGGAAAATCCTTCACCGAACCGGTCGCGCTGATCGAAGCGCCGGCCAGACCCGCGATCGCCAGCCGGTCGATCTCCAGTTGCCGGTCGCGCAGCCGCAGCGCCGTGTCGACATGCTCGGCCGCCAGGCCGGCCACCGAAACGGGCCCGGCCCTGATCTCGAAATCGAAGTCGGACGCCTGGAAGCGGCTGCGGCCGGCGTCGCTGACGAACAGCGAGGCGAACGCCGCCACGCCGTCGAGGTCGAGCGCGCCTCCGTCGAGCCGCACGAACACCGTCTGCTTCGCATCGTCGGGCTGCCGGCTGTCGATCTCGCCCTTGAACGTCGCGTTGCCGAGCGCCAGTTCGAGATCGCGCAACACCTGGCGGCGATGGCTCATCTCGACCTTGGCGCTGAAGCCCGCCGCGGGCAGCTTGCGGATCGCCTCGTCGATGTCCTTGGCCACCCAGGCCGCGAAGCCGGACGGCTGGGCGACCGCCAGAAGCAGTGAGCCGCGGAACTGCAATTCGCCGTCCGTGCCGAGGAAGCCGTCCGCTTCGAGCGTCGTCCGGCCCGGCAGGGTGGCGGCGGCGGATTTCACCACCCAGCCTCCCGCCGCCGGTTCGGCCGAAAGCCGCACGTCGCGCACCGTGGTGTCGCCGACCACCACCGCCGGCAGGTCGACGGTGACCGTGCCGGGCATGGTGGGGCGAGGCAAGGCGAGCAGCGCCGCTTCCAGTGCGGCGACCCGGCGCTCCAGCGTCAGCGCCCCTCCGCCGGCGCCGATGGCCTCGTCGAAGCGCACCTGCGCGCCCTTCGCCTCGACCACGAAGCGCGGATCGGCGTCGAAGGTCACGTTCGCGCGTCCATCCGCGGTGTAGGGCGCCTCCAGGGGCCCGCTCTCGAAGCGGAATTCCGGAACATCCAGCCCGCCATTGTCGAGCCTGAAGCGGCCGTTGGCGCGGCTGCCGGGGTCGGTCTTCGCCTGCACGACGACATCGTCGACCGCCTCCGCCCTGGCAGGGGTCTGCGCAAGCCGGAACGTTCCGTCGAAGGCCAATCCGGTCTCGGCGAAGCGCGCCTCGCCCTCGGCGTCGACGACCAGCGGCGTGCCCTCCGGCTGCGCCTTCACCCGCAGCCGGATGCCGCCGTTCTGGTCGGCCACGCCGGAGGAGATGGAGAGCGTCGCCGCCTTTCCGTCCAGTTTCGCCGTCGCGTCGATCCGCCAGGGGCCGGCCAGCGACTTCGCCGATACGGCGGCGTTGATATCCGTGACCAGATGGGTCCGGCCGCTCAGCCCGTGCCGCACCTCCAGCCGGCCGTCGGTGATGGTCAGCTTCTCCAGCGCGACATTGTTGATGGCGATCGGCGCCGACGGGCGGACCGACCAGTCGATCGTGCCGTCCGCGCCGACCTGGACCAGCGCCTTCGGCCGCACCATGCGCATGTCGAAGATCAGGAATTCGCCGTGCAGGAACGGCGCCAGCTCGGCATCCATCGAGAAGGTCTCGATGGTCATCGCCGGTTCCCCGCCGGCTCCGGCGCCGACGGAAACGTCGGAGAAGGTGACGGAGGGGAACGGCAGCAGCCGCGCTTCCGCGGCGCCGTTGACGGTCACCTTGCGGCCGAGGATGACGCTCGCTTCACGCTCGAAATCGGCGCGATAGCTCGTCCAGTCGACGAAGTACGGCCCGACCAGCGCCACGCTCAGCACCAGCACGATCAAGCCCCCGATGGCCACGAACAGCCGCGCCAGAGTCAAGTCCTTTCCCGTCGCGAGACACCCACTCTACCCGCACCACTCTGTCGATAAAGTGGCAGCATGGCAGGCAGGCCTTGCGCCTGCCTGTCGAACTCGCCGCTGCCCGGCGCGCTCACGGCGGCAGGATCTTTCCCGGATTGAGGATGTCGCGCGGGTCGAGGGCTCGCTTGATCGTCCGCATCACGTCGAGACCGTGGCCATGCTCGCGCTGCATGAAGCCGATCTTGCCCTGCCCGATGCCGTGCTCGCCCGTGCAGGTTCCGTCCATGGAGATCGCCCTGTCGTTCAGCCGCGACACGAAACGCTCGGTCTGCTCGATCTCCTTCGGATCGTTGACGTCGAGCAGCACCATGACATGGAAATTGCCGTCCCCGACATGGCCGACGATCGGCGCGATCAGCCCCATCTCGGCGATGTCGGCCTCGGTCTCGTTGATGCAGTCGGCGAGCCGCGAGATCGGCACGCAGACGTCCGTCGACAGGCCCTTGGCGCCCGGACGCAGCGTCAGCGACGCCCAGTAGGTGTCGTGGCGCGCCTTCCACAGCCTGGCCCGCTCCTCGGCGTCCTTCGTCCACAGGAACGGACCGCCGCCGAACTCGGCCGCGATCTCGCCAAAGGTCTCCGCCTGTTCCGAAACGCCAGATTCGCTGCCGTGGAATTCCACGAACAGGCAGGGCGATTCCGGATAGTCGAGATGGGCGTAGGTCTTCAGCGCCCGCATCTGCAACTGGTTGACCAGTTCGATGCGCGCCACCGGCACGCCCATCTGGATGGTGGCGATCACCGCCTGGCAGGCGGCATCGACGCTCGGGAACGGGCAGACGCCGCCGGAAATCGCCTGCGGAATGCCGTAGAGCTTGAGCGTCAGGGAGGTGATGATGCCGAGCGTCCCCTCGGAGCCGATGATCAGCCGGGTGAGGTCGTAGCCGGCGGAGCTCTTCTTGGCGCGGTTGCCGGTCTTGATGACGCTCCCGTCCGCCAGCACCGCCGACAGCGACACGACATTGTCGCGCATCGTGCCGTAGCGCACCGCGTTCGTGCCCGAAGCGCGCGTCGCCGCCATGCCGCCGATGCTGGCGTCGGCGCCCGGATCGATCGGGAAGAACAGGCCGGTGTCGCGCAGATAGGTGTTGAGCGCCACGCGGGTGATGCCGGGCTCGACCGTGCAGTCGAGATCGTCGGGGTTGACCGCCAGGACGCGGTTCATCCGCGACATGTCGACCGAAATGCCGCCGCCCGGCGCGTTGACGTGCCCTTCCAGCGACGACCCGGTGCCGAAGGCGATCACCGGCAGCCGGTGCTCCGCGCACAGCTTCACGATGTCCTGGACCTCCTCGGTGCTTTCCGGGAAGGCCACCCCGTCGGGAAGCTGCGAGGGGATGTAGGTCGTGGTGTGCGAATGCTGCTCGCGGATCGACTGGCCGGTCTGGAAGCGCTCGCCGAGCCGCTGCTTGAGAAGGTCGCAGACGATCTGCGCCGCCGCCTCGTTGCGCTGTACCGATCTCAGGTCGCTCAGAGCCATGTTTTCCTCCGCGAATGGACCAGTGGCCGCTCCCGGTGACCGCTAGTCTGCATGCCTGTTAAGCCATCGCGACGAGAGGAACAACATCATGAGCGGGGCCGCACCCTTCACCTCCAGCGTGATCGACCTCGAGAAGGCATGGATGGACTATAACGGCCACCTCAACATGGCCTATTACAACGTGGTCTTCGACCGCGCCTCGGATCAGGCCTTCGACCTGCTCGGGGTGGGCGCCGAATATGCGCGCGAGCGCAAGCTGACCATCTACACGGCCGAAATCCACCTGTGCTACGTGCGCGAGCTGCATCTCGGCGACCGTGTCGCCGGCACGTTCCAGTTGATCGACTACGACGCCAAGCGCATCCATTCCTATCAGGAGCTGGTCCATGTCGACGGCTGGGTGGCCGCGACCTGCGAGACGCTTTCCTTGCATATCGACATGGCGGGGCCGAAGGTTGCGCCCTTCCCCTCCGACATCGTCACCGGCCTGGAAGCCATGTTCCAGTCCCACTACGCCCTTCCCCGTCCCGAGCGGGTCGGCCGCTCCGTCGGCATCCGGCGCAAGTAGAAGCGCGCGAATAACCAATCGCTAACCAATCTCATCATCGGAATCTTAACCATCCCGCTTATCCACAGCGTGGCCCTGCCCCCCGGTTGAATCGAATCGCCGGGGCGCCGACAGTCGGGCCATCGCGGCGCGCAGGGCGTCACGTCCGGTGCCCGGAGGCTGGCGATGAAGCTCGATTTGACGTCGATGTCGGCGCGGCTGGCGTCGGACGCGACCATCACCGACTACGATTTCTGGCGCGCCATCAAGATGCTGGACGACGAACTCTACCGCGCCGAGCGCGGCGGCCGGCCGATCCCGATGCAATTGCTCTACGCCCGCAAGGCGCTGCGCGCCGCCCATGCTCGGCGCCTGCGCCGCAAACGCTGACCTCTGCAATCCGGCGCCGACGGACGCCTTTCCGGGAGACGGTCCACGCGGTTGTCGCATCCGGCTTCGCCGGCGAACCCGGTCTCAGTGTCTGAATCAAAAGGCGACAGGCCGTGGCGAAAAGGGCGATTTCGAGACCCGGAGCGCAGCGTACATTCGGGCACGTGAGCACCGGAAGCGCGGAAATCGCCGTTTGCAGCCCAGCCTCACGCAATTTCCAAACGGCTCTCAGGCCAGCTTCTCCTTGAGGAAGGCGGTAGTGCGCTCCCAGGCGAGGTCGGCGGCTTGCCTGTTGTAGCGCGCCTCGGACGTGTCGTTGTTGAAGGCGTGCTGGACGCCGTCATAGACATGGATGGTGAAATCCTTGCCGTCCTTTTCGAGCGCCGCCCTGTAGGCATCGATGCCGGCATTGATGCGCTCGTCCTGCCCCGCATAATGCAGCAGAAGCGCCGCCTTGATCCTGCTGACATCCTCCGCCTTGGCCTGTCGCCCGTAATAGGCGACCCCGGCCGAAAGATCGGCGGCGTTGACGGCCAGGTCGTTGACGGCACCGCCGCCCCAGCAGAAGCCGATCGCGCCGACCTTGCCGGTCGACAGCTCATGCGCCTTCAGGAACGCCACGGTCGCCACGCCGTTGGCGATCGTCCGCGCAGGGTCGAGCGTGCCGATCAGTTCGCGCGCCTTGTCCTCGTCCGGCGGCGTGCCGCCTGACGGCGACAGGAAATCCGGCGCCAGCGCGACGAAGCCGGCCAGCGCGATGCGGCGCGCCACGTCTCGTATATGCGGGTTCAGTCCGCGGTTCTCGTGGATGACGATGACGGCCGCCAGCTTGCCCTGCATCTCGGCCGGGCGCACCAGATAGCCGCTCATCTCGCCGCCGGACCCAGGCCAGCTCACCTCCTCCGCCTTCAGCCGGGCATCGTCCTCGGCAATGACCGCCGCGCGTGCCGGGTTCGCCGCCAGCATCGGCGCGATGGCGGCGGCCGCGGCGCCCGAGCCCGCCAGTTTCGTCAGCCTGTCCATGAAGCCGCGACGGTCGAGCGTCAGATGCGTGTACTCGTCATAGGCGTCGATCATCGCCTGGCTGACAGACGGCTTGTTCATGGCCTTGCCTCCGCGGGGCATTGCATATGAGAACCTTGGAAAAGATAGAAAGACATCGTCCGCGGTCCAGTCACGCCTTGGTGAGTCACGCGGCTGCGCCCCGGGGATCAAAAGTGTGTAGCAAAGATTGCTATTCTTAGGCATCATCCCATATTGATGCTGCCGGAGTTTCCCATGAACATGAACGTCTCGCTGACTGAAGACCTCGCAAATTTCGTAAAATCGAAAGTGGCTGGTGGGCGCTACGCCTCGTCAAGCGAAGTGGTGCGCGAGGCATTGCGGCTGCTGGAGAAGTTCGACCGGCAGGAGTCCGAAAAGCTCACCCTGCTGCGCGCCGCGTGGAGGGAGGGCATCGACAGCGGCGACGCCGGTGAGATCGATTTTGCCACGCTGAAGCAGGAGGCACGCACCCGCCTTGACGCTGCCAAAGGGTGACAGTGGCAAAAGTTCGCTTCACATCTCGCGCCCGAGCGGACCTGCTCGATATCTGGGGCTATGTCGCAGAGCGTGGCGGTCTGCGCGTCGCCGACGCCGTCTACGATCGGATTGCGGAACGCTGCGGGATGCTTCGGTCGCATCCTCAACTCGGCCGCGCCCGACCGGAAATAGCTGGCGAGGCGCGCTCGATCTCTGTCGAACGCTGGATCGTCTTCTACCGGACTATGGGAATCGATGTGCAGGTAGTGCGCATCATCGACGGCGCGCGCGACCTTGCGCAGTTCGAATGGACGGCCGAATAGCCGTCACCGCGCTCGCGATCGTCCCTTCACCAAACTGACGGCCTCATGCCCGATCGTGAGACGCACTACTTCCTTGCCCCAGCGAACTCCTTCGTGAAAGCAAGCGTGAACCGCACTTCGTCGTCCTGCGCCACCTCCCCCAAAACCACATCCATGAACCGGTCCGACACGCGCGCCAGCGCAAACCCGCCCTTGAATGCCGCGATCGGCTTGAACAGGTCGACGCTGCCTGCCCGGTAGATCATCGGCGTGTCGTGCTCATGGCCGTGGAACAGGCCGATGACATTGTATCCCGACAGGAGATCGAGCAGCGCGGCGCGGTCCGCGGCGGTCCACCAATGCGCCGGACCGCGCCCCGTATCGTCGAAAGTCGTCTTCTCCGGGTCCCAGTGCTCGACCGAGAAGGGATCCCAGCCGTAGTGCTGGAACAGGATGACCGGCCGGCCGTCGCCGGCATAGGTTTCGAGATCCGATTTCAGCCAGGGCAGGCTGTTGGGCGCCGACTTGTTGGTGTCGCCGATGAAGCGATGGCCCTGGACGAGATGCAGCCGGCCCCAGTTCCAGGAATAGCAGTCGGACTCCGCGTCGTAGCTGTCGACCGGCACGAGCGGATGGAAGATGACGCTCGGACGGTGGTTGACCTCGACATAGTCCCGCAATTCGCGGCGATACCAGTCCTGATGCGGCGGCGGTCCGTCCTGGTCGAGGTCATGGTTGCCGAGCCCGACATAGACGGGCATGTGGATCCGCTCCGGCCCGACACCCTGCTGATAGCGCTGGCTGAATTGCAGCAGTTGCGTTCCCTCGCTCGGCTGCGCGGTCTGGCCGCCGCCGTCGTCGGTCATGTCGCCGCCGACGACCAGCCCGCGCGGCGCATCGATCGGCGCCCCGGCGCAGCTCAGCCCCGTCGCGCGTCCGTCGATCTCGGTCGGCCAGCGATGCCGCCTCAGCCCGTTCAGCCCGGCGACATGGCTGCGCAGGCTGGCGTCCGTCTTGCCTTCCGCCGCGCAATGCGGGCTGAGACCGCTCGCCATGCGGCAGGCATGGATGTCGGCGCAGAACAGCAAGGTGACCGGTGCGTCGGGCGCCGCGCGAGACGGTTGCGGACGGGCCGCGGCGGCCGCGAAGCCGGTCGCGGCCAGGCCCGCGAGCACGCGGCGCCGCGACGGCCGGTCGCGCAGGAACGAGCTGACCATCCGCGACCTCCTGTTCTTGCGGAATCATGCGCCGCCAAGTGTTGCATAATCGAATACATCGGAGAAATTTCGCTGGAACACGGCAAGCGCGATCTTTGCGACAAATCCGCGCTGCACTATCGTCCGCGCATTGCAATGGGATGGAGGTCCGCGGCTCATGAAGCTGACGAGACGTGATTTCGTGGCCGGCGGCGTGAGCATGGCGGGCGCCCTGGCGGTCGGCTGGCGCGCCGAGGCCGCCGCGGCCGACTACTTCAAGGGCACGATCACCGACAATGGCGTGACGTTTCGTGCCACCAACTGGGCCAGGATCGACCCGAAATGGCGCCGGCAGGTGGTGAAATTCAAGTCGAGCGAGCCGCAGGGCACGATCGTCGTCGATACGCGCAATCACTTCCTCTACGTGATCATGGAGAACAAGACGGCGATCCGCTACGGCGTGGGGGTCGGCAAGGAAGGCTTCCAGTGGTTCGGCCGCGCCAATGTCGACCGCAAGTCGCTGTGGCCGCGCTGGACGCCGCCGCCGGAGATGATCAAGCGCCATCCCGAGCTGCCCGCCTTCGTCGAGGGCGGATCGCCGAAGAACCCGCTCGGCCCCCGCGCCATGTATCTGCACCGCGACGGCGCCGACACCGGCTACCGGTTCCACGGAACCATCCAGCCCTGGTCGATCGGCACCGACGCCTCGTCGGGCTGCATCCGCATGTTCAACGAGGATGCGATCGATCTCTACCAGCGCTGCCCCGTCGGCACGGCCGTGCAGGTTCTGCCCCATCTCGCCGACCAGGCCCAGAAATCCATCGCCCGCCCGGAAGAGCCGGACAGCCTTTAGGACAAAAGCATGATCGCCCGCTCCGTCACCTTCCGGCGCCTGCTCGCCGGCGGCCTCCTGCTCGCGCTGGCGGCCTGCACCACGGCCAGGATCGAGGCTCCGGCAGCTCCGGAGGCCAACCCCAACGAGATCGGCAACACCAACGACCCCGCGGCCGGCTTCGCCAATGCCGGGCCGGGCAGCGAGGAGGATTTCATCCTCAACGTCGGACGCCGCATCTTCTTCACGGCGGGCTCCGCCGAGCTGGATTCCGTCGCCAGGACGACGCTCGACAACCAGGCGGCCTGGCTGAACAGGAATCCGCGCTGGTTCGCCAAGCTGCAGGGCTTTGCCGACGATCCGGGCGGCGATGCCGCGCAGGTGTCGCTGTCGCAGAAGCGCGCCGACGCCTCCATGCGCTACCTGGTGTCCAAGGGCGTCGCCGCCGACCGGCTGTGGGCCAAGGGCTACGGCAAGGACCGCGAAGTGCGCTCCTGCGAGGATCGCGCCTGCAAGGTGCAGAACCGCCGCGTCGTGACCAATCTGCAGGACGCGCGCGACCCGACCATGTAGGCTGGATGCACACGGCAGCGCGGCCGGCGCAACGGGACAGCAACGCTTCTGGCCTTTCCGGCCCGAATCACTACATTGCCTCGCGATGGCCGGCTATCCCCACGACGACCCCTTTTCGGACGACGATATCCCGCGCATGCCCGCCGCGCGGGCCGGCGGCTCCGGCATCGCGGCGCGTGCGCTTGCCCAGCGCCAGGGACACAACGCCCCGCCGGCCTATCTCGACGGGCTGAACGCGGAGCAGCGGCTGGCGGTCGAGACGACAGAGGGGCCGGTGCTCGTTCTCGCCGGCGCCGGCACCGGCAAGACGCGCGTGCTGACCACCCGCATCGCCCACATCCTGGCGACCGGCCGCGCCTGGCCGAGCCAGATCCTCGCCGTGACCTTCACCAACAAGGCCGCACGCGAGATGAAGCAGAGGGTGGGGATGCTGGTCGGCGAGGCCGTCGAAGGCATGCCCTGGCTCGGCACCTTCCACTCGATCGGCGTCAAGATGCTGCGCCGCAACGCCGAGCTCGCCGGCCTGCGCTCCGACTTCACCATCCTCGACACCGACGACCAGATCCGCCTGGTCAAGCAGCTCATCCAGGCCGAGGGACTGGACGACAAGCGCTGGCCGGCCCGCCAGTTCGCCATGATGATGGACGGCTGGAAGAACAAGGGCCTCGGCCCCTCCGAGATCGCCGAGGGCGACGCCCGCGCCTTCGCCAACGGCAAGGGCCGCGAGCTCTACAAGGCCTACCAGGAGCGCCTCGCCACGCTCAACGCCTGCGATTTCGGCGACCTGCTCTGCCACCCGATCCGCATCTTCCGCGCCCATCACGACGTGCTCGCCGAATACCACCGGCGGTTCAAATACATCCTCGTCGACGAGTACCAGGACACCAACACCGCGCAGTACATGTGGCTGCGGCTCTTGGCGCAGCGGCCGGGCGGCGGCTCTTCCACCTCCCCCTTGTGGGGAGGTCGCGCCGAAGGCGCGGGTGGGGGTATCGGCTCGCACGCTCAGAGCACCCCCACCCCTGCCCCTCCCCACAAGGGGGAGGGAGACCCGCGCCTTCCGGCCGAAGGCCGCAAGCTCGACCGGGCGTCGGGCGGCCAACCCGCCCTAGCGGAGGCCAGCGAGCGAAGCTCGCGACCGGCCGTGAGCGAGAGCAAGGTCAACATCTGCTGCGTCGGCGACGACGACCAGTCGATCTATGGCTGGCGCGGCGCCGAGGTCGACAACATCCTGCGCTTCGAGAAGGATTTTCCCGGCGCCGCCGTCATCCGGCTGGAGCGCAACTACCGCTCGACCGCCCACATCCTCGGTGCCGCCGCTCATCTCATCGCCCACAACGAAAGCCGGCTCGGCAAGACGCTGTTCACCGACGCCGTCGGCCAGGACGACGGCAAGGTGCGCGTCCACGCCGCCTGGGATTCGGAGGAGGAGGCGCGCGCCGTCGGCGAGGCGATCGAGCAGCACCAGCGCAAGGGCCACCTGCTGAACGACATGGCGATCCTCGTCCGCGCCTCCTTCCAGATGCGCGAGTTCGAGGAGCGCTTCATCACCCTCGGCCTCTCCTATCGCGTCATCGGCGGCCCGCGCTTCTACGAGCGCCAGGAGATCCGCGACGCGATGGCTTACCTCCGCGTCGTCGCCCAGCCTGCGGACGACCTCGCCTTCGAGCGCATCGTCAACGTGCCGAAGCGCGGCCTGGGCGAAAGCGCCGTGCGCCAGATCCACGACACGGCGCGCGGCCTCGGCGTGCCGATGCTGGAGGCCGCCGGACGGCTGGCCGAAAGCGACGAGATGAAGCCGAAGCCGCGCGCCGCCCTGCGCCAGCTCGCCGCCCATTTCGCCCGCTGGCGCGACCTTTTGGAGACCACGCCGCACACCGAGCTCGCCGAGATGATCCTCGAGGAGAGCGGCTACACCGACATGTGGAAGAACGACCGCTCGGCCGAAGCGCCGGGCCGGCTCGACAACCTCAAGGAGCTGATCCGCTCCATGGAGGACTACGAGTCGCTGCGCGCCTTCCTCGAACATGTCGCGCTGGTCATGGACGCCGAGCAGAAGGAGGAGCTCGACGCCGTCTCGATCATGACGCTGCACTCGGCAAAAGGCCTCGAATTCGAGACCGTCTTCCTGCCCGGCTGGGAGGAAGGCCTGTTCCCCCACCAGCGCGCGCTCGACGAGGGCGGCCGCTCCGGCCTGGAGGAGGAGCGCCGCCTCGCCTATGTCGGCGTCACCCGCGCCAAGAAAAACCTGCACATCTGGTTCGTCTCCAACCGCCGCATCCACGGCCTGTGGCAGTCGACCATCCCGTCGCGCTTCCTCGACGAACTGCCGGAGGCGCATGTCGAGGTCGAGGAGGGCGGCGCTTCCTATGGCGGCTACGGCAATCCCTATGGCGGGCGCGGCGGTTTCGGTGCCGGCCGCCAGAACCCCTACGGCGCCTCGCGCTTCGACACTTTGAAGACCGGTGCCGAAGGCATCGGAAGCGCCAGTGGCGCTTCCGAAGGTCGAGAAGGCCGGGTCGCTGCCGGAGGCAGCGGGCACCCGGCAGGCGGGCAACCGGGCCGCTCCTTCTCCAACACCTACGCCACGCCGGGCTGGGCGCGCGCCCAGGCCAACCGCACCGAGGCGACCGACCGCAACTGGGGCTCGCGCTCCGGCCACCAGGTCGAGCGCATCGGCTATGGCGAGACGGATTCCGGCTTCGGCGCGGGCGCAGGCTCGGTCAAGGGCCGCACCATCGAGGGCGAGCTCGTCGCCAAGTCCGTCGCCGACACCCCCTCCCCGTTCAGCGTCGGCGACCGGGTGTTCCACCAAAAATTCGGCAACGGCAACGTCGCGGCGATCGAAGGCAACAAGCTGACGATCGATTTCGACAGGGCTGGACAGAAGAAGGTGCTGGACGGGTTTGTAACGGGAGTGTGAGCTAAAGGGCGGCAACGGCCGTGCTGCGCAAACTTTCTTGGTCGGTCAGCGTGCTCCCGATTCCTACCTTCGGCCAGCCTGCCGCAAAAGACGCAACGTTCAAGTAGCGTGTAAGCCATTTTACCGCTCCAATCGTGTCACACTTGGAGACATCTATTGCGTTTTGGCCTTCGGCGTCATCCTCGGGCTTGTCCCGAGGATCTGCCGTGGTCTGTGAGATCGCGCGACCGCCGCACAAGCCTTGCAGCGCCAGCAGATCCTCGGGACAAGCCCGAGGATGACGAAGGCGAGGTTGCTCGCATAGCAGGCCGGCGATCGGCGATGCGCCTCCTTTCGTCATCCTATGGCGAAGCCGAGCGCAGCGAAGGCGAAGACCATAGGATCCATGCCTGAACATCACGGCAGCCTGAGGCGGCGGGCGAAGGGCGCGGTTCTGTCCCGTCCCGCGCTTAACCACTGTTCCGGTATGGATGGTCGGATAAAGCCAGACCATGACGAAAGCACTAGGGCCATCGCATTCAGGCCCCCCTAAGCCGCCCGCTCCATCACCCTGATCTGACCAATTGCGTCCTTCTTGGCGCGCGCCTCGGCCGCCAGTTCCCACGCCGTCTGAAAATTCATCCAGAACTCTGGCGTCGTGCCGAAAAATTTTGCCAGTCGCAGCGCGGTGTCGGGCGTCACGCCGATCTCCTCCTTGGCGATGCGCTCGATACGGGTGCGCGGCACGTGCAACTCGCGCGCCAATGCCCCGGCGCTCATGCCCAGCGGAAGCAGAAACTCCTCGCGGAGGAACTCGCCGGGGTGAACGGGACGGGCGAATTTGATGCCCATGGTCAAACCTCCTAATGGTAGTCCACGATCTCTACATCTTCCGCGCCCGCTTCGGTCCAGACGAAGCAGATACGCCACTGGTCATTGATCCGGATCGAGTGCTGACCAGCGCGATCGCCCTTCAGCGCTTCCAGCCTGTTGCCGGGCGGCGAACGCAGGTCTGCCAGAACATGGGCGTTGTCGATCGCCTGCATCTTGCGCTCGGCTGTGGCCAGCAGACCAGCGGGAAAGCCCTTGATGGCCCTCCCCGCAACCACGGCCTCCGCAAACTTGCCCTTTAGTGAGACGATCACTTGAGAAATGTATCATTGACTGATACGTCGCTCAAGCTGCGAAATTCAGCGCAGGTAAGTCGAGCCCCATGTCCCCCTCGTCATCCTATGGCGAAGCCGAGCGCAGCGAAGGCGCAGACCATAGGATCCATGCCTGAACATCGCGGCCGCCTGAGGCGGCGGGCGAAGAACTCCGGCACAGCCGCAAACTGCGTCACTCGTCCGGCATGGATACCCGCGTCGCGCGCGGCTTCGCCTTCGCTTGCCCGAGGATGGCGAAGCGGGGACGCCGCGCCGCTATCTCTCCCCTTGTGGGAGAGAAAGCGATTTCAGCATCTTGGCCGGAGCGAGCCGCAGGCGCAGCGAGGACCAAGTGCTGGAAATCGCAAGTGAGGGGCTCTCTTATAGAGCGCTTCAAAGCCCCTCTCTTGCGTTTTCCAAGCATTTGCTCGGGAACCTACCCCGGCCGGGGCCCCGCTGCTTCGCAGCGTCCCGGCGTTCGCGAGCCTTCCATCGTGCCGGCGGCACGATGGATTTGCTGCGCAAACCGGCTGCTCACC
>JAHBYY010000081.1 GCA_019635715.1 Rhizobiaceae bacterium | reverse complement strand
GGGCCGGTCCGGCGCGCCGAGCGAGATCGCCGAGGTGAAATAATAGACGATCTGGGCCATGATGCGGGCCCAGTTGATCGAGTTGACGCCCGACAGCGACACCGAATCGCGGAACCGGTGGTCGCCGAACATCTCCTTCACCAGCGTTTGGCAATCGTCGAAATTTCCTTCGATGGCGAGCGCGTGGACGTTGCCGGCCGTCGACGTGGTCATCTGGCGTTGCTGCACCGGCGAGACGCGGCCGTTGGGGAACAGCACGAAGATGTCGGTGCGCTCGCGTCCGGCGAATGCCTCGATCGCGGCGCCGCCGGTGTCGCCGGAGGTGGCGGCGGTGATGGTGGCGCGCTGGCCGCGCTCGGTCAGTATATGGTCCATCAGCCGTCCGATGAGCTGCATGGCGACGTCCTTGAAGGCGAGCGTCGGGCCGTGGAAGAGTTCGAGCACGAAGGTATTCGCGCCGAGCTGCACCAGCGGGCACACCGCCTCGTGGCGGAACGTCGCGTAGGCCTCGCGCACGATGCGCTCGAAGGTGACGGCATCGATCTCGCCGCCCAGGAAGGGCGTCAGCACGCGGATGGCGATGTCAGGATAGGAGAGCCCGCGCAGCTCGCGGATCTCGGCCGCCGTCAGGCTCGGCCATGTCTGCGGCACGTAGAGCCCGCCGTCGCGGGCCAGCCCGGTGAGCACCGCATCCGAGAAGCCGAGGTCGGGCGCCTGGCCGCGCGTACTGATATACTTCATCGACTGATGCTCCCTGGACTGTCCGTCTGCCACGGAGCGCCATGTGCAAATCGCCAAGCGGCCGGTCGCAATTCGGTCGCGCCGTTGCTATAGAGCATCTGCTTCGCTGGAGGGAAGTGCAGCACATGGAGTTTCGCGTGGCCTATCGTCGAACAATGCCGGGCCTGCTGTTGTCCGGCTTTATCCTCGCCGTCGCCGGTTGCCAGTCGGGCGACGCGCTGAAGGTCGGCAATGATGCAGCCACGCCGCCGGCCGAGAAGGTCAAGCAGAGCGACCTGCTCGGCTTCTGCCCGCCGGTCTCGCTGCGCGAGGGCACGGCCTATTTCAACAATTACGCCAAGGGCGGCCAGGACGATCCCGAGAAGCTGATCTACCAGAGTTCGATCGCCGACGTGACGCGCACCTGCAAGCGCAACAACGGCATGGTCGCGATCACCGTGGCGGTGGCTGGCAAGGTCGTTCCCGGGCCCGCCGCCACCGGCAGCAGCCTCACGATGCCGATCCGCGTCGCCGTCGTGCAGGGCAGTGCCGTCGTCTACTCGGAGCTGCACAAGCATCAGGTCACGCTGTCGCCCGGCGCGCCGGCCACGCAGTTCGTCTTCAACGATCCGAACATCTCGATTGCCGAATCCGACCTGCGCAGCATCCGCATCTATGCCGGCTATGACGAGGGTCCGCCGAAGAAGCAGACGGCTGCCGCCGAGTAGGCGGCGGTCACGCGTCGGACCATTCCGAAAGCGCTGCCAGCACACCGCGGAAATCCGCCCAGCGCCGGATCACGGTCTCTGCGCCGGCGTCCGTCAGCGCATCGGCGTGGCCCGGATAGGAGTGCGCCGCGCCGGTGAAGCCGATCGCCCGCATGCCGGCCGCCTTGGCTGCGTGGATGCCGTGCACCGAATCCTCGACCACGAAGGTCGCGGCGGGCTCGGCGTTGAATTGCGCGGCCGCATGCAGGAAAACATCCGGCGCCGGCTTCGGCTTGCCGGTCGGCGTTTCCAGCGCGGAAAACACCTCCTGCCTGCCGAAATGCCGGTCCAGGCCGGTCCGCTCCAGCATGAACCGGATGCGCTCGGTGCGCGAATTGGAGCAGATGCACTTGCGCGGGCCGGCGGCCAGGATCCCTGCCGCCGCGCCTTCGATCACCTGCACGTCCCTGCGCAGCTTGCGGTCGACGAGGGTCTCCGCCTCGTCGATCAATGAGGCGCTGAGCGGAACTTCCGACACTTCTTCGACGCGCAGCAGGATGTCCTTGAAGGTCAGCCCCGCATAGCGCTCGCTGAGTTCCTCGCCGGAGATCGCATGCCCGGCTTTCGTCAGCAGGTCGGCCTGGATTCGGGCCGCGAGGATCTCGGAATCCACGAGGGTTCCGTCGAAGTCGAAGATCACGAGGGCAGGCTGGGTCATGGCGTCCGGTGTGGGCGGATGGGGAATGGCGAGGAGCTGCGGGGCGAGGCCCGCCAGAGGCAGGGCGCTCCGATACACCAATCGGCGCCGCCTCGCAAATCCGCGCCCGGTTCATCGAATATTTACGCCGAACGGTAACCATAACGGGGCGTAAACAGTCATGCGTATCCGGGTATCATCATGCAGGCCGTGCAGACGTCGGAAGACTTGCCGATCCAGTCGGGGAAGGCGCCCTGGCTCGACACCATCCTGAAGGGCGATTGCGTCGCCGCGCTGGAGCGTCTGCCGGCCCGGTCGATCGACGCGATCTTCGCCGACCCGCCCTACAATCTGCAGCTCAGCGGCGACCTGCGCCGCCCCGACCAGTCCAAGGTCGACGCCGTCGACGATCATTGGGATCAGTTCGAGAGTTTTGGCGCCTACGACGCGTTCACCCGCGCCTGGCTGCTGGCGGCGCGCCGCGTGCTGAAGCCGAACGGCACGATCTGGGTCATCGGCTCCTATCACAACATCTTCCGGGTCGGCGCCATCATGCAGGATCTCGGCTTCTGGATCCTCAACGACATCGTCTGGCGCAAGACCAACCCGATGCCGAATTTCCGCGGCCGCCGCTTTCAGAACGCCCATGAGACGATGATCTGGGCGTCGCGCGATGCCGACGCGAAGGGCTATACCTTCAACTACGACTCGCTGAAGGCGGCGAACGACGACGTGCAGATGCGCTCCGACTGGCTGTTCCCGATCTGCACCGGCTCGGAGCGGCTGAAGAACGAGCGCGGCGAGAAGCTGCATCCGACCCAGAAGCCGGAAGCCCTGCTGGCGCGCATCATGCTGTCGTCCACCAAAGCAGGCGACGTCATCCTCGACCCGTTCTTCGGCTCCGGCACGACAGGCGCCGTCGCCAGGCGGCTCGGCCGCCATTTCGTCGGCGTCGAGCGCGAGCAGGACTATATCGATGCGGCGATCGAACGGATCGACGCGGTTGTGCCGATGGACGAGGCGGATGTCGGCGCCCTCGCCGGAAAGCGCGCCGAACCGCGCGTCGCCTTCGTCAGCCTGATCGATGCCGGCATCGTCCGGCCCGGCACGATGCTCTACGATTCGCGCCGCCGCTGGATCGCCAAGGTGCGCCCCGACGGCACGATCGCCGCCGGCGAGCGCGTCGGCTCGATCCACAAGGTCGGCGCCCAGGTGCAGGGCCTGGACGCCTGCAACGGCTGGACCTTCTGGCACTACGAGCGCAATGGCGGTCTCACCGTCATCGACGAGTTGCGCCGCATCGCCAGGCTGGGCATGGAGCGCGCCGGCGGCTGAGCCGGCACGTCGACTTCCAGGTCGACCGCCGGATCAGGCCGAGTTCGCGGCAGTCCTGTCGCGCACGATGATCTTCTCGATCAGCCCGTCGCGGTCGAGGAAGACGGTTTCGACGCCGTTGCGTACCAGTCTGTCGCCGGTCCTGGCGCTGGTCGCCTGCAACCGCCATACGGAGCGCACGGCCCGCTCCGAGACCGGCTCGATCAGCTCGTCCCGCGAGACCTGGTCGCCATACTCGGCGAAATAGGTTGCAAACCCTTCGAGGATGGCCTCGCGTCCTTCCAGCACCCCCACGCCGTCCGAGACATAGACTGCTTCCTCCGAGAAGAAGCTCTCGATGGATTTGAAGTCGAGGGCGTTGATGGCCGCGTGGTAGCGTTCGACGATTCCGACGATCGCCGGAACGGCGCGTGCTGCTGACTGGCTTTTCATGCTTCTATTCCGTGTTCGGCGAGCCCGGCCTTCAGCGCGGGCGGATTGGTGAAGTGGATCGCCCGCCAGCCGGCCGAGCGTGCCGCATCGACGTTCTTCGGATTGTCGTCGATGAACAGCGTCGCGCCGGGATCCAGGCCGAACGTCCCGGCATGCAGGTCGTAGATCCTGGCATCCGGCTTGATCAGCCTTACCACGCCGGAGACCGTGACGCCGCGCGGATTGTCCAGGAAGGTAAACCGTTTCTGAGCCTCGACGAAGGTGTCGGAGGCCCAGTTGGTCAGCATGGTGACGTCGCGGCCGTCGGCGATCAGCCTGTTCATGATCTCGACCGAGCCGTCGATCGGGTAGGGGAGCATCTCGTGCCAATGGCGCCGGAAGGCACGGATGTTGTGCTCATGCGCCGGGTGCTCGGCGATCAGCAGTTCCTCGGCCTCTTCCCAGCTTCGGCCGCGGTCCTGCTCGATGTTCCAGTCGTGGGTGCAGACGTTCTCGAAGAACCAGCGTCTCTCCTCGGCATCCGGGATCAGCCGTGCATAGGGCAGGTTGGGATCGTAGTGGATCAGCACCATGCCGATGTCGAAGACGATATGGCGAATCTCGGTCATCAGTCGTTCCGGCTTGTCGTTTCAGGGGTTTGGCGGCCGGGCCGTTTCCGGGTCGCTCCCGGCACGGCCGCCTCGATAGCCTTTTTCATCACCGTGGGCAAAGCCTCGCCGGGTACCGCAAGGGCAGGCACCCAGCGGTGGCCCGCCGGCGCGGCGACATCCGCGACCTCGCCGTGAAGCACCTCCAGCGACAGCGAGAAATGGGTGAACACATGGGCGATAGCACCCGCCTTGCGCCACCGCGCGGCGATCGGCGGTGGGGTCTCGACGGCAGGCGCCGTGCGCTCGCTCCATCCCGCATTGGGCACTTCGGTCATGCCGCCGAGCAGTCCCTTGGCTTCGCGCGTGCGCATCAGGATGGCGCCGTCCGGCCGCACCGCCACCCAGGCGACGCCGGTCCGCGCCGGGCGTTCGGCCTTCGGCGCCTTGAGCGGCAGCGGCTCCGGATCGCCGGTGCTCAGGGCCCGGCAGTCTTCGCGCAGCGGGCAGAGCATGCAGCGCGGCCGCCGCGGCGTGCAGATCGTCGCGCCGAGATCCATCGTCGCCTGCGCGAAATCGCCGGGACGATTGGGTGGCACCAGCGGTTCCAGCGCCGCGCGGATTTCCGGCTTGGACTCTGGCAGCGGCGTCCGGATGTCGAACAGCCGAGATATGACCCGCTCGACATTGCCGTCGATCACCGCCGCCGGTCGGCCGAAGGCGATCGCCGCGATCGCAGCGGCCGTGTAGGGACCGACGCCGGGCAGCGACAGGAGCCCGGCCTCGCTGTCGGGAAATGCGCCGCCGCTGTTGGCGACCTGCTCGGCGCAGGCCTTGAGGTTGCGGGCCCGCGAGTAATAGCCGAGGCCGGCCCAGGCGCGCATGACGTCTTCGGCCGATGCCGCTGCCAGGGAAGCGACGTCGGGCCATGTCGCGGTGAACGCCGCGAAATAGGGTTTCACCGCTTCGACCGTTGTCTGCTGCAGCATGATTTCCGACAGCCAGACGCGATAGGGGTCCGGCTGCCGGCCGGCTTTCAGCGCCGGAGGCGCGACGCGCCACGGCAGGTCGCGATGGTGCGCGTCGTACCAGGCGAGCAGGCGGGCGGCGATCGTATCGGTTGCCATCAACGCGGATTCATGGCTTGAGATTGGCTTCGGCCGGGATGTGGGAGAGCGACATGGCAGGGAAAAGGCCCGCGGGCAATCCCGTGCCCGTCAGCGACATCGCGGCGCGTCTGCTCGATCCGGTGCTGCGCAAGCGCAGCGGCATCTCCATCGGCCTGCTGCAATCCTGGGAGGAGATCGTCGGTCCGCGCCTGGCGCCCCGCTCCCGGCCGGAGAAGCTGCAATGGCCGCGACGCGCCGGCGAGGACGATCCGTTCCGGGCCGCCACGCTGGTCGTCGCCTGCGAGGGCCTTGCCGCGCTGCACCTCCAGCACGAGACGGGCGAGGTCATCGGCCGCATCAACGCCTTCCTCGGCTTCGACGCGGTGGATCGCATCCGCATCGTGCAGAAGCCGGTGTCCGCCGACGTGCGCCGGGAACGGCCTCGCCCGCGTGCGCTGCGACCCGACGAGACGCGCGAAGTGGCCGGCAAGGTCGCGTCCATCGAGGACGAGCAACTGCGCGCCGCGCTGGAGCGTCTGGGGGCAGCCGTCATCGGTTCGCGCCGGAAATAGCTGGAGGAGCCGGCCGAAAATCTCGTTAACGTGAAGGACTGCGGCGCGATGGCGCTTGGAATGCCGCCGCCGATGCCTTATTTCGCGGCAACTCTTGCTCTTCTTGACCTCCTCAACGCCGTTCGCGGCCTACCAGGTGACCATGATGTACCGGACTCTGTCCCGCCGAACCGCCCTCCTGTCGATGGCTGCCATCCCCGCCGCCCTGGCGCTGGCCGCCTGCAGCGATTCCGGGAAGGAAGAAGCTGTCGCGCCGGCCGAACCGGCACCCGCGGCGCCGGCCACCCCGGCTCCGGCACAGCCGGCCGCCGTGCCTGAGGCGTCCGGAACCGTCGACATGGCCAAGCTGCTCGAGCCGGGTTCCCTGCCGGACATGGTCATCGGCAAGGCCGATGCGCCGGTCACCATGGTCGAATACGCCTCGATGACCTGCCCGCACTGCGCCCACTTCCACGAGACTACGCTGCCCGAGATCAAGACCAAGTACATCGACACCGGCAAGGTTCGGCTGATCCTGCGCGAGTTCCCCTTCGATCCGCGCGCCGAGGCCGGCTTCATGCTGGCCCGCTGTTCCGGCGACAACTATTTTCCGATGGTCGACGTGCTGTTCAAGCAGCAGCAGAGCTGGGCCGGCGCCGAGAATGCCCGCGACGCGCTGCTCCAGATCGCCAAGCTGGCCGGTTTTACACAGGAGAAGTTCGAGTCCTGCTTGACCGACCAGAAGCTGTTGGATGAGATCAGATCGGTACGCACACGTGGCGCCGACGAGTTCAAGGTCGACTCGACGCCGACCTTCTTCATCAACGGCAAGCAGTACAAGGGGGCTTTGTCGGTTGAAGAGGCTTCCGCCATCATCGACAGCCTGCTCTGAGACCTGTCTGCGGCCTGCCGTAGTTCAGCGGCGCGTCCGCGTGCCGCCTCGGCTGACGCCATGAAGTTCAACCGGATCCGGCTGCTCGGCTTCAAATCCTTCGTCGAACCCGGCGAGTTCATCATCGAGAAGGGGCTGACCGGCATCGTCGGCCCCAACGGCTGCGGCAAGTCGAACCTCGTCGAGGCGCTGCGCTGGGTGATGGGCGAAAGCTCCTACAAGAACATGCGCGCCTCCGGCATGGACGACGTCATCTTCTCCGGCTCGGGCACGAGGCCGGCGCGCAACACCGCCGAAGTCACGCTCTTCCTCGACAACAGCGATCGCACCGCGCCGGCGCCGTTCAACGACGCGGACGAGTTGCAGGTGTCGCGCCGCATCGAGCGCGAGGCCGGCTCGGTCTACCGCATCAACGGCAGGGAGGCGCGGGCGCGTGACGTTCAGTTGCTTTTCGCCGATCAGTCGACCGGCGCCCGGTCGCCGTCGATGGTCGGACAGGGGCGCATCGGCGAACTGATCCAGGCCAAGCCGCAGGCGCGCCGCGCCCTGCTCGAGGAGGCCGCCGGCATCTCCGGCCTGCATACCCGCCGGCATGAGGCCGATCTGCGCCTGCGCGCCGCCGAGCAGAATCTCGAGCGGCTCGACGATGTCGTCGGCGCGCTGGAATCGCAGATCGAGAGCCTGAAGCGCCAGGCCCGCCAGGCGGCGCGCTTCAAGAACCTGTCCGCCGACATCCGCAAGGCCGAGGCGACGCTGCTGCACCTGCGCTGGGTCGCCGCCAAGGTGCAGGAGGGCGAGGCGCAGTCCGCGCTGGCGGCCGCGACCTCGCGTGTCGCCGAACGCGCCGCCGCGCAGATGGAGGCCGCCAAGGCGCAGGCGGTGGGGGCGCATCACCTGCCGGCATTGCGCGAAAAGTCCGCGGCCGCCGGCGCGGCCTTCCAGCGCCTGTCGATCGCCCGCACCCAGCTCGACGAGGAAGCCGCGCGCATCCGCGCCCGCCAGGCCGAACTCGACCGCCGGCTGGAGCAGCTTTCGGCGGATGCGGCCCGCGAGCGGGCCATGCTGGACGACAATGCCGGGCTGCTGCAGCGGCTCGGCGCCGAGCAGGCGGCGCTGACGGCGGAAGATCACGGCGCCGATGCCCGCGAGGCGGCATTGCGCGACGAGGTCGAGCGGGCCGGAGGCGTCGCCACCGCCGCCGAAGCGGCGCTGTCGGCGATCACCGCCGAGCGCGCCGCGGCCGTCGCGGCGATCTCCCAGCTCGAGCGTGCGCTGAGGGAGGCCGACGAACGCCATGGCCGCATCGCCCGCCAGAGGGCCGAAATCGCCCGCGAGGCGGAAGAGCTGGCGCTGCGCGCCGCGTCGCTGGCCGATCCCGCCGACAAGCGGCGCGCCGTCGAAAGCGCGGCCGATGCCGCCGAGGCCGCCGAACATGCCGCTGTGGCCGCCGAAGGCGAGGTTGGCAGGGCCCGCGCCGCCGAGGCGGCGGCGCGCCCCGCCGTGCAGGAGGCGCGCGGCGCGCTGGCCCGCATCGAGACCGAGGCGCGGACGCTGGTCCGCATTCTCGAGGCGGGACGGACCGGCCGCTTCGCTTCGGTGGTCGAGCAGGTCGGCGTCGAACGCGGCTACGAGACGGCGCTCGGGGCCGCGCTCGGCGACGACCTGGACGCCTCGCTCGACACGGCCGCGCCGGCCCATTGGATCGACCTGCCGGCGGCTGCCGGCGATCCGGCCCTGCCGGACGGCGTCGTCAGCCTGGCCTCCGTCTCCCGCGCTCCCGCCGCGCTGGCGCGCCGGCTGGCGCAGATCGGCGTCGTCGGGGAGGTCGACGGTCCGCGCCTCCAGCCCCTCCTGAAGACCGGGCAGAGGCTGGTGAGCCGCAAGGGCGCCCTGTGGCGCTGGGATGGGTTCGTGGCGAGCGCCGACGCGCCGACCGCCGCGGCGCAGCGTCTCGTCCAGAAGAACCGCCTCGCCGAACTCGACGCCGAGAGCCGCCGGGCCGGCGAGCGCGGTCGCGCCGCCGAACAGGCGCTCGCCGGTGCCGAGTCGGCCGTCCGTGCCGGCGTCGATGCGGAACGTTCCGCGCGCGACGGCTGGCGCGCCGCGCAGCGCGCGCTCGGCGAGGCGCGCGACGCGCTGGCGCGAGCGGAACGCGCCGCCGGCGAACTGTCGCTGCGCCGCGCCGCGCTCGACGAAGCGCAGGCGCGGCTCGACGCCGAACTCGCGGACGCCGGGCAGGCCCGCACGGCGGCGGCGGCGGCGCGAACGGCGTCGCCCGATCTCGCCGCTCTGCAGATGAAGCTGGATGAAGCGGCGCGCGCCCAGGCCCGCGACCGCGCCGTACAGGCCGAATGTCGAACCGCCCTGGAGGCCTTCCTGCGCGAAGCGGCGCTACGCGCCCGGCGTCTTCAGGCGATCGCCGGCGAGCGCGAGCGCTGGCAGGCGCGCGCCCGCGACGCCGAAGCGCAGATCGGGGCCCTTGCCGAACGTGGCGCAGAGATCGAGGCCGAGCGCCTGTCGATCGCCGATACGCCCGACGAGATCGAGGCGCGCCGCCGCGCGCTGCTGTCGCAGCTTTCGGGCGCCGACGAGGCTCGTAGGCAGGCCGCCGACACGCTGCAGCACGCGGAGAACCGGCAGGTGGTGCTCGACCGCGCCGCAAGCGAGGCGCTCCAGGCGCTCGCCGCCAGCCGCGAGGAGCGCGGCCGCGCCGAGGAGCGTCTGACCGCCGCCGACGAACGTCGCGCCGAAATCGAGGCGCGCATCCGCGACAAGCTGAACACGCCGCCGCACCAGGTCATCCGGCTGACGGGCCTGGAGGCCGACGCGCCGCCCCCGGAAATCGGCGAGGTCGAGCGCCAGGTCGACCGGCTGAAGGTCGAGCGCGAGCGGCTCGGCGCCGTCAACCTTCGTGCCGAGGAGGAGCAGCGCGATCTCGTCGTGCGCCTCGAGACGATCGTTTCCGAGCGTGAGGACGTGCTGGAGGCGATCCGCAAGCTCCGGCAGGCGATCCAGAGCCTCAACCGCGAGGGTCGGGAGCGACTTCTCGCGGCGTTCACCGCCGTCGATGAGCATTTCCGCCGGCTGTTCGGCCATCTGTTCGGCGGCGGCACGGCCGAACTTCAGCTCGTCGAGTCCGACGATCCGCTGGAGGCCGGCCTGGAGATCCTGGCGCGACCGCCCGGCAAGAAGCCGCAGACCATGACGCTGCTGTCGGGCGGCGAGCAGGCGCTGACGGCGATGGCGCTGATCTTCGCCGTCTTTCTGACCAATCCGGCGCCGATCTGCGTCCTCGACGAGGTCGACGCGCCGCTCGACGATCACAATGTCGAGCGCTTCTGCAATCTGATGGACGAGATGGCGCGCACCACCGACACCCGCTTCGTCATCATCACCCACAATCCGATCACCATGGCGCGCATGGACCGCCTGTTCGGCGTCACCATGGCCGAGCAGGGCGTCAGCCAGCTCGTCTCCGTGGATCTCCAGGTCGCGGAAAGCCTGCGCGAGGCGGGATAGCGACAGCCGCCGCCGCGCCGCCGACCCTTTGCACCGACCCTTCGCCGGCTTAAGAAGAAGGCCGATCATGGGGTTGCGTCTTGACTGTTCTGTCCACCAATGTGCTGGTTTCGCGGCTCTACCGCGGCGTCTACGACCCCCGCGCGACGATCGCCAAGGCGGCGGTCTATTGCTATCCGGACGAGACGGACGCCGCCGCCGCCTGGTTCGAGGACGTCGCAGGCCGGCCGCCGGAGCACCTCATCATCGAGGGTGCGCCGCGCGGCGCGGCGCCGGCCAACGCCGTCGACATCCGCCATGTCAGGGTGCGCGCCGATTTCGACGTCGTCGTCTACGGCGCCCATCCGCGCCGCAAGGCCGTGGCGCTGGCGCTGGGCGGCATTCGTGACGTCTGGTTCGCCACCGACCCCGCCTTCAAGCATCTGCGCGACGACCGCAACTACTACAAGCGCTACCGCCGCGACCTCGAGGCACTGGCGGGCCTGCTGGCCGACAAGGAAAGCGTCGTCACGCTGGCCTCGGTCATCCGCCACCGCGTCACCGGCAACCACGGCTATCTGCGCATCGCCACCTATCCCGAATACCGCCATCCCAAGGTGAAGACCGAGCCCGGCGACTGGGTGATCGACGGCGGCGCGGCCAATGGCGCGACCTCCTTCCAGTTCGCCCGGGAGGCAGGTCGCGCCGGCAAGGTGATCGCGGTCGAGCCGGACCCCTTCAACTTCGCGACCATCACCGCCAAGGGACTGCTGACCACCTCGTCGATGGCGCGGGTGCGGGCCGTCCACACGGCGCTCTCGGACGCACCCGGCACGACCAGGTTCCGCGGTGGCCAGGGCGGATCGTCGCGCATCGCCGAGGATGGCGGCATGTCGGTCAAGCTCACCACCATCGATCAGCTCGCCGCCGACCACGAGCTGAACGGCAGGGGATTGATCAGCCTCGACGTCGAAGGTTTTGAGATGGCGGCGCTGCAAGGCGGGCTGGAGACGATCCGCCGCTTGCGACCAAAGCTGCAGGTCAGCATCTATCACCGCAAGACCGACCTGTTCAAAATACCGCTCTGGCTGAAGGAGCAACTGCCCGACTACCGCTTCTTCCTCGGCCACCACGACGCCTATCACAGCGAGACCGATCTTTATGCGTGCCCGGCGTGAGGGCATCGGGCGCAGGCGCTGCGAAACAATATTGGAAAGTAAAAAACGCCTTATTAGACAATATAGGCCGCGCGCAGCCGCGTCATGATCTGATTGTGGAGGCGCAGGAGGGTTGCGGCTTTTCACCTGCTACCCGGCCAATCGCGCCACTTTCGACCAAACTTCGATCCAGTCGAATGATCAGGAGTTTGGGTCTGTCGAAGCCCGACGGCTCCGCATCCCGCTAGATGGTTTGCTGCCCCATCTAATCGGGCCTATGGTCCTCACTAGATTCGTCCTTATCAACGGATCCGTCAACATATTCCGACATCTTCGATATCTCAAGGCAAAATTGTTCAGAAACATTATGGTCATCTATTTCTATGCCGCTCTTACGAAATATCTTGTAACAATCGACCATGTAAATTCGGTTCCCGATAGCTTCGCATACTTTTGAAATCTCTTGACCTGATTTGGTGAGGAGGACGCATCCGACTCGTATGGACACAATATTCTCAGGAAGATCTATTAATGCGCCATTGTAAATCAATTTTTTACCACGTCCACTAATCTGATAACTTCCACCAAATAATCCGTCATAATCATAGCGGATAAGCCCCGCTTGCTCTAAAATCAGTATTGCGTCGAAATTTAGCTTTTGAGAATATCTATTAAATCTATTATCTTTAGCGACTATTATGCTGCTATCATCAATCTTCCATCTATAAATCATCAATTCGGCAAACAATTGAGCGGTTATCATATCAATATTGAAGATTATGCTTAAATTTCTCTTTGAGAAACTTCCTGGGCAATTGGCCTCTCCTGCCAATATTCTTGCCCAAATTTCCCGCATTTCGTCGTTTGAGATTAACCGCGCCCGATCGAAAAAATGTCTTATCCAATCCTCCTCCATTTTGTCTGGAGCAGCATGCTCCTCGACGAGAGGAATGGCTTTAACCAAAACTGCTTCTATGGAGGCTTGTTCTATTCCATCTTGCTGGATGCGGCGGAGAACGCCGCGTTGCTCGAACTCTGTCAATTCTCTCTGTGCGAGTATTCTTAGACGCTCAATTTCGATGTCAGCCTTTGCTCCAAGTATCTTTGCATCGTGCTCGGCAGCAGCAACTCTCCTGATCTGTGCGGGCCGCGCAATGCCACCTATTGCATCCGCAACTCTATTAATCAGCACCACTGCGGGCTCTGCCAACGACCCTAGATCAATTAGACTGATTGATGGACCCGGCCCACTCACAACGCGCCTCTTATTTCGGTTAGATATTGGCAGCTTAGCTCACGGTGACCTAGCATGTGCGAATCCATCAGAAACGAAAGAGATTTTTGCCTGATCGCTAGAGGATGAGTTTGTGACGTCAGGCATTTCAAACGCAATTGCTTTCCGATGCGCTGATCCGTCGGCTGACGTAAGCGAGGCGCGCGGGTGATGACGCTACCATAGCTAAGATGATAAGGTTGGCGACGCCGGAAACTGTTCCGGCTGCGACTTTTGACTATCGCCTAAGTATATTAAACACAACGAAAAAAAGGACTGGCTGGGGCGCCTGGATTCGAACCAGGGAATGGCGGTACCAAAAACCGCTGCCTTACCGCTTGGCTACGCCCCAGCAGCCGGCGCTTGCGCCGGAAACGCCGCCTTATAGGCAGACTGCCGGCGAAGCGCAATCGGCTGCATTCGGACTGTCGCAGGCATGCGAGTTGTCCGGGTCGGGCGGCACGCGATCCGTCCGGTCTTGTCGTCTCCACCAGGTGGCGGTGCGCATTCAGCCGGCCGTCGCGGAACGGCCCTCGTTCGAGCCGACCTCGGCCGCCATCAGCGCCAGGAATTCGTCGAGATCGGCACGCGCTGCGACCGTGATGCGCAGCCAGTCGGGCAGGCGATAATCCTCGTTGGACCGGATGATGAAGCCCTTCTTGGCCAGCCGGCGCACAACCTGCTGCGCCCAGCCTTCCGGGGCGCCGACCAGCCGGGCGAACACGAAATTGGCGGAGCTCGGTGCGCATTCGAAACCCAGTGCGACGAGGCCGCGTTCCAGATGGTCGCGCTCGCGCGCCGTCTCCTTGCGCACCCGGGCCGCGAAGTCCGGATGGCCGACCGCGACCGTCGCCGCGGCCTGCGCCAGCCCGTTGACGTTGCCGATGCCGCGCACATTGTTCAGCGCCGCGATCATCTCGGCTTGCGCATAGGCCCAGCCGGCGCGCGCCGCGGCCAGTCCGTAGGCCTTGGAGAAGGTGCGGGTGACGACGACGTTGGCGTGCCGGTCGGCGAGCGCCAGGGCGGCCTCGCCCTCCGCAGGGTCGACATATTCGGCATAGGCGCTGTCGATGACCAGCACGATGTGCGACGGCAGTTCCTTCGACAGTCGCGCCAGGTCGGCCGACGGCACGTTGACGCCGGTCGGGTTGTTGGGCGTGGCGACGAAGACGATCCGGGTCGCCGGCGTCACCGCGGCAAGCAGCGCATCGACATCCACGCCGAAATTCGCCGCGAGCGGCGCCTCGACCGCCTTGGCGCCGATCCTGTAGGCGACGATGGAGAACTGCAGGAAGGAACAGGCGGGAAACAGGATCTCGTCGCCGGCCCTGGCATAGACCCGGCCGATCGCGTCGAGCAGCTCTTCCGAGCCGTTGCCGCAGACGATGCGGGCCGGGTCGCGCCCGAACTGGCGCCCGATCGCCGCCCGCATGGCCGTGCAGCCCGGATCGTTGTAGCGATGAACGCGTCCCGCCGCCTCGCGGATCGCCTCGGCGGCCCCCGGCGCCGGACCGAGCCAGCTTTCGTTGAGCCCCAGATTGACGATGCGCGGCGCCCCCGCCGTGTCGATCGGCTTGACCACGGTGAGCGTCTTCGCGGCGAGATAGGGTGTCGGAAGCGGCATCGATGTCCTGTCCTGCTGGCCCACCGGCTCATCGCATTGCCTGAAAGGCAAGGCTAGGGCCAGTCCTGTCTCCGACGCTGCCTGACGCCGGCCCAAGGATGTGGAGCCGTCTCGGCTATTCCGCCCAGACCGCCAATTCGTTGCCGGCGGGATCGACGAAATGGAAGCGGCGGCCGCCCGGGAAGGCGAAGATCGGCTTGACGATGCGCCCGCCGGCGGTTTCGACCGCCTCGAGCGAGGCCTCCAAATCGGTCGAGAACAGCACCGGCAATGGCTTGACGGTATCGCCCTCCGGCTCGGCGTCGAAGCCGCCGTCGAGCCCTTCGGAATAGGCCGCATAGGTCGGGCCGTAGTCGGTGAACGTCCAGCCGAAGGCTGCGCTGTAGAATGCCTTCACTCCGTCCAGCGTGCTGCCGCGCGCGGGCATTTCGAGATAGTCGATCTTGCCGGTGATCCGCATGGCCTCATCCCATATGTTCTTGTTATGTTCTAGATCGGATGCCGAAGAAATTCAAGTGTCGCCGGGCCCGGAAGATCGAATCGATTGAAGCGGTTCGGGCGCTTTGCCGTCGCTTGCCTTTCGCAGTGCAGCATCTTATCGCTGCCTTCAGGCAAGCCCAGGAACCGCCTTAAGCCGGGAGAATCTGATGACCAAATGGGTCTACACCTTTGGCGACGGAAACGCCGAGGGGCGTGCCGGCGACCGCGAGCTGCTCGGCGGCAAGGGCGCCAATC
The DNA here is from genome assembly GCA_019635715.1 of Rhizobiaceae bacterium. Taxonomy (GTDB): domain Bacteria; phylum Pseudomonadota; class Alphaproteobacteria; order Rhizobiales; family Rhizobiaceae; genus Kumtagia. The sequence continues at coordinate 3,781 of JAHBYY010000081.1, read as the reverse complement.
TCGCCGAGATGTGCAGCCTCGGCCTGCCGGTGCCGCCCGGCTTCACCATCACCACCGCCGCCTGCAACTGGTACTATGCCGGCGGCCGCGCCTACCCGGCGGAACTGACCGCGCAGGTCGAGGCGGCGCTGGCGGAGATCGGGCGGATCGCCGGCCGCCGCTTTGGCGATCCCGCCAGCCTTTTGCTCGTCTCGGTCCGGTCAGGGGCGCGCGCCTCCATGCCGGGCATGATGGACACTGTTCTCAACCTGGGATTGAACGACGAGACCGTCGAGGCGCTGGCGCGCGAGTCCGGCGACCAGCGTTTCGCCTGGGACAGCTATCGCCGCTTCATCCAGATGTACAGCGACGTGGTGCTCGGCCTCGACCACGAGGTGTTCGAGGAGATCCTGGAGGACGAGAAGGCCCGCCTCGGCTACGAACTCGACACCGAGTTCACGGCCGATCAATGGAAGCAGATCATCGCCCTCTACAAGGCGAGGATCAGCGAGGAGCTCGATCGCGACTTCCCGCAGGATCCGCAGGAACAGCTCTGGGGGGCGATCGGCGCGGTATTCTCGTCCTGGATGAACGCCCGCGCCATCACCTACCGCCGCCTCCACGATATTCCGGAGAGCTGGGGTACGGCAGTCAACGTCCAGGCGATGGTCTTCGGCAATATGGGCGACACCTCGGCCACCGGCGTCGCCTTCACCCGCAACCCCTCGACCGGCGAGAAGGCGCTGTACGGCGAGTTCCTGGTCAACGCCCAGGGCGAGGACGTGGTGGCTGGCATCCGCACCCCGCAGAACATCACCGAGAAGGCGCGCATCAATGCCGGCTCCGACCGCCCGTCGCTGCAGAAGTTGATGCCCGAGGCGTTCGCCGCCTTCACCGCGATCTGCGAGCGCCTGGAACGGCACTACCGCGACATGCAGGACCTCGAATTCACCATCGAGCGCGGCAAGCTCTGGATGCTGCAGACGCGCTCCGGCAAGCGCACCGCCAAGGCGGCGCTGAAGATCGCCGTCGACATGGCCAATGAGGGCCTGATCACGCGGCAGGAGGCCGTCGCGCGCATCGATCCCGCCTCGCTCGACCAGCTTCTGCACCCGACCATCGACCCGAAGGCGAAGCGCGAGGTCATCGGCCACGGCCTGCCGGCTTCGCCGGGGGCGGCGACCGGCGAGATCGTCTTCTCCTCGGCCGAGGCCGAGGATGCGCGCAAGGCCGGCCGCAAGGTCATCCTGGTGCGCGTCGAGACCAGCCCCGAGGACATCCACGGCATGCACGCCGCCGAAGGCATCTTGACGACGCGCGGCGGCATGACCAGCCATGCCGCGGTGGTGGCGCGCGGCATGGGCAAGCCCTGCGTCTCGGGCGCCGGCACGCTGCGCGTCGACACCCGCGCCGGCACGCTGGTGGCGGCCGGCCAGACGCTCGGGAAGGGCGACGTGGTGACCATCGACGGCGGCACCGGACAGGTGCTGAAGGGCCGCGTCGCCATGCTGCAGCCGGAGCTGTCGGGCGATTTCGCCGCGATCATGCAATGGGCCGACACGGCGCGTCGCATGAAGGTGCGCGCCAATGCCGAGACGCCGGCCGACGCCCGCATGGCGCGCTCCTTCGGCGCCGAGGGCATCGGGCTCTGCCGCACCGAGCACATGTTCTTCGACGGCGACCGCATCGTCGCCATGCGCGAGATGATCCTGGCCGCCGACGAAGCCGGACGCCGCGCCGCCCTCGCCAAGCTGCTGCCGATGCAGCGCTCGGATTTCGTCGAACTGTTCGAGATCATGGCGGGTTTGCCCGTCACGATCCGCCTGCTCGATCCGCCGCTGCACGAATTCCTGCCGAAGACCGATGCCGAGATTGCCGAAGTCGCGGGCGTGCTCGGCGTCAGCGCCGACACGCTGCGCCATCGCACCGAGGCGCTGCACGAGTTCAACCCGATGCTCGGCCATCGCGGCTGCCGTCTCGCCGTCTCCTATCCGGAGATCGCCGAGATGCAGGCCCGCGCCATCTTCGAAGCGGCGATCGAGGCGGCCGAAAGGACCGGCAGCCCGGTCGTGCCGGAGATCATGGTGCCGCTGGTCGGGCTGAAGACCGAGCTGGACTTCGTCAAGGCGCGCATCGATGCCGTCGCCGCCGAGGTCATGAAGGAGGCGGGTGCCGAGATCGAGTACCTGACCGGCACGATGATCGAACTGCCGCGCGCCGCGTTGATGGCGGGCGAGATCGCGGAGGCGGCCGAATTCTTCAGCTTCGGCACCAATGATCTCACCCAGACGACGATCGGCATCAGCCGCGACGACGCGGGCCGCTTCCTGACGCAATATGTCGACAAGGGCATCTTCGTCACCGACCCCTTCGTCAGCCTCGATGTCGAGGGCGTCGGCCAGTTGATCGAGATCGCCGCCGACCGCGGGCGTGCGACGCGCCCCGCAGTCAAGCTCGGCATTTGCGGCGAGCATGGCGGTGATGCGCCGAGCATCCATTTCTGCGAAAAGACCGGCCTCGACTATGTCAGCGCCTCGCCTTACCGTGTGCCCATCGCACGTCTGGCGGCAGCCCAGGCGGCGCTCAAACGGGGGTAGGACGCGATGAAGAGCTGGCACCGCTATGCGATCACCCTGGTGGGCGGCTTGGCGGTGGGGCTCGGCGCGGCGTGGGCGCTGACCGGCAACGGGTTCGGCGGTGGCGGGATTCACAACGGTCCTTGGTCGACCTCGCTTGGTTACGGAACCAAGGCGACCGATATGCTGACCCGCGCGCGGGTGGCACGCGGCGGGCTGCTCGCGCTGCCCGCGAAGGAAACTGTCTATTGGTCGGCAAAGAGCGACGCCGCGGGCGCGCCGTTCGACGGCGATTGCCGCTACAGCCTGTCGGGTCAGGCGCTCGACGCGCGCTGGTGGAGCGTCACCGTCTATGACGAGGCGGGCTATCTGGTCGCGAACGATGCGAATATCTGGTCGGTCAACGGCGCCAATGTCACGACCGACGAGGCGGGCGAATGGCGCGTGACCATCGCGCCCGACAGGCCCGCCGATGGCGCCTGGTTGCCGGGGACCAGAGGCCAGCGCTTCCACCTGACGCTGCGCATGTACAACCCCGGACCGGCGTTCCGCGCTGCGCCCGCGCAGGCCGCTTTGCCTGCGATCGTCAAGGAGGGGTGCTGAGATGCGCGCCTGGCTTGGTCCTCTCGCCGCCGGCCTCGTCGTCGCGGCGGCCAGCGCCTGGGCAGCGATCGGCTATATTCCCCACGGCCTGATGAATGTCGCGATCGACCGGCTGGGGCAGAGCGGCATCAACCGCATGTCCTATGGCAATCTCGCGACGCCCGAGCGCCAGCCCGTCGTCCGCCCGAGCCCCGATCTCGCCTATTCGAGCTGCGCGTTCGACCTGTCGGCGGGACCGCTCGCGATCGACGTCGTGCCGGTGCCGGACCGCTACAGCTCGCTCAGCATCTTCGACGGCGCGACCGACGTCGTCTTCGTGCGCAACGATGTCGAGGCGGGCGGCCAGCCCTATCGAATCATCCTCGCGCGCGAAGGCCAAACGGTCCCGCCGGGCGCCGAAGTGGTGCGTGTCGGCCATGATCGCGGCATCGCGCTGATCCACCTTTTGCTCAAGGAACCGTCGGAAATCGGCGAACTCGACGCGGCGCGCCGCCGGTCGTCCTGCGCGCCCGTCACAAAGCCGAAATAGGGGGTTGCGCGCCTGTGCGACTGCCCGTAAAGGCACCGCTCCACGCACCCGTAGCTCAGCTGGATAGAGCACCAGACTACGAATCTGGGGGTCG
>JAHBYY010000080.1 GCA_019635715.1 Rhizobiaceae bacterium | reverse complement strand
GGCTGCGTGCCGCTCGGCCAGCAGGGCGATTTCGGCGGCTGGTTCTGCCCGTGCCACGGCTCGCACTACGACACGGCCGGCCGCATCCGCAAAGGCCCGGCGCCGCAGAACCTGGCCGTGCCGGTTTTCACCTTCCTGTCCGATACCAAGATCCGCATCGGTTGAGACTGTCTGGGGGCAAATGATGAGCGGTGGACACTCGACCTATACGCCCAAGACGGGCATCGAACGCTGGATCGACGCACGCATGCCGCTGCCGCGGCTCATGTACGATTCCTTCGTGGCGTATCCGACGCCGCGCAACCTGAACTACGCCTACACCTTCGGCGGCATCCTCTCGATCATGCTGGTGGCGCAGATCATCACCGGCATCGTGCTCGCCATGCACTATGCGGCCGACACGCAGCTCGCCTTCGGCTCGGTCGAGAAGATCATGCGCGACGTGAATTCCGGCTGGCTGCTGCGCTACATGCACTCCAACGGCGCCTCGTTCTTCTTCGTCGCCGTCTACCTGCACATCTTCCGCGGCCTCTATTACGGCTCCTACAAGGCGCCGCGCGAGCTCCTGTGGATCCTCGGCTGCATCATCTACCTTTTGATGATGGCGACGGGCTTCATGGGCTACGTTCTGCCGTGGGGCCAGATGAGCTTCTGGGGCGCCACCGTCATCACCGGCTTCTTCACCGCGATCCCGCTGGTCGGCGACTGGATCCAGCAGTTGCTGCTCGGCGGCTTCGCCGTGGACAATCCGACGCTGAACCGCTTCTTCGCGCTGCACTACCTGCTGCCGTTCATGATCGCCGGCGTCGTGGTGCTGCACGTCTGGGCGCTGCACGTCACCGGCCAGACCAATCCGACCGGCATCGAGATCAAGTCGAAGACGGATACCGTGCCGTTCACGCCCTATGCGACCGTCAAGGACGGCTTCGCGATGGTCGTGTTCCTGGCCGTCTTCGCCTATTTCATCTTCTATATGCCGAACTATCTCGGCCACCCCGACAACTACATCGTCGCCAATTCGCTGAAGACGCCGTCGCATATCGTTCCGGAATGGTACTTCCTGCCGTTCTACGCGATCCTGCGCGCCATCACCTTCAACATCGGCCCGATCGACTCCAAGCTCGGCGGCGTGCTGGCCATGTTCGGCGCGATCGCCGTGTTGTTCGTGGTGCCCTGGCTCGACACGTCGAAGGTCCGCTCGGCGGTCTACCGCCCGTGGTTCAAGCTGTTCTTCTGGATCTTCGTCATCGACGCGATCTTCCTCGGCTGGCTCGGATCGCGCCCGGCCGAAGGCACCTATGTCGTCATGGCGCAGATCGCGACGCTCTACTACTTCGCGTTCTTCATCGTCATCATGCCGGTCCTCGGCCTGATCGAGACGCCGCGCCGGCTGCCGAACTCGATCACCGAGGCGGTGCTGGCCAAGAACAAGGGCGGCTCCGCCCATCCGGCCGGTGCGGCCGCCGCGCCGGAAACCAAGCTCTGAGACGCCCGAGAGAATCGTGAGAGGGACTTTCCGCATGAACAGGGTTCTCAAGGGGCTGGCCGCCCTCGGCATCGCCGCCGCCGTTTCCGGTGGCGCCGCCCTCGCGGCTGAGGAAGCGCACAACGCGGCCGAGCCGACGCATTTTCCGATCCACAAGCCGCATGAAATGGACTGGTCGTTCGCCGGCCCGTTCGGCAAATACGACAAGGGGCAGTTGCAGCGCGGCCTCAAGGTCTACAAGGAGGTCTGCTCGGCCTGCCATTCGATGAAGCTGGTCGCCTTCCGGACGCTCGAGGAGCTCGGCTACTCGGATGCCCAGGTCAAGGCGTTCGCGGCGGAGTACGAAGTCACCGACGGCCCGAACGCCGATGGCGAGATGTTCACCCGCAAGGCCCTGCCGTCCGACTATTTCCCGCCGCCTTTCGCCAACGACGAGGCTGCCGCCGCGTCCAACGGCGGCGCGGCTCCGCCGGACATGTCGCTGCTCGCCAAGGCGCGTGGCGTCGAGCGCGGCTTCCCGACCTTCATCTTCGACATCTTCACCATGTATGCGGAGAACGGGCCGGACTATATCCACTCGCTGCTGATGGGCTATGACGAGCAGCCGCCGGCCGGCATGGAGATCGCCGCCGGCACGCACTACAACCCGTACTTCATCGCCGGCAAGTCGCTGGCGATGGCCAAGCCGCTGACCGACGGCCAGGTCACCTATGACGACGGCTCGCCGGAGACGCTCGACCAGTATTCGCGCGACGTCTCGGCGTTCCTGATGTGGGCGGCCGAGCCGCACCTCGCCGAGCGCAAGCAGACGGGCTTGAGCGTGCTGGCCTTCCTGATCATCTTCGCCGGCCTGCTCTACCTGACCAAGCGCAAGGTCTGGTCGGCGGTTCCGCACTGATACCGTTACGATGCGAGATCCAGAGGGCGCCGTCGGGCGCCCTTTTGTTTTTCGCCTAGGCGCGGGCGGCGATCCGGACGCCACGGCTTCCGTCCCCGCCGATAGCGGGCTAAGGAATCGCGACCCACAGGAATGCTCCGATGAACGCCTCCCTCGAAGCCACGCTGCTCGGCGCGATCCGCACCATCCCGGATTACCCGAAGCCGGGCATCCTGTTCCGCGACATCACCACCCTGCTCGGCAACGCCCGCGCCTTCCGGCGCGCCATCGACGAGCTCGTCCATCCCTATGCCGGCACCAAGATCGACAAGATCGCCGGCATCGAGGCGCGCGGCTTCATCCTCGGCGGGGCGATCGCGCACCAGCTTTCGGCCGGCTTCGTGCCGATCCGCAAGAAGGGCAAGCTGCCGCACGAGACGGTGCGCGTCGCCTACAGCCTCGAATACGGGCTCGACGAGATGGAGATGCACAAGGACGGCGTCGTCGCCGGCGAGAAAGTGCTGCTGGTCGACGATCTGATCGCCACCGGAGGCACGGCGGAGGCAGCCGTGAAGCTTTTGCGCCAGATCGGCGCAGACATCGTCGCCGCCTGCTTCGTCATCGACCTGCCCGACCTCGGCGGCCGCGCCAAACTTGAAAAGCTCGGCGTTCCGGTGCGCACGCTGATCGGTTTTGAGGGGCATTGATCAGTGCGGTCGGTCTCGAAAGCAGCGCGTCCGCGCGACTCTTTCTGGACAACATTCGCAATAATCGCGTCGATCCCGTTCCTTTTCTTCGCCAGCATGTTGCTCTTTTGGCTGGCCATTCCGGCAGATTGCCCGCATCCCGATTTTGATCATCTGCCTGCCGATCACCCCAATTGCCCGGTGAAGGCTGAATGAGGGACGCGGCAGCCCCCACTCGACCTCAGGGAGATTGAAGGCGAAGACCGGAACTGCCCCTCATCGAACCTACATTGCCTTCATCAGCACGGCGCTTTCGAACGACAACACCGGCGCCCCTGCCGAATCCGTGCCGCCGGCGCTCATCGTGACGATGCGCCAGCCCGGCCTGCTGGCCAGTGCGCGATGGCCAAGGATGGTGCGTGTGTAGGCGACCGTCTCGCCGGCATAGACCGGACGGGGCCATTTCAGATTGGTGAAGCCGGGGGAGGGGCCGAACACCGGCGTCGGACCGTCACCCGACCATGTCTTTCCAGCCGCGATCGGCGTGGCGACGTTGCATTTCATCCAGGCCGCCGCGGTGTGCCAGCCCGAGGCGCAAAGCCCGCCAAACACCGTGTGCCGCGCCTCGTCCTCATCGACATGGAAGCGCTGCGGGTCGAACTTTGCGGCGAAGGCCTTGATCGCCTCTGGCGTGAACAGATGGCTGCCGAGCCCGACAGGCTCGCCGACGCCGAGATAGTCGTCAAGCGTCATGGCGCGCCTCCCGCCGGCCGAACATGCCGGTGTTCTGCAGTTCGAACACGGTGTCGCCATGCTGGTTGAAGAGTTCGTGACGGCACTGCACCAGGCCGATCGTCGGGCGCTTCTGCGACAGCCGCTTGGACAGCACCGTGCTGCGCCCGGTCAGGCGGTCGCCGGCCAGCACAGGCTTCTTCCAGCGGACATGGTCGATGCCCGGCGCGCCTTCCGAGGTGGAATTGAGCAGGAAGGCATCGCACATCATGCGCATGAAGATGCCGCATGTGTGCCAGCCCGAGGCGCCGAGCCCCCCCAGCAGGCTCGCCTCGCCGGCAGCGGCGTCGAGGTGCATGGGCTGCGGGTCGTATTCCGAGGCGAACGCGACGATCTCCTCGGCGGTGACGAGCTTCTCGCCGAGATCGATCGAGGCTCCAACCTCGAAATCCTCATAGGCCCAGAGCTTGTCCGGCATTCGCTTCCTCCCGGCGGGTGACGTCCGCTTCTCTTACCTACAGCCAGCCGCGGCGCTTGAACCACCAGAACGGCAACACGGCAGCCACGACCATCGCGGCGATCGCCAGCGGATAGCCGAGCTTCCATGAGAGTTCGGGCATGCTCTCGAAATTCATGCCGTAGATCGAGGCGATCAGGGTCGGCGGCAGGAACACCACCGCGGCCACCGAGACGATCTTGATGATGGCGTTCTGCTCGATGTTGATCATGCCGAGCGTCGCGTCGAGCAGGAAGGTGATCTTCTGCGTCAGCGCCGTTGCGTGATCCGTCAGCGACGAGACATCACGCGACAGCGTCTTGATGCGGTCGCGCTCTTCCTTGCTGGTTTCTTCCTGCAGGGAGACGTGGGCCAGAAAACCGGACAGGCGCTGCAGCGTGACGAGGCTGTCCTGCACGTTGGAGATGAACTCCTCCTTGCGGCCGATGCGGCGCAGGATGATCTGGAAATTGATGTCGCGCTTCGACGCCTTCTTCTCGGTGGGATGGAAGACGTCGTGCGAGATCGAGACGACCTCGCGGCTGGCGCGCTCCAGCAGATCGGCGAGCCGGTCGATCAGGGTTTCGAGCAACGCGATGAGGATGGAGCGGCCGTCGGAGCACTGCGTATCGGCCTTCGAGGCGCGCAGCGGGAAGGTGCGGAAGGCGCGGGGTTCGTGGTAGCGGATCGTCACCAGCCTGTGCCGGGTCAGCACGAAGGTGACCGGACCCATGACGTGGTTGACGTCGTCGACGAGGGCGGGCAGCAGCGCCGTCATGAAATGGGCGCCGTCCTCCGAATAGAGGCGCGACGAGATCTCGATCTCCTCCATCTCCTCGCGGGTCGGCACGTTGATGCCGGTCCAGCGTTCGATCTGCGCCTCTTCTTCCTTCGTCGGCTGGAGAAGGTCCGCCCAGACCACCCTGTCCGGCGCCTCGGACAGGTCCGCGACCTCACGCAGCCGGCCGGCTTCCATGACGAAGGCCCTGATCATCGCCGGGACTCCTTTGACAGGGGAAGGCGCCGGGCGCCGGTTGGGAGGCCGGGTGCGACGCGCCCGGCCCAGGCGCGCTTAGACCCGCTGGTCCAGCGGGTCAAGCCGCGGTTGCGGTTCAGGTGTTGAACTTGAAAAGCAGCACGTCGCCGTCCTGCACCACATACTCCTTGCCCTCGTCGCGAGCCTTGCCGGCTTCCTTGGCCGCAACCTCGCCGCCGAGCGAGACGAAATCGTCATAGGCGATGGTCTGCGCCCGGATGAAGCCGCGCTCGAAATCGGAGTGGATCACGCCGGCCGCCTGCGGCGCCTTGGTGCCGCGCTCGATGGTCCAGGCGCGGGTCTCCTTCGGCCCGGCGGTGAAATAGGTGATGAGGTGCAGCAGCGCGTAGCCGGCGCGGATGAGCTTGTCGAGGCCGGGCTCGTCCAGCCCCATGGAGGAGAGAAACTCCAGTTCCTCGTCGTCTGGAAGCTGGGCGACCTCCGCCTCGATCGCCGCGGAGATGACGACCGTGCCGGCGCCCTGCGCCGCCGCCATCGCCTCCACCGCTTTGGTATGGGCGTTGCCGGTCGCCGCGTCGCCCTCGGCGACGTTGCACACATAGAGCACCGGATGGGCGGTGAGCAGGTTCAGCCCCTGCAGGATGCGCAGATCGTCCGGCGCGATGCCGGCGAGCATGACGCGCGCCGGCTTGCCGTCCTGCAGCAGGCCGAGCGCCTTCTCCATCACCGGAAGCAGCGTCAGCGCCTCCTTGTCCTTGCTCTGCGCGCGCTTGCGGAACTGCAGGATGCGCCGCTCGAGGCTTTCCAGATCGGCCAGCATCAGCTCTGTCTCGACCGTCTCGGCGTCGGCGACCGGATCGATGCGGCCTTCGACATGGGTGATGTCGTCATCCTCGAAGCAGCGCAGCACATGGATGACCGCGTCGACCTCGCGGATGTTGGCGAGGAACTGGTTGCCGAGGCCTTCGCCCTTCGACGCGCCGCGCACCAGTCCGGCGATGTCGACGAAGGAGATGCGCGTCGGGATGATCTCCTTCGACTTCGCGATGTCGGCGATCTTCCTGAGACGCGGGTCCGGAACGGCCACCTCGCCGGTGTTGGGCTCGATGGTGCAGAAGGGGTAGTTTGCCGCCTGCGCGGCGGCCGTGCGCGTCAGTGCGTTGAACAGCGTCGACTTGCCGACGTTGGGAAGCCCAACGATGCCGCATTTGAAGCCCATGATGACAGTCCTATCGGGAGAACGGGATTTGCCGTGGGCTATGGGCGAAAGGATCGAGGATCGTCAAGCTCGGATGTCTTGCGGCAGGCCAATCGCTTGAAGCACTGTCACCATCCGATCCAAGGTTCGTGTGGCCCCTCATCGCCCTGCCGGGCACTTCTCCCCGCCAAGAGCGGGGAGAAGGACGCTGTCGCAGACCTGGACGATCCCCTCTCCCGGTCCTCACGGGGAGAGGGTAAGGGTGAGGGGCGGCAATGAGCGGTGGACGATTGCCCTGTGCCTTGCGGTGCGATCGCGCGGGGCACGAAATCGTTGCCAAGACCGCCGTCTCTGCTTAGCCTCGCCGCACCTGCGAGAGATGGCGGTGTGATGAGCGGCGCTGAGGTCGAGGCCCATGCTGGAAGGTGGAAGCGCCGGTGGCAGGCCATTCCGCGCAAGCCCTGGCTTGCCGCGATCATCGTCCTTCTTCTCCTTCTGCAGGTCGCGTCCCCGAGCCCGGCCCTGAGCGGCGCCCGCGCCTTCGGCGAGCGGCTGGTTGCCGACCTCTGGCAGATCAGCCCGGTGGAACTCGTCGTCTCCTACGCGGATCGTTTCATGCAATGCGATCCCGAAGCCGCGCCGCTGCGGGCGCTGGATGCCGAGGATTGCGGCGCCGGCCGCTTCCTGTCGTTCACCCGCCCGTTCCGCATCCTGCTCGACGTGGTGGCGGATGCGTCCGTCGGCCTGTCGCCGGCCGGCGGCGTCATCTTCGTCGTCGCCTCGGCGCTGTCGCTGGTGCTGGCGCTCGCCGCCGCGGTGCTGATCATCGCGGCGATCGAGGAGGAGCTTTTCGCCTTCTCCCTCCTGCTGGCCTTTCCGCTGGCGCCGGTCATGTTCAGCCTGGTCATCTACGCGATGAAATGGCTGTCCTGGCTGTTCCTGTCGGCGTTCGGCGGCCCGATGGCCATGCTGCTTTTGCTCGCGGTGCTGGCTGGCCTGTTCTACAAGGGCGCCCGCGTCTGCCGGGACGGCTTCAGCAGCGACACGGCCGAGGGCTCCGCCGGCAGCTAATGCATGACGCCCGAAAGCGGGAACCGGTTTCGGGCGACATGCATTAATGCGCTGCGCCTGAGTCCAATTGGACGCGACGCGCTTTAGTCAGCCGCGCTTCACCGCATAGCGCAGGTGGATGGCGCCGTTGGCGAGCGCGTTGGAGAATTCGAGGTTCAGCCAGCGGTCGGGCTGTGCGCCGCCGAAGGCCGGCAGGCCCGAGCCGATGATCACGGGTATGACCCCGACCTCGATCGTGTCCAGAAGTCCGGCTTCCAGGAACTGGCGCACCAGATCGCCGCCTCCGAACAGCCAGATGCGGCCTGTTGCGCCGCGCTCGCGCAGGTCGGCAACGAGTTCGGCGGGCCTGCCGGCGACGGCCCGGACATTCCCCGGCAGGTCATCGACGGGTCGGTTCGTCGCCACCACCGTCGGCCAGCCCGCATAGTCCCAGCGGCCGTCCCGGCGCGCAGCCTCGTAGGAGGCACGCCCCATCACGATGCCGGTCACCGAACCCAGAAAAGCGTCGAAATCGAAGTCGGCGTCGGCGGGAAAATCGGCCAGCCAGTCGAAGCTGCCGTCGGGCCGCGCAATGAAGCCGTCGAGGCTCATGGCGAACATGTAGATGATGTCGGTCATGGCAGGTCCTCCTGCCGAAGGGCCTATCGGAAGAGGTCGCCCGTCGAAAGGCGGACACACCATCCTCCTGACATCGTCAGCCAGCAGACTCGCTACTTCTTGTCGCCCAGCAGCTTCTTCAGCATCGCCGCCATCGGCCCGCTCTCGGGGATGCTGACCGCCGGCTTCGGCGGGCGGGCCTGGCGGATATGGCTCTGGCCCTTCGGCGCGGGCTTCTCCTTCGGCGGCGGACGGTCGTCGTCGCCGGTCGGCGTCAGCCTGTCGCGCAATGCCAGCGTCACGCGGTTCATGAAGCCGTTGTCGTCGCCGGCGACCAGCATGGCGGCGTCGTCGGCGATGGCGTCAAGCAGAACCTCCAGCCACGCGCGGTCGGATTTCGAAAAATCGCCGAGCACATGGCCGTGGACCATTTCCTTGACGCCGGGATGGCCGACGCCGATGCGCACGCGGCGATAGGGGTTGCCGATATGCTGGTCGAGCGAGCGGATGCCATTATGGCCGCCGGAGCCGCCGCCGACCTTGACGCGCAGTTTGCCCGCCGCCAGGTCGATCTCGTCGTAGAAGACGGTCACCGCCGACGGCGCCAGCTTGTAGAAGCGCGCCGCCTCGCCGACCGATTGTCCCGACAGGTTCATGAAGGTCTGCGGTTTGATCAGCAGGACCTTTTCGCCGCCGATCGTGCCGTCGGCGACCTGCGCCTGGAATTTCTTCGTCCAGGGCGAGAACGAATGGCGGCGGTGCAGGGCATCCGCCGCCATGAAGCCGACATTGTGCCGGTTGTTCGCATATTGCGTGCCGGGATTGCCGAGGCCAGCGAAGATCAGCATGGCGTTCGCTCCGGCACGCTAGGGCCTGCGGACAGGTATGGATTGGGCGCGGCGCGTGTCGGATTTTGTGTCCGGGCAGGCGGATCGACCGAGATGGTGTCGACCACCATGAGGGAGATCCAACGAACCCGGGCGCGAAATCCGCCGCGCCCCGTAGGGGTATGGTCGAAATCGCCCGTTTCGGCGTCGCGGACCCTCGACGGGGGGCGACCCCGCCTTCGGCTCCGCTCCTGGAACCGGACGATTTCGCCTCATACCGCGCTCCAATCGCTACCTGTCCACAGGCCCTGGGGCGATCAGCCCTCCTTGGCTTCCTCGCTCGCCTCGGAGAGGCCTGCGGCGCTGCCGGCGATGGTCGCGATGGTGAAGTCGCGGTCATGGATGACCGGGCGCACGCCTCCCGGCAGCTTCACCGCCGAGATGTGGATGGAATCGCCGATGTCCGTGCCCTCGAGATCGACCGTGATGAACTCGGGGATCGCATTGGCCGGGCAGTGGAACTCGACCTCGTGGCGCACGATGTTGAGCGTGCCGCCGCGCTTCAGGCCGGGCGACTTGTCTTCGTTGATGAAGTGAACCGGAACGTTGACGTTGACTTCCGTGTCCTTGCCGACGCGCAGGAAGTCGACATGCAGCGGCGTATCCTTGACCGGATCGAGCTGGTAGTCCTTCGGCAGAACCTGGATCTTCTGGCCGCCGACGTCGATCGTCGCGACCGTCGTCAGGAAGCCGCCGCCGTGGATCTTGTAGTAGACGTCCTTGTAGGAGAGAGCGATCGCCAGGGGAGGCTGCTTGTCTCCGTAGATGACTGCTGGTACCTGGCCATTGCGGCGAACTGCACGGGCGGACCCCTTACCGACCTGTTCGCGCGCGACGGCCGTGAGCTCGTAGGTATCGTGGCTCATGGCTTTTCCTTTTCGTGTTGCTGGAGCGCTTTCGGGCCGCACCGGGGCGGCTGCCGAAAACGTCGAAAGCCGCGTTGTGCGCGGCCTTCCCCCGCGTTGCCTCCAAGGGTGTCTGCGCGGGTGGCGGTCCTATAGCGGAAGGCCGGGAAGGGCGCAAGATTGCGCGCTGGGCAGCGGAGCAAGCGGCCGCGAGCGGAGCAGGAAGAGGCTTCCGCCGCGCGGCGGGACTTGCCCGGGCGGATCGCTTCGCCTGCTATGGCAGGGTGATCGACTTGCCCTTGCCAACCAGGACGTTGCCGGCGGCATCGGCGGGAAATTGCGTGGCCTTGCCGCCGTTCGAATAGGCGCCGGTCTCGAACAGCTTCCGTTCCTTCTTGCGGCGGTCGATGATCGAGGCCGGCTTCGACCAGTTCATGAACTCCTTGGCGGCCTTTGCCCGGTCGCCTGCGTTCAGGGACTTGACCAGCGAGGCCTTCTTGATGCCGCCGGTGTTGAAATGGAACGACACGAGTGCATCGAATTCGGTCTGGGAAACCTTGACCGTCACCACCGCATTGACGGCGTCGATGTACTTCTTGAGATCCTTGCGGAAGAGATTGAGCGCGTCGGTCAGCGTCAGAGTGCCGGTAAACGTCGCGGGATTTGGGGGACCGGCCGACTTCGTGTGCCCGATGCCGAGCGTCCATACGCCGACGACGTCTCTGTAGCGTGTCAGCACGATCCCCTCGTGCCCCGCCAGTTCCTTCAGCCCTGCCTCCGACAGTGTCATCGTGGCCATGATGTCTCCTCCTAGAGAAAGGCGGCGAGTCCCGGATCGAGCGGCGTCGACGCCAGGAACTTCATATTGACGAAGCCGGCATGCGTGTTGGATGCGTCGATGTCGACGGAGGCCCAACGCGTCAGGTAGCGCTTGCGGCTGCCCGGTGAAGGATGGATGCAGTCGGCCTTGGGTCCGTAGGCGATCGAGCGGATATGGACGACGTCGCCATTGTGCAGGACCTTCAGCGCCTTGGAGCCCGAATTGGTCTCCTCGCGCACCGTCAGCGTGCCGTCCGGGGAGTTTACCGTCGTGCGGAACCCCAGAGGTTTCGGATTGGGGGTGAGATCGTCGAGCCCCTTGAGGTCGAACAGCGGCCCGGGGTCGAACTTGCCCATGATCGCAACGTCGTGATGCCCGACGACCGCGGTGACGGGGTAGGTGGCCAGGATATCCTGGGCGATGCGGCGGCAGGAAGCGACGAGTTTGTCGGGATAGACCTCCCAATGCTGCATGCTCGCGTCGTTGGGATTGTAGATGAGCTTTCCCGGAGCCGACGGCGATCCGCCGAAGGCGAACCCCTTGTTCATCATGCAGATGCCGATGGAGCCTCGGGAGACGGACGCGCCGAGCGTCACGCCGGAATCGCTCTTCCAGTTGCTCAGACCGGGATGCGCGGCGGATTCCGTGAAGCGTCGCGTCTGGAATGCCGTGCCGTCCTTCTCGATCAGGATGTGATAGCCGAGCGTCGCCGCATCGAGCGCCGTCACGGCGGCGGCCACCGTGTCGGTCACGGAATAGTGGATCACCAGAAGACGCGGTGTCTGGTTGACGCCGACATGCTTGAGCTTGATCTTTGCAAGGCCGTCGACAAAATTCCCGGTGATAGACATGAATATCCCTTTCCGCCCGGTCTCCTATATTGGAACGACCGGTCGACGCGAGTCCGACGCATCCGCATTTACACGACGCCACAACCAATGCAGTCCGCAGACGCCGTCAATTTCGCCATGAAAAGAATAATGCGGGAATTCTACTCTATTTTCAACGAATTTCAATCGCACATGTATAAAGTATATATGCTCTCCGACCTGCCGCTGTCGTTTTCGTCTTGCCCTGCGGGCCGCAACCCCTCGGAACGGGCGCGGCAAGCGTCGCGATGGGTTGGAGTTTTCGCGTCCGCGAGGTAGTCTGGATGTCTCGGGGGCATGGGTGGACTCCCCGTTTGAGGCTTCGGCCCAAGTTCTGCCTTCGCTGGTTCATGCGGAGAGCTCCATGCCCCGAACGATTTCACCCGAAACGTTGATCCGATTGATTGGCACCGACAGGTGTCCGCTGATCGTCGACGTGCGGCGCCTGCCTGCCTTCCAGGCCTCACCGGTGCGCATCGCCGGCTCGCTGTGGCGAGACCACATGAAGACCGACGAGTGGGCACCGGTCCTGCCTGAGGGTTGTGCGATCGCGGTCTATTGCGTTCACGGCCACAATGTCAGCGGGATCGCCGCCGCGCGGCTGGCGGCGGCGGGCTACGACGTCGTGATCATCGAGGGCGGGCTCGAGGCCTGGGTGGGCGCCGGCGGGCCGACCGTGGCGCGCGTTGCGTTGGGCATCGATCCGTCGTTGCAACAGCCGAGCGTCTGGGTGACACGCGAGCGGCCGAAGATCGACCGCATTGCCTGCCCCTGGCTGATCCGGCGATTCATCGATCCGCTGTCGACGGTTCACTACGTTGCCGCGGAATGGGTGAAGGATGTGGCGGACGAGCTTGGTGCAATCCCTTTCGACATAGCGGACGTGCACTACTCGCATCGCGGGGACGAGTGTTCGTTCGACACGTTGATCGCGGAGTTCGGGCTTGCCGATCCGGCGCTCAAGCATTTGGCCGGGATCGTGCGCGGCGCTGACACGGCGCGGCTCGACCTGGAGCCGCAGGCGGCCGGGCTGCTGGCCATCTCGCTCGGTCTATCAGCGACCGAGGACGACGATCGGCGTCAGCTCGAGAAGGGCATCACGATCTACGACGCCCTGTACGGCTGGTGCCGCCACGCCGCAGCCGAGACGCACAACTGGCCAGTGAGGGCCGCCTGACATGGACGCGACGGTTTCCGGGTACGGGCCGCCAACCTTCGCCGAGGCGACGCGCACCTTTGCGCGCATCGGGCTCCTGTCCTTCGGCGGGCCGGCCGGGCAGATCGCGCTGATGCACCGGATCCTCGTCGAGGAGAAGCGGTGGCTCGACGAGCAGCGGTTCCTGCACGCCCTCAACTACTGCATGCTGCTGCCCGGACCCGAGGCCATGCAGCTTGCCACCTATGCCGGCTGGCTGCTGCACGGAACGCGCGGCGGCCTGGCGGCCGGGCTGCTGTTCGTGCTGCCGGGGGCGGCCGTCATCGTCGCGCTCAGCGCCGCCTATATGCTGGCGGGCCATGTGCCGCTCGTCGCCGGCCTGCTGTTCGGGCTGAAGGCGGCGGTGCTGGCCGTGGTCGCCGAGGCGACGCTCAAGGTGGCGCGCCGGACGCTGAAGCGATGGCTGTCGGTCGGCATCGCGTTCGCCGCCTTCGTCGCGATCTTCTTCCTGGCCGTGCCTTTCCCGCTGATCGTGCTCGGCGCGGCGGTCTTCGGGGCCGTGGTGTTGCGCAAGCCGGGCCCGGCGGGATCAGCGGCGCAAGTCCCGGGGCGGCCCTCCGGCGCCGGCACGACGTTCCGGACGCTCGGGGTCTGGCTGGCCGCCTGGATCGTGCCGCTGGCGCTGCTGATATGGATTGCCGGGCGCGGCCATGTGCTCACCCAGGAAGCCCTGTTCTTCTCGAAGATGGCTGTCGTCACCTTCGGCGGCGCCTATGCGGTGCTCGCCTATGTCGCGCAACAGGCGGTCGAAGCCTATGGCTGGCTGCGGCCCGACGAGATGCTGACCGGCCTCGGCCTTGCCGAGACCACGCCGGGGCCGCTCATTCTCGTGCTGGTCTTCGTCGGCTTCCTCGGCGGGGCGCGTCTGGCGGGCATGGAGCCGCTCGCCGGCGGTCTGCTCGGCGCGTCGGTGGCGCTGTGGTTCACCTTCGTGCCGTGTTTTCTGTGGGTCCTTGTCGGTGCGCCCTACATCGAGCGCCTGCGCGGCGTCCGATGGCTGGATGGCGCGCTTTCGGCCATCACCGCGGCCGTGGTCGGCATCATCGCCAATCTGGGCGTCTGGTTCGCCCTGCATGTCGTCTTCGCGACCGTCGGGCAGCGGCAGATCGGACCGTTCCGGCTCCCTGTCCCCGATGTGGCGACGATCGACTGGGCGGCATGCGTCATCGCGCTGGCGGCGGGCGTGGCGCTGCTCGTCAATCGCGTGCCGATGCTGGTGGTGCTGGCGGCTGCGGCGATCGCCGGCGCCGTCCTGCGCCTGGCGGCCTGAGCGCTCAGTCGAACAGGCTGGAGACCGATTCCTCGGTGGCGGTGCGCGAGATCGCCTCGCCGATCAGGTCGGCGATCGGCACCACGCGGATGTTCTTCGCATCGAGAACGGCCTTGGATGGCTGGATCGAGTCGGTGATCACCAGTTCCTGCAGCTTGGAGCCGGTGATGCGGGCGACGGCGCCGCCGGAAAGCACGCCGTGGGTGATGTAGGCGGTGACGCTGCTGGCGCCGTTCTCGAGAAGCGCCTCGGCGGCGTTGCACAGCGTGCCGCCCGAATCGACGATGTCGTCGAGCAGCAGGCAGTCCTTGCCGCGCACGTCGCCGATGACGTTCATCACCTCGGATTCGCCCGGCCGTTCGCGGCGCTTGTCGACGATGGCGAGCTGGGCGTCGACGCGCTTGGCCAGGGCGCGGGCGCGCACCACGCCGCCGACGTCGGGCGAGACGACCATGATGTTGGAGAGCTGCTTGTATTTGGCCTTCACGTCGCGGGCGATCACCGGCACGGAGAACAGGTTGTCGGTGGGGATGTCGAAGAAGCCCTGGATCTGGCCGGCGTGCAGGTCGAGCGTCAGCACGCGGTTGGCGCCGGCGCGGGTGATCATGTTGGCGACCAGCTTGGCCGAGATCGGCGTGCGGCCCGAAGCGCGGCGGTCCTGCCGGGCATAACCGAAATAGGGAATCACCGCCGTGATGCGGCGCGCCGAGGAGCGCATAAACGCATCGATCATGATCAGCAGTTCCATGAGATTGTCGTTGGTCGGATACGACGTCGACTGCAGGATGAAGACGTCCTCGCCGCGGACGTTCTCCTGGATCTCGACGAAGATCTCCTGGTCGGCGAACCGCCTGACCGAAGCCTTGCCGATCGGTATGTTGAGGTAGCGCGCCACCCCTTCAGCCAGCGTCCGGTTGGAATTGCCCGCGAAGAGTTTCATGCATCAGTTCCGAAGGGGGATCGGTCTGCGGGCTTTTAGCGCCGTGCGAGGCTATTGCAAGGGCAAGGACGCCACACCGGCGGGGAAATGACCCTGCCGTCGACACTTGCCGGCCGGCGCGTCATCCGGAAGACGAAAGCCAGGCGGCGAGCTGCTGCATGGTGGCGGCGCCGATGGCGTCCATCGCCGATGCCGGAACGGCGGCCCAGCCGTCGCCGCTGCCCGCCGCCGCCGTCTCCTGCCCCGAGATGCGATGCACGCGGTTGCCCGACAGGTCGTAGACGTCCCAGACGTAGACGACCGTCGCCTGCTTGTCCTCGATCAGCGGGGTGAAATAGCCCCGCAGCATATGGGTGGTGCCGGTCCCGCTGCGGCCGATGATGCGGATGCCGCGCTCGCGCGCCTGCAGCGCCAGCCGATTCGACAGCGTCGTGGCGGCTTCGACCGAGGGACCGACGATCGGCGCGAACTGGATGCCGACCGACGCAAGCCGGGCGGTGCCGGTCGCGGCGGCGGAGGCCGTCGGGAGGGGCTGCGCGGCAACCGAGGAGGTCTGCGGACCCGAAACCGGCTGCCCCGCCGCGGCGGCATCGAGTTCGGCCGTCGATGCGACGTTTCCCGGGGGAGGGGTGATCGCCGAGGGTTCGAGGACGTCCTGGCTGCTGGTGCAGGCCGCGAGCGCGCCGGCCGACAGCATCAGCAATGATGCCAGACGGACATGCAGGCTGCGAACGATCCCCACTCTCACCCGATCCAGTCTCTCGGTCGACACCGACTCACTTCACGATCAAGTCGAGATCATGACGCGAAAGCGGCCGCGGTTGCGATTCGGTCGTCAGATAGGTCCGGCCGAGCGACATCGCGGTCTCCGTCTCCGAATCCATGATGATCATATGCGCGAACAGCGTCATGTTCGGCGCGATCGGCTCCTGGTTTCCCTGGTAGAACATCGGCATGTCCATCCAGCTCGGCGTGAAGCGCGCGCCGACCGAATAGCCGCAGGCGTTGAGCCGATGCTTGGTCAGCCCATGGGCCTCGAGGGTGCGGGCATGGGCGTCGAAGACGTCGCCGAAGGTGTTGCCCGGCGTCATCGCCTTCTCCACCGCGAGCAGCGCGTCGCGCGCCGCGTCGAACAGCTCCTGATGGCGGCGGGAGGCCTTGCCGGTCAGCACGGTCTTCATCATCGGCGCGTGATAGTGATGGAAGGCGCCCGACCATTCCAGCGTGAGCTGGTCGTTCTTGTTCAGCTTGCGGCGGCCCGCCTTGTAGCGGCACAACAGCGCGTCGGCGCCGGAGCCGATGATGAACTCGTTGGCGGGATAGTCGCCGCCGCCGGTGAAGACCGCGCCCTGCATGGCCGCCAGGATCGCGCCCTCGTCGCCGCCCTGGCGGATCAGCGGCAGGGCCGCATCGAGCGCCTCGTCGGACAGCGCCGCCGCGCGCTCGGCCTTGGCGATCTCGGCCGGGCTCTTGAACTGCCGCAGGCGGCCGACGATGCCGGACGCGTCGACGATCTGGCCGAAGGTCTGGAGCTGTTCGTCGAGCCGCCGCCCGTTGAAGGCCGTCAGGCCGTGGGTGTCGTATTCCACCCCGATGCGGGCACCGAGCAGGCCGAGATCGTTGAGCAGGTTGCGCAGATCGACCGCCGGGTTGGCGCCTTCGCGATCGAGCCAGACGACGATGTTGTCGATGATCGAGGTGTGGCGCGCCTGGCGCAGATCGGCCGAGCGCGTCATCAGCACCATCGACCCGTCGGCCTTCACCACGAGGCTCTGGAAAAAGCAGAATCCGAACGTGTCGTAGCCGGTCAGCCAGTACATGCTCTCCTGGGCAAACAGCAGGATGGCGTCCAGCTTGCGATCGGCCATCTCGATCATCAGCCGGTCGCGCCGGGCATCGAATTCGCTGCGCTCGAAATGAAGTGCCATCACGCTTTCTCCAGGACGATCGCGGAAATCTGGCGGCCGTAGTCGGGCTCGCCGCGATGGGTGGTGCGCCGATAGGAAAAGAACAGGTCTTCTTCCGCGTAGGTGCACCGGTCGAGACATTCGGCGGTGATGCCGGCCGCGCGCAGCCGGTCGACCGTGTAGGCGTTGAGGTCGAACATGGCGTGTCCGACCCTGGCCGAGCCGGAGAAATAGCGGTCGTTCGCGGCGTCGGCGGCAACGAAGCGCCCGACGAATTCCGGGCCGACCTCATAGTTGCGCATGCTGATCGACGGGCCGAGGACCGCGACGATGCGATCCCGCCTGGCGCCGAGCGCCTCCATCGCGTCGACCGTGTTCTCCAGGACGCCGGTAAAGGCGCCCTTCCAGCCGGCATGGGCGGCGCCGATCACCCCGGCATCCGCGTCGCTGAACAAGACAGGCCCGCAATCGGCCGTCGTCGTCCCGAGCGCCAGGCCGGGGCGGTCTGTCACCAGGGCGTCCGCCCGGGGACGCGGGCTGGAAAGCGGTCCGGTGGCAACCACGACGTCGGGCGAATGGACCTGATGCAGCGACAGGAGATGTGTCGGCTCGACGCCCATCCAGGCGGCGACCCGCCGCCTGTTCTCGGCGACGCGGGCCGAATCGTCGTTCGATCCGGTGCCGATGTTGAGGCCCCGGTAGATCCCCTGCGACTCGCCGCCGACGCGCGTGAAGAAGCCATGCCGTATGCCGTCCGCGCTGCCGAGCAGCGAGGACCGTAGCGGTTCGGGCGATACACCGGAAATCATCCGTCGCCTTGTTCCCGTTGTGCTCGGCATCGTCAAGTCTTCATGGAACCGGCTGCCGGGCCCGCCTGGTCCTGGCAGGTCGATCAGCAGGGACCTTCGTCGATGATGCGGTAGTCCGCCGCCCGCGCCTCGCAGGCATTGGGGAAGGTGCGTGTCCGGCCCTGGCTGACGGCGCAGACGGGACTGTATTCCCGCGTGCAGGCGATCGGGTCGCGCGGCCGTTCGCGCCGGCATTCGCCGCCGCGGATGATGCGGTAGCCCGCCGCATCGGCCAGGCAGGAATTTGCGAAGGTGCGGCGATCGTCGCCGCGCCGGGCGCAGACCGGGTCGTACTGGCGGGTGCAGAACGCCGGCTCGTCGGGGATCGGCCTGGGGCGCGGGCGGCTCTCTTCGACGACCACCGTGCAGCTCGACAGGATCAGCGCTGCGAAGATGCCGGCCGCGAGCCGGTTGAATTGCCGAACCATGACCGTCGTCCTCCTCTGGAAACCGGCCTAGTCAGCGCCAAAGACTGACGGATTGCAATCGCTTAGTTGCGGCGTCGAGCGGTTCGGCGCATTCCGGCGCGAGACGGTGCCGACAAGATGAATCCATGTATACAGGCAAAGGCTGCGTTTGTAGTGCCTGTGTCGGACAGTCGCGGCCTCGACTTGCAAATTGAACATTTCCGTGCGATACAAAATGTGTTCGGGCATTTGCTGACCCGGAGACTGGACGTTTTGGACGGCACCTTTCCCCGAAACCGTAAATATCTGACGGGCCCGCTCTGGCGGTGGGCCGGACGTGCATCCTGCACGATCGCCAGACAAGAGCCGCAGCATTGAAGGCGGCCCCGGCGCGCACGACGCGGCATCTCCACTCCAGAGGGTAAGGAACAACCCAATGTCCCAGACGGGAACAGTCAAATTCTTCAATGCAACAAAGGGCTTCGGCTTCATCACCCCGGACGGAGGCGCAAAGGACGTCTTCGTGCATATCTCGGCGGTCGAAAAGTCGGGTCTGCGCACGCTCATCGATGGCCAGAAGGTATCCTTCGACGTCGAGCCCGATCGCATGGGCAAGGGCCCGAAGGCGGTCAACCTGCGCGCCGGCTGATCCTGCCGGCCGGGCCTTGCTGGCCTAACGACGGCCGTGCCGTTCCGGCCTAGATCTTGTCCCGGGGCGTCCTGCTCCGGGGCGCATTCGTTGCCGCCTCAAAACGATTGAGCCGCCTGCCGATCGCGCACGCCGGGCCGAAACGCTTGGCGGGCGAAAGATTGTCTTGCCCCATCCCCGAAAATGAGGACTAATCCGCAGGTCGGGCGCGCGCAGGGTCCGGCGACGATCCTGGCATGCGACGTGGCTCCCCGGAGCGGGTCGCGGGGAGGCCGCAAAAGGGTGCCAAGCCCGGCTCATCCCGTCATTCGGAGCCTCCTGCGTCTGGCCGATCCCGGTGCCGGTCACCGGGCGCCTATGATGATGGGGTCATGAGGAGTCACCAATGCCGCAGCACGGCACCGTCAAATTCTTCAACCATGCCAAAGGCTTCGGCTTCATCACGCCGGACGACGGGGCAAAGGACGTGTTCGTCCACATTTCCGCGGTGCAGGCGTCGGGACTTCCGGGTCTGGAGGACGGTCAGAAGGTCAGCTTCGATACCGAGCCCGACAAGCGGGGCAAGGGACCGAAGGCGGTCAACCTGTCGATCGGCTGATCCGCCCCGAACCGCGCATGCCGCATCTCCCGGGCGCATCGGTGTCCGATCGATAGCGCGTGGCCCAAGGCAAAATACC
>JAHBYY010000008.1 GCA_019635715.1 Rhizobiaceae bacterium | reverse complement strand
TCGAAGCCGACATAGCCGGGAGGCGCGCCGATCAGCCGCGAGACGGTATGGCGCTCCATATACTCCGACATGTCGAAGCGCAGCAGCTCGACGCCGAGCGACGACGCCAACTGCTTGGCCACCTCGGTCTTGCCGACGCCGGTCGGCCCCGAGAACAGATAGCAGCCGATGGGCTTTTCCGGCTCGCGCAGGCCGGCGCGCGCCAGTTTGATCGCCGAGGCGAGCGCCGAGATCGCCGTGTCCTGGCCGTAGACGACGCGACGCAGTTCCGCGTCGAGATTGGCCAGCACCTGCTCGTCGTCGGCCGACACCGTCTTCGGCGGGATGCGCGCCATGGTGGCGATGGTCGCCTCGATCTCCTTGACGGTGATCGACCGCTTGCGCTTGTTCTCCGGCAACAGCATCTGCGACGCGCCGGTCTCGTCGAGCACGTCGATGGCCTTGTCCGGCAGCTTGCGGTCGTTGATGTAGCGCGCCGAGAGTTCGACGGCGGCCTTGATGGCGTCGTTGCTGAACTTCACATTGTGGAAGTCCTCGTAGTAGGGCCGCAAGCCCTTGATGATCTCGATCGTATCCTCGATCGTCGGCTCCTTGACGTCGATCTTCTGGAAGCGCCGCACCAGGGCGCGGTCCTTCTCGAAGAACTGCCGGAACTCCTTGTAGGTGGTCGAGCCGATGCAGCGGATCGCGCCGGACGACAGCGCCGGCTTCAGCAGGTTGGACGCATCCATCGCACCGCCGGAGGTCGCACCGGCGCCGATCACCGTATGGATCTCGTCGATGAACAGGATCGCTCCGGGAAACTCCTCGAGTTCCTTGACGACCTGCTTCAGCCGCTCCTCGAAATCGCCGCGATAGCGGGTGCCCGCCAGCAGCGTACCCATGTCGAGCGCGAAGATGGTGGCGTTCGACAGAACCTTCGGCACGTCGTTCTCGACGATGCGCTTGGCCAGCCCCTCGGCGATCGCCGTCTTGCCGACGCCCGGATCGCCGACATAGAGCGGATTGTTCTTGGATCTGCGGCAGAGGATCTGGATTGTCCGGTTGATCTCGTCGGTGCGGCCGATCAGCGGGTCGATCTTGCCGGCCCGCGCCTTCTTGTTCAAGTCGACGCAATAGGCGGTAAGGGCGTCCTGCTGCTGCTTCTTCTTCGAGCCGGTCTCCTCCGTATCGCCCCCGCCGGTGCTCGGACCTTCATCGTCGGCGCCGCGCGGGGTGCGGCTTTCGTTCGCTCCGGGACGCTTGGCGATGCCGTGGCTGATGTAGTTGACCGCGTCGTAGCGGGTCATCTGCTGTTCCTGGAGGAAATAGGCGGCGTGGCTCTCGCGTTCGGCGAAGATCGCGACGAGCACGTTGGCACCCGAGACTTCCTCGCGTCCGGACG
This sequence comes from Rhizobiaceae bacterium, assembly GCA_019635715.1. Lineage (GTDB taxonomy): Bacteria > Pseudomonadota > Alphaproteobacteria > Rhizobiales > Rhizobiaceae > Kumtagia. The sequence goes on along the minus strand of JAHBYY010000008.1, from coordinate 87,064 downwards.
ACTGCACATGGATGACGGCGCGCTGGATGACCCGCTGGAAACCGGCGGTCGGCTTGGAATCCTCGTCATAGCCGGTGACCAGGTTCTCCAGGTCGGTGTCGATGTAGTTCAGGACGATCTTGCGGAGCTCCTCGAGATCGACGTTGCAGGCGCGCATCACGGCGCTCGCCTCCGAATCGTCGATCAGGGCGAGCAGCAGGTGCTCGAGCGTCGCGTATTCGTGATGCCGCTCATTGGCGAAAGTGAGGGCCTGGTGAAGCGCCTTTTCCAGGCCTGCGGAGAAAGCCGGCATTCATGACCTCACTTCTTTTCCATCACGCACTGAAGCGGATGCTGGTTCTGTCGGGAGAAATCCATGACCTGAGCCACTTTGGTCTCGGCCACCTCGAATGTATAGACGCCGCACTCGCCGACGCCGTGATTGTGGACGTGCAGCATGATGCGGGTCGCCGCCTCGCGATCCTTCTGGAAAAAGCGTTCCAGGATGTGGATCACGAACTCCATCGGCGTGTAGTCGTCGTTGAGGATCAGGACACGATACAGGCTGGGCTTCTTGGTCTTCGGCCGCGTGCGGGTGATCACCGCGGTGCCCTTGCCGGGACCGCGCGCGTCGCGATTTTCCGATTGCATCCTCGCCGATCGCCGCACTGTGACTGCCGCCCCGTATCCCAAGTCCCGATTCCTTCCGCGGGCACTCCCGCCCGACACATGTAGGTCGCCAGCCCCCGATTTTAAGCCCATCTTTCCTGGTTACAATATGGCGTGAACGATGGAGCGAAGCTTGCGCCGCGGCTGCGCGAAACGCAGAGGGCCCGGTTGCGGCGGCAACCGGGCCCTCTGTACGGATCTCCGGCCGGGCGGCCGCGCCCATGGTGGCTATCTGGCTTTCGCGACGAGGCCCTCGAACGGCTTGTAGGCATCCTTGGCCATGTCAGCGTAAAGTCCGCTCAGCTTGCCGGTCTCCGCCACCAGCCCTTCATAGGCGGTTTTCGCATAGGCGGCCTGGATTTCGATGGCCGCTTCCAGCGAGTTCGCCGCGAACAGCTTTTCGAACGTGGCGGAGCCCGTCTCGAAGGCGGATCTGGTGTAGTCGGCGACCTCCTGGGCGATGCCCTGCGCCGAACTGCCGAGGCTGCTCGCGCTCTTGAAACCGCTTTCCAGGAATTCCGTGCCGAAGCTGCCGGCGCCTTCAAAAAAAGTCGACATTGCCATCCTTTGCGTATCCGTGCGCCCGCATCGCGTGCGTGCACTGCACCATAACCAGTCAATTTATGGTGCAACGCACCAATGTCAAGGTTCGCCGGCGCGGCGTCCGAATGGCCCGGATTTTACGCAAGCTTGCACGACCGTCTGAACGGTCTGGTTACCATAAACGGATTGGTAACGGCTGGCCGCCTAAGGTGAGTGCTGGGACGAGAGCATCGCAGCCCCGGTAGTGTCTAGCGTCTTCATGAGTGTTCCAGTGCGTCAGCCGATCGCAGCCACCCTCGCCCGTGTCGGGCTTTCCGCCAGGATCGTCGCGCTGACGCTGGCCATAGCCGTAACCGGGACGACGCAGGGCCATGCGGCAGCCGACGGCCGCTACGCCGCGATCGTCATCGACGCCAACACCGGAGAGACATTGTTCTCGGCCAATTCGGTGTCGCGGCGCTATCCCGCATCGCTGACCAAGATGATGACGCTCTACATCACCTTCGAGGCGATGGCCGCCGGCAGGATAACCCCGCAGACGCGCATCCCCTTCTCGGCACAGGCCGCCGCGATGCCGCCGACCAAGATCGGCGTTCCGGCGGGCAAATCGATCACCGTCGAGCAGGCCATCCTGGCGCTGGTGACCAAGTCCGCCAATGACGCCGCGGCGGCGCTCGGCGAGTATTTCGCCGGCTCGGAGCCGGCATTCGCCCGCATGATGACCGCAAAAGCCCGCAAGCTCGGGATGAGCGGCACCGTCTTCCGCAATGCCTCGGGCCTGCCCGATCCCGGCCAGTTCACCACCGCGCGCGACATGGCGACCCTCGGCCTGGCGCTGAAAGCCCATTATCCGCAGTACTTTCCGTATTTCTCCACCCGCGTCTTCAGCTACGGCCGCCAGCGCATGCCGAACCACAACAAGCTGCTCGGCCGGGTGAAGGGCGTCGACGGCATCAAGACGGGCTACACCCGCGCCTCCGGGTTCAATCTGGTCAGCTCGGTGCAGAGCGGCAACCGGCGCATCGTGGCGGTGGTCATGGGTGGCGCCAGCGGCGCCAGCCGCGACAACAAGATGGTCGAACTCATCAACGCCTACCTGCCGCAGGCGAAGCCGGGCAAGGGCGCACCGCTGATCGCCGCCGCGCAGGAGGAGGCGCCGCTTAAGGCCTTCGCCAAGAAGCTGCTGCCCCACAACAACGCACCGACCCCGGACGCCAGGCCGGATCTCGAAGACCAGGACGAGGAAGTCGCCGCCTTCGTGGCACGCGCCGACCTCGCCAAACCCGCCGCCAAGGCGGCGAAGGCGGCCGTGGTTCCCGTGCCGAAGCGTCCGGTGGTCGAGATCGAAGGCGAAGGCGACATCGACACCACGACCACCGCGTCGCTGGCCACCGCCGGCTGGGTCGTCCAGGTGGCCTCGTCGCCGAGCAAGGCCGAAGCGGCCGCCATGCTGGAAGCGACGCGCCAGAAGGCGCCGTCGATCCTCGCCTCGGCCTCGCCCTTCACGGTGCCGTTCGACAAGGGCGGCGTCACCTATCATCGCGCCCGCTTCGGCGGCTTCGCGAGCAAGGCCGCGGCGCAGAAGGCCTGCGCGCAGCTTCAGAAGAAGCGCATCGACTGCTACGCGGTCCAGAACTGACGGCGGACGATGGCCCCCTCCTATCTCGTAACGCGTAACCGGAGACTAGCCGTGTTTGGCGATAAGGATGTCCTTGGCCCTGTCGATGCGAAGCGCGAGCGTGGACGCCTTGGCGACATGCGGGTTCAGGCTCTCAATGAGGCGGCGATGCGCCTTGCGGATCTCCGCCGCGGAGGCCCCCGCTTCAAGACCAAGGACCTTGTAGGCCTCCTGCTCAGTCATGGCGCCCGTACCTGGCGCAACTCCCTGCCCCGCGTGACCGTTCGCCTTGCCGTGCGCGCGCCAGACGGGAAATCGGCTGTCAAGATACGCTTCCAGTAGCTGGCGGCTCTCCGAATCGCCGTTGCAGTCCTCGTAGAGCTCGAGGAGCTGCGGCAATTGCATCGCCGACAAGATCCGCTGTTCATGGCGGCCGGCCAGGACCAGCCCGTCAAGCATACCGGTTGCATGGTCCAGGCGCATGTCGAGCGCGGCGCTGCGCACCGTCGACTGCCTTGCGCGATCGACGGGCGGCTGCTTGGGCCGGCGGTACACGAGCGCGTAGGTGGCCAGGGCCAGCGCATAGCTGAGGCCGCCAAGGGCCCCCTTGCCGAGCGCCAGCAGCGCGGTCCCGACAAGCCCGAAAAGGATCGGTCCGCCGATTCGGACCAGCCTGGCCAGGTGCGCCGGCTCGGCCGTCATGACGATGCGGAAGACCGCATAGGCGACCAGGAGCGCGACGCCGCCAGCGAAAGCGTAGATCATCCCACCTGCCCCATCTGCCGGCCTCGTCCAGCGTATCGCCACTGCGCGGCGCCAGAGTCGACCGCGCCATGGCCCGCCATTGCGGTCTGGCGCCGGTTTGTGGTTTGACGATGGCGGAGCATGGCAGCGGCCGATATCGTCACAGCAGGCCGAGCGCCGCAAGCTCCTGGCGCAGGTGCGGCGGCAAGGCCATGACGGAGGCCCCGTCGTCGCGCAGGTCTCCCGGCGCATCCGCCGGCTTCAGGTAGCGCCAGCCCTGGAACGCCCGGCGCGGCTGCCAGTCGGTACGGATCACCGCCGGATCGAGGATCAGGTGGCAGCGCGAGATGCCCTCGCCGTCGACGAAGGGGCGTATGTCGAGCAGCCGCTGGCGGCACTGCACCTGCGCCTTGATCACCCAGTAGAGCGAGCCGCCTGCGAGCAGCTCGTCGCGCCGCGTCGGCACCATGCGCGTCGTGTGGAATTGCTCGGCCGGCTCGCCGGCCCGGCGCCGCTCGTCGAGGCGGAAGGCGATCCATTCCTCGAGGTCTTCGACGCTGTCGCAGCCGACGCAGAGTTTTATCAGGTTGAGGGACAATCCTCTAGTTCCCCAGAAACCGAAACGCCATGTTCATCAGAGCATCCAGCTTCTCTACTGGGATCTTGCCCGCCAAGCTGCGGACTCGCCTAAGAAACCCAGCCCTGTCACCCTGCTTTACGTCGTTAGCAAGCTTAGCAGCTATCTCCTCCCCAATGCTTTCGGAGAAATGCAGCACGTCTTCAATCAGGAGATCCCGGGTTCTTTCGGCTCTGACAACCTCCCCGGTTCCGTCCTTCCGGAGCTTCCTGACTACATTATTACTTCCGCCCACAACGCGAGCACCCACGATGTTGTCGCCATGGACACCACCGCCCGCAACCACCACATTGTGGGAGTGATAGATTCCTATGCCCGCCTTGGGTTTGGATTGCCGCTTTTCAGACATCACCACCTCCTCGTGCTTGGAGATTCAAAGGTGGTGTCGTGGCGCAACCATTTTCAAGAGATAGCTGAAACGTGCTTGTGGATATCTTCGCGCCTCAATTGAATGCGGCGTGGTCAGCACTCCACGACATTGACGGCAAGCCCGCCGAGGCTGGTTTCCTTGTATTTCTCGCTCATGTCGAGCCCCGTCTGGCGCATCGTCTCGATCGCCGCGTCGAGCGGCACGAAATGCGTGCCGTCGCCCTTGAGCGCCAGCGAGGCGGCGGTCACCGCCTTCACCGCGCCGAGCGCGTTGCGCTCGATGCACGGTACCTGCACGAGGCCAGCGACCGGATCGCAGGTCATGCCGAGGTGATGTTCCAGCGCGATCTCGGCGGCGTTCTCGACCTGCGCCGGCGTGCCGCCCATGACGGCGGCCAGCCCGGCGGCGGCCATGGCCGACGCGGAGCCAACCTCGCCCTGGCAGCCGACCTCGGCGCCGGAAATCGACGCGTTGGACTTTATGATGCCGCCGACCGCCGCCGCGGTGAGCAGGAAGTCGCGGATGCCCGGCTGGTCGGCTTCCGGATGGAAGTGCAGCCAGTAGCGGAGCACGGCCGGCAGCGTGCCCGCCGCGCCGTTGGTCGGAGCGGTGACGACCCGTCCGCCCGCCGCATTCTCCTCGTTGACGGCCATGGCGTAGACCGACAGCCAGTCATTGGCCAGCAGCGGGTTCGGACGGTTCTGCCGCCATTCCTCGTCGAGCTTCCGGTGCAATCCGCGGGCCCGCCGGCGAACCTTCAGGCCGCCCGGCATGACGCCCTCCTGGGTCAGTCCGCGCTCGATGCAGCCGCGCATGGCGCTCCAGATCGCGTCGAGGCCGGAATCGAGCTCCTGGCGCGACATCCGGGTCTCCTCGTTGGCGCGCTTCATCTCGGCGATCGAAAGGCCGCTGCGCGCCGCCATGTCGAGCATGTCCGCCGCGTTGGCGAAGGGATAGGGAACGTCCACCGACGCCTTGGCCGCCCTGCCCTTCATGCGCTGCAGTTCCTCCTCGGACACCACGAAGCCGCCGCCGATGGAATAGTAAACCCGCCGCAGGATCAGATGGTCGTCCGTGTCGTAGGCATAGAAGGTCATGCCGTTGGCGTGCCCGGGCAGAGGCGTCTTCCTGTCGAGGACCAGATCCTTCGCAGGATCGAAGCGATAGGCGGGATGTCCGGGCGGCTCGACCTGCTTCGTCTCGGTGATCGCGGCGATCTGGGCGTCGGACCTGTCCGGGTCGACCGTCGTCGGCGTCTCGCCGGCAAGCCCCAGGATCACCGCCCGGTCGGAGCCGTGGCCGATTCCCGTATAGGCGAGCGAGCCGTGCAGGCTGGCGCCGATCCGGCCCACCCGCGTTCCCGCCGGACGTGGCCAGTCGTTGCCGGCAAGCTCGTCGAGGAATCGCCGCGCCGCGGTCATCGGCCCCATCGTATGGGAGCTCGAAGGTCCGATGCCGATCTTGAACAGGTCGAAAACCGACAGGAACACGCCGATCCATCCTCGAAAAGGCGCAACCGCGCCGACAGCCCGGCTCAGCTATGGGTCATTTGCGCGGCGCCCGCTAGGCTGGGGCCGAAATGCGGTATGCTGGCGGCGACATCGCGCCGTTCGGTTCGCCGCCAGCCCGCAAACGAAACCGAGGGGCGCAGTCGCCCGCGCCCCTCGTGATCTCGATCGACGGTGGAAGGCTCAGCCGGCCGTCATCGTAGTGACCGTGCCGGCGCCGCCGATCAGCCAGGCCAGCAGCAGAAAGCCGGCAAAGCCGAGCACCGCCTTGGTGGTTACGCCCCAGCACGATTTCTGAACGTTGTCGTCCATGATGTTCCTGTTTTAGCCGCTTCGCCCGACCGCTTCTTGCCTCGTGGCGGCCGGATATTGCCCGCAAACCGATAGCGATCCGGCCACGCTTTCGCAATCGCAAAAAGGGCGAAATCGTGGCAGGACCACGCATAGGAGCCCTGCAATCCGTTACGATTCTCATAAAATCAGGGCTTTGCCCGATATTTCGCGTCAACCGAACATTCACGATTGAGGCGGGAGCGTGTCCGACCTAGCTTCGACAAGCGAGCCGCGATGGCTCGGCACGAGCCAGGGAAGCGAGCCGGCCAGATGGAGGGTATGCCTTTCAGCGCCACGGATATCACGGCGGGGGCGCTGTTCCTCGTGGTGTGGATCGTCCATTCGCTGGCGTCGGACGGCAGATTGTTCAGCCGCACCTCGCTGAGCAGCGCCATGAACGCCCAGCGCAGCGTGTGGATGCATGCAATGGCGCGGCGCGACCTGCGCATGATCGACACCAGCATCATGGTCGGGCTGCAGCAGGGCACCGCCTTCTTCGCCTCCAGCTCGCTGTTTGCGATCGGCGGATGCTTCGCCCTGCTGAACGCCTCGGATCATGTGCTGACGATCGTCGGAGACCTGCCGCTGACCGCCCCGCTGACGCGCCAGGCGTTCGAACTCAAGGTCTTCGGCCTGATCGCGATCCTCTCCTACGCCTTCTTCAAGTTCGGCTGGTCCTACCGGCTGTTCAACTACTGCTCGATCCTCGTCGGGGCGGTACCCATGCACAAGGACGGCGAGCACGATCCGGCCGGCTGGGAGGCGTCGATCCGGAAGGCCGCGCGGATGAACGTGCTGGCGGGCAGGCACTTCAACGCCGGCCTGCGCGGCATCTTCTTCTCGCTCGCCTATCTGGGCTGGTTCTTCAGTCCGGTCGTGTTCATGCTGAGCACGGCGTTGCTCTTCGCCGTGCTGATCCGCCGCCAGTTCTTCTCCGAGGCGCGCAGGGCGGTCCTCGGCGAATGATCAGGGCGGTCCGGGAAAGGGCGAATCGATCCGGCCGGTCAGCCAATAGGCCAGAAGCCCGATCCATTCGCGCAGCCCGATCGTCGCAGCCTGCACCGAATCGATCGGATTGTCGGCGAACAGCGACACGCCCTCCCGCCCCGTCGTCCGGTAATCGACCGGCCAGGCGGTGACGGCGAAGTCCGCCTTGGCAAACAGCGCCATCGACCGCGGCATGTGGAATGCCGACGTCACGAGGAGCCAGGTCTCGCCCGGCCGCGGCGTCACCAATGCCTTGGTGAACTGCGCGTTCTCGTAGGTGTCGCGCGAATCGTTCTCGAGGACCATGCGCTCGCGCGCCACGCCCAGCGCCTCCAGCAGGCGGGGCGCCGTCGCACCGTCGCCCTCGCCTTCCAGCACCAGCGTGCCGGTGCCGCCCGTCACCACCACCCTGGCCTCGGGATAGCGGCGCGCCAGGATCGCCGTCTCGACGTAGCGGTCGCCGCCGCTGTTCAGCTCATAGCCTCCGCGCGCCAGGTTGATCGCACCTTCGAAACCGCCGCCGAGCACCACGATGCCGGCCACCGATTCCGGCGCCGGCGGGCGCGGAAAGCGGTCCTCGAGCGGGCCGAGCAGCAATTGGCCGAGAGAGGTCCAGGTCGCCAGCGACAGGACGGCAAGGGCCAGCACGAAAGCCGACAAACCGATGCGCCGGGACCCGGCGAGGCAGATGGCAAAACCGGCAAACAGCAGGAGGATCGACAGGTTGAGCGGCTGCGCGACGAACCAGAAGATTTTCGACAGGTAGAAGAACATCGGGAGCCTTTCCGCGCCGGCCGTTCAGCCGCGGGGTGCGAAGATCGACCAGTTCATCCGGCGCGCCAGAATCTCCAAAGCCTGCGACCCCAACTTCGAATTGCCGTTGGCGTTGAGGCCCGGCGACCAGACGGCGAGCGAGGCGACGCCCGGGACGATGCCGAGGATGCCGCCGCCGACCCCGCTCTTGCCCGGTATGCCGACCTTGAAGGCAAAGTCGCCCGACCCGTCATAATGTCCGCAGGTCAGCATGAGGGCATTGATGCGGCGCGCCCGCTCCGCCGACACGACGGAATGCGGCGTGTCGGGATGGCGTCCGCCATGCGCCAGGTAGCGGCCTGCCCTGGCGAGTTGCACGCAGCTCATCTCGATCGCACAGAGGTGGAAGTAGACGCCGAGCGTCAGTTCCGGCGGATGGCGCAGATTGTCGAAGGCGCGCATGTAATTGGCGAGCGCGAAATTGCGGAAGCCGGTCGCCCGCTCCGACGCGGCCACCGCGCGGTCGATGGTGATGGTCTCGTCATCGGCGAGATACTGGACGAAGCGCAGCGCCTCGCCGATCGCCTCCTTGGGCTGATGCCCCTGCAAAAGGATGTCGGCCACGACGATGGCGCCGGCATTGATGAAGGGATTGCGCGGAATCCCGTTCTCGCGCTCGAGCTGGACGATCGAGTTGAATGGATTGCCCGATGGCTCCCGTCCGACGCGCCGCCACAGCGCATCGCCGACATGGCCAAGCGCCAGCGTCAGCGAAAAGACCTTCGAGATACTCTGGATCGAAAACGGCTTGCCGGCGTCGCCCGCGGTGAACACGCGACCGTCGTTCATCATCACGGCGATGCCGAATTGATCCGGATCGACCTTGCCGAGCTGCGGGATGTAGCCCGCGACCGTGCCGCGATCCTTGATCGCGGCCATTTCCGCGGCGAGCTCGGGCAGGATGCCGGCGAGGTCGGGCATCAGGCGATGCGCTGACGAGAAGCGGCCACTACCACCACTTCTGCGGTTCGAACCGGCCTGCGGCCTGTTCGATCGCATGCGCGGTCTGGAACAGCGTCTCCTCGTCGAACGGCCGCCCGATGAGCTGCAGGCCGAGCGGCAGGCCGTTGCCGTCGAGGCCGGCCGGCACGGAGATGCCCGGCAGTCCGGCCATGTTCACCGTCACCGTGAAGATGTCGTTGAGATACATCTTGACCGGATCGGCGGCCATATCCTCGTCGGCGACGCCGAACGCGGCGGACGGCGTCGCCGGCGTCAGGATGACGTCGATGCCGGCGTGGAAGGCATCCTCGAAATCCTTCTTGATCAGCGTCCGAACCTTCTGCGCCTGCAGGTAGTAGGCGTCGTAATAGCCTGCCGACAGCACATAGGTGCCGATCATGATGCGCCGCTTGACCTCGCGGCCGAAGCCGGCGGCGCGGGTCTTCTCGTACATGTCGACGATGTCCCTGCCCGGGACCCGCAGTCCGTAGCGGACGCCGTCGTAGCGGGCCAGGTTGGATGACGCCTCGGCCGGTGCGACGATATAGTAGGCCGGCAGCGCGTATCTGGTGTGCGGCAGCGAGATGTCGACGATCTCGGCGCCGGCATCCTTCAGCCAGGCAATGCCCTTCTGCCAGAGCGCCTCGATGTCCTCGGGCATGCCGTCGACGCGATATTCCTTCGGGATGCCGACCTTCATGCCCTTGAGCGGGCGGCCGATCGCCGCCTCGTAGTCCGGCACCGGCAGGTCGGCCGAGGTCGTGTCCTTGGGATCGCAGGAGGCCATGGACTTCAGCAGGATCGCCGCGTCGCGCACGTCGCGCGCGATCGGTCCGGCCTGGTCGAGCGAGGAGGCGAAGGCCACGACGCCCCAGCGCGAGACGCGGCCGTAGGTCGGCTTGATGCCGACCGTGCCGGTGAAGGCGGCCGGCTGGCGGATCGAGCCGCCGGTGTCCGTCGCGGTCGCGCCGGCGCACAGGAAGGCGGCGACCGCGGCGGCCGAGCCGCCCGAGGAGCCGCCGGGCACGAGCTGGACGTTGTCGAGCGATGTGGTCTCGCGCACGCCGCCGCCTGCCTGGACGAAGCCGCCGTCGCCGGCATGGAATGTCGGCGTCACCCGCTGCTCCGCCCGCCGGCGGCGCCAGGGGTTGATCACCGGGCCGTAGAACGACGTCTCGTTCGACGATCCCATCGCGAACTCGTCCATGTTCAGCTTGCCGAGCATGACGGCGCCGTCGGCCCAGAGATTGGCCGTCACGGTCGATTCATAGCGCGGCTTGAAGCCGTCGAGGATGTGGCTGCAGGCCTGCGTATGCACGCCCTCGGTGCCGAAGAGATCCTTGATGCCGAGCGGAATGCCCTCCAGCGCGCCGGCCTCACCCTTCGCCAGCCGCGCGTCCGATGCGGACGCCATGCCGCGCGCCTTGTCCGCCGTGACGGCGACATAGGCATTCAGGGTCGGGTTGGCCGTTTCGATCGCGTCGATATAGGCGCCGGTCAGTTCGGAGGCGGTGATCTCCTTGGCGGCCAGCTTGGCGCGCGCCTCGGCGATCGTCAGTCGGGTCAGGTCGGTCATCAGGCGAGTTTCTTCTCGTAGAATCGGGAAAAGCCGGAATCGGGATAGTCGAGCACGGCGCCGCAGGTGGTGAAGCCGCCGCGCTCATAGACACGGTAGGCGGCTTCGAAGCCGGACGCCTCGCCGGTCTCCAGCACCAGCCGGCCGATCCCCTTGGCGCGCGCCAATTGCTCAAGTTGCTGCAGGAGCTGCGAGCCGACGCGCTGCCCACGCACCTGCGGCAGGGTGAACATGCGCTTCACTTCGCCGAGGCCGTTGCCGTGGTCCTTGAGCGAGGCCATGCCGACATGACGCCCGGCCCCGTCGCGCGCGACGAAGGTGGTCAGCGACGGATCGGCCATCTGCTCGACGGTGAGCTGGAACTGGAACTCGCGCGGCGTCAGCGGGATCATCGTCGCGTTGAGGTCGGCGACCATGGCGCGCACATCGTCCTGCAAAGGTGTCTCGGCCGCGATCGAGATGGTCACGGAGCTACTCCACCACCTTCGGGACGAGGAAGAAATCCTCCATGCTGGCCGGCGCGTTGGCGACGACATCGGCAGCCTTGTCGCCGTCGGTGACGGCATCCTGCCGCTTCTTCATCGCCATCGGCGTCACCGAGGTCATCGGCTCCACACCCGCGACGTCGACTTCGTTCAGTTGCTCGACGAAGCCCAGGATCGCATTCAGCTCGCCGGTCATGCGGTCGGCATCCTCGTCGGACACGGCGATACGGGCAAGGCGCGCCACGCGCTTCACTGTGGCGATATCGACGGACATTCGAGCCCCTGCTGGCTGAGAGATCTTCGCCCGCGGCTATACCGGCGCGCCGCGGCGGGCGCAACCGCCCGCGGCCCGGCCGCCGTCAGGGTGCCGAAACGCCCTCGCACAGAAAATAGCTTCCGCCGTTGCCGCCGCCGCTTTCCGGATCGGCCGGCTTGATCGAAACGAGATCGATCTGCGTCGGGCTCATCCGCGTCAGCGAGAGCACGTCGGGCTGGATGTAGCCGGGCTCCTCGCAGATCGCCTGCACCAGCCAGGCCGGCGTGCGCGTCGCCTTGATGACCTGCACGAACTCGCAATTGTACTCGATCGCCTCGATGCCGCGCGCGGTGAGCATCGTATTGCCGGCTTCCAGAACGGTCTGAAGCGACTCCTTGCGGGCCTGCTCGCACAGCTCTTCCGACTCCAGATAGACGCCGTCGATCATCTCCTCGGCATAGGCGGGAGCCGCGCCGAGCACCGCCGCCAGCAGGACCGTCGCCCCCGCGATTCTCATCATCTTGCCGCCCCGGAGCTCACAACGGACTGCTAGATCTCGAACGCCTCGCCCACCTTCGGCAGGACCACTTCGGTGCTGCCGCCATCCATGCCGGCGACGAACTTGTCGGCATTCTGGTCCACCATCGAGAACGACGCGAAGTGGCAGGGCACGACCTTCTTGAACTCGAAATAGCGCTTGCAGGCCAGCGCCGCCACGGCACCGCCCATGGTGAAGCGGTCGCCGATCGGCACGATGCCGATCTCGGGCGCGTGCAGCTCGTTGATCAGAGCCATGTCGCCGAAGATGTCGGTGTCACCCATGTGATAGAGCGACCGGCCGTCGGCGAAATGCAGGATGAGGCCGAGCGGATTGCCGAGATAGGTATTGCCCTTCTCTCCGGTATTGATCGAAGAGGAGTGCAGCGCCTGCACGAAGGTGGTGGTGAACCCGCCGCATTCGACGGTGCCGCCGGTGTTGCCCGGATTGATGCGCTCGCCCGAAACGCCCTTGCCGACCAGGTACATGCAGATCTCGAAATTCGCCACCAGCATGGCGCCGGACTTCTTCAGGATCTCGGCCGCGTCGCCGACATGGTCGTTGTGGCCATGCGTGAGCAGCACATGCGTGACGCCTTCGGCCGGTCCTTCCCATCCGCCCGTCCAGGAGGGATTGCCGGTCAGGAAAGGATCGATGAGGATGCGCGCGTTTCCGGTGTCGAGCCGAAATGCCGAATGGCCGTACCAGGTGAGTTTCATGAAGGCGCTCCTCGATTCCGATCGCCGCGGAACATAGAACGCCGGCCGTGCATGTCAAAGGAAAGCCGATGACCGTCGTCGCGATCGAAAACCTCCCCGGCCTGATCGGAGACGGCGTCGTGGCCGGGCTCGATCTCGGCGACAAGACGATCGGCCTCGCCGTGTCCGACCGCAGCCTCGCCTTCGCCCATCCGCGGCCGGTGATCATCCGGCGCAAGTTCACGCTCGACGCTGAGATGCTTCTCGACAGCCTGCGGCGCGAGGACGCACGCGCCATCGTCATGGGCCTGCCGGTCAACATGGACGGCAGCGAGGGCCCGCGCGTCCAGGCGACCAAAGCCTTCGTGCGCAATTTGGAGCGGCTGACCGCGCTGCCGATCGTCTATTGGGATGAGCGCCTGTCGACGGTCGCCGCCGAGCGCTCACTGCTCGAGATGGACATGTCGCGCGCCAAGCGGAAGACGAAGATCGATTCCGCGGCGGCCGCCTTCATCCTGCAAGGCGCGCTCGACCGGCTTCACGCGCTGGGAAGCGCCCGTCCGGATGACGAAGCCACCTGATCGGCCGCCGGCCGGGCGTCCCGCCAGGCACGCCAGCGTGCCAGCAGGTCGCGGCGGCGCCGAAAGGCCCAGATCAGCAGCAGCAGCACGGTATCGAAGATGCAGGCCTTGGCCACGAGCCAGGGAATCGTCGCGGGATCCAGCCCCAGCACATTGCCGTAGAGCTGGAAGATCAGGTCGTGCGCCTGCCGCGTCATCATGACGAAGCCGAAGTTCACGTCGTAGTAGGAAAGGCCGAACCAGCCCCAGAAGAGCACCAGGGGGGCCGCCCAGATGGCGAGGACGTAGCGCATCAGCGTTCGGTCTCCCAACCGGCCCAGGAAGCGTCGCGCCGCGGCGTGAACTGCGCCAGGCCCACGGTGGCCGAGGCGCCGGCAGCCTTGACGCGCGCGGCGTTGCGAAGCTCCTCGTCCTTGGCGCTCGGCTTTGGCAACTGCTCGCTGCGGATGGCGACGAACGATGCCGCCAGCGCTGCGAAATGCGCGGCCATCACGGAGAACAGTCCCTCCACCCCGGCGATCGTGCCGATGGCCAGCAGCGCGGTGATCAGTGCCGCGGTGGCCGAGAAGGCCAGGCGCAGCACGTCGTCGGCGGCGCGGTCGTCGGCGATCGACGGCAGCAGGCCGGCACACAGCGCCCACCAGAAGAAGATCGCGCACAGCGCGAACGCGCCCGAAATCAGCGCCCGCGCGCCCGGCAGCGCCATCATCGCCAGCCGCCCGTCGGCCGAATCGAGGCCGAACACATGCAGCCCCGCAATGTCGGGAAGATCGCCGCCGAAGACGATCAGTCCCGCCATGAGTGACAGGACGACCGCCCAATGGAAGACTAGGAAATGTGTCAGTATGCGCGGCATGCCACCCTCGTCAGGGAGGGTAAATTGGGACGGTTACCGCCCCGAGGCAACGTAAACCAATCGTTAAGGTTAATTTCCGCGGCCCGCTGCGCGGCGGATGTCCTGCGGCTCGCTCAGCCCGCCGGGTACAGCGAATCGACGATGAGCCGCGAATCGTGCCGGGCCGCGATCATGCCGTAGGTGGTGCGCCACTGCCCGGCGAGGCGCGTCTCGATGAAGGCATCGGCGATGCGCCCCGCCCCGATGCGCCTGAGTTCCGCCGCGGCGGCCGAAAGCGCGAGCTGCTCGGCCAGAATGCGGGCCGACCCTTCGTCGGACGAGGCGACCTGCATGGCGGCGCGCAGCACGCTGGTCGTGCCCGCGCCGCCGCCGCCCAGATCGCGCTCGATGCCGGCAAGGACTTCGTCGAAGAGACCGGGGGCACGTCCGAGCACGCGCAGCACGTCGAGCGCCATGACGTTGCCCGAGCCCTCCCAGATCGCGTTGACCGGCGCCTCGCGATAGTAGCGCGCCAGCGGCCCCTCCTCGACATAGCCGTTGCCGCCGAGGCACTCCATCGCCTCGGCGAGCACCGTCGGAGCCACCTTGCACACCCAGTACTTGACCACCGGCGTCATCGCCCTGGCGAACGACGCCTCGCCGCGATCCTGCGCCGCCTCGTCGAACGAGCGCGCCAGCCGCAGCGACAGCGCGGTCGCACCGGCCACGTCGAGCGCCATGTCGGCCAGCACGCGCTGCATCAGCGGCTTGTCGATCAGCGCCGACCCCATCACCTGGCGGTGGCGGGCATGGTGGACCGCCTCGGCCAGGCCGGCCCGCATCAGTCCGGCCGAAGCCACGGCACAGTCGAGCCGGGTCAGCGTCACCATGTCCATGATGGTGCGCACCCCGGCGCCGGGCTCCCCGACGACCTCGCCGATGGCGCCGTCGAACTCGACCTCGGACGAGGCGTTCGAGCGGTTGCCGAGCTTGTCCTTGAGGCGCTGGAACCGGAAGCCATTGGTCGCGCCGTCGCTGAGCAGCCGCGGCACCAGGAAGCACGACAGGCCTTCGGGCGCCTGGGCCAGCATGAGGAAGGCGTCCGACATCGGCGCCGACATGAACCATTTGTGCCCGGTGATGCGATGGAAGCCGTTGCCGGCGCGCTCCGCCTTGGTCGTATTGGCCCGCACGTCGGTGCCGCCCTGCTTCTCGGTCATGCCCATGCCGAGCGTCAGGCCGGATTTCTGCACCGGCGGCTTTTGGGACGGGTCGTATTTGCGGCTGGTGATGCGCGGAGCCCATTCCCGGAACAGCCGCGAACTGCTCATCAGCGCGGCCAGCGAGGCACTGGTCATGGTCAGCGGACACAGATGGCCCGCCTCCACCTGAGCCGTCATGTAGAACCGGGCGGCGCGAACCTGGTGACGTCGTCCGGCCTCCGCCGCGCCGTTTTCCCAGATCGACGAATGCAGCCCCGCCGCCGCGCCGCGCCGCATCAGTGCATGATAGGCCGGGTGATATTCGACGAGATCGATGCGCCGCCCCTGGCGGTCATGGGTCTTCAGCCGCGGCGCCTCGCTGTTGGCGAGCCGCGCCAGATCCTGCGCCTCGGCGCTGAGCACGAAGCGGCCCAGCCCGTCGAGATCCTTGCGCACGCCATCGGAAAAATCCTCCGCGATCTGCACCAGCAGCGGATCGCCGCGCCAGGCATTGCCGCCGGTCAGCGGCGGCGGCTGGTTTGTGACCTCGTGCGTCAATCGGCGTCCCTTGGCGTGGCGGATGCGGTGAGCGCTTATAGCCGAAGCGGTCGGCCGCACGCGACGAAAATCCCGGGGATGACCACAGCAATCCGGCGGGGCACCTTGTCGGCGCGGCGCACCGGACCTATAGCACCGGCTTGACATGACCGACGTCCCTCCCCCGCCTCTCTATCCGCATCGGCACCTGCTCGGGATTCGGGACCTTCCACCGACGGACATCCAGGCTCTGCTCGACCGCGCCGACGCGGCGGTGGCGATCTCGCGGCGCAACGAGAAGAAAACCTCGACGCTGCGCGGCCGCACCCAGATCAACCTCTTCTACGAAGCCTCGACGCGCACCCAGTCGTCCTTCGAACTGGCGGGAAAGCGGCTCGGCGCCGACGTCATGAACATGAGCGTCGCCAGTTCCTCGGTGAAGAAGGGCGAGACGCTGATCGATACGGCGATGACGCTCAACGCCATGCGGCCCGACATCCTGATCATCCGGCACGCCTCGGCGGGCGCGGCGGCGCTGCTCGCGCAAAAGGTCGGCTGCTCGGTGGTGAACGCCGGCGACGGCGCGCACGAACATCCGACCCAGGCCCTGCTCGACGCGCTGACCATCCGCCGCGCCAAGGGCACGCTGAAGGGCCTGGGGGTCGCCATCTGCGGCGACATCCTGCATTCGCGCGTGGCGCGCTCCAACATCCTGCTGCTCAACGCGATGGGCGCCTATGTCCGCGTCGCTGCACCCTCGACGCTGCTGCCCTCCGGGATAGACCGCATGTCGGTCGACGTTCACCGCACCATGGAGGGCGCGCTCGAGGGCGCCGACGTGGTGATGATGCTGCGGCTGCAGCGCGAGCGCATGGCCGGCGCCTATGTGCCCTCGGTGCGCGAATATTTCCGCTATTTCGGCCTCGACTCGCAAAAGCTCAAACTGGCCAGGCCCGATGCGCTGGTCATGCATCCCGGTCCGATGAACCGCGGCGTCGAGATCGCCTCCGAGATCGCCGACGGGCCGCAGAGCGTCATCCAGGAACAGGTCGAGATGGGTGTCGCCGTGCGCATGGCGGTGATGGAGGCGCTGCTCGATCCGCGGCGCAATCCGGAGGCGCGCGCCGCATGACCATCACCGTCCTGTCCAATGCCCGCATCGTCGATCCGTCGCGCAACCTCGACGAGATCGGCACGGTGGTCGTCGACGGCGCGACCATCGCGGCGGCGGGTCGTTCCGCGCTCAACCAGGGCGCCCCGGAAGGGTCAACGATTATCGATTGCTCCGGACTGACGGTGATGCCGGGGCTGGTCGACGCCCGCGTCTTCGTCGGCGAGCCGGGCGCCGAACACCGCGAGACGATCGCCTCGGCCAGCCGCGCCGCCGCCGCCGGCGGCGTCACCAGCTTCATCATGATGCCGGACACCGATCCGGTCATCGACGACATCGCGCTGGTCGAGTTCGTGCTGCGCACGGCGCGCGACACGGCGATCGTCAACGTCTTTCCGTCCGCCGCCATCACCCGCGGGCTGGAGGGGCGCGAGATGACCGAGTTCGGCCTGCTCGGCGAGGCCGGCGCGGTCGGCTTCACCGACGGCCGCCATACGATCGACAGCGCGCTGATGATGCGGCGCGCACTGACCTATGCCCGCGACTTCGGCGCCGTGATCAGCCACGAGACGCAGGATCGCTCGCTGGCCGCCGGCGGCGTCATGAACGAAGGGCTGTTCGCTTCCTGGCTCGGCCTCCCCGGCATCCCGCGCGAGGCTGAGGCGATTCCGCTGGAGCGCGACCTGCTGCTCGCCCGCCTGACCACCGGCCGCTACCACGCCGCGCAGATTTCCACCGGCCTCTCCGCACAGGCGGTGGCCCGCGCCAAGGCCGACGGCGCCAGGGTGACCGCCGGCGTCTCGATCAATCATCTGGCGCTCAACGAGAACGACGTCGGCGAGTATCGCACCTTCTTCCGGCTGTCGCCGCCGCTGCGCGCCGAGGACGATCGCGCCGCCGTGGTGGAGGCGCTGCGCGACGGGACGATCGACATCATCGTATCCTCGCACGATCCGCAGGACGTCGACACCAAGCGGCTGCCCTTCGCCGACGCCGCCGACGGCGCGATCGGCCTGGAGACGCTGCTCGGGGCAGCGCTGCGCCTGGTCCACAATGGCGACGTGCCGCTGCCGCGGCTGGTCGACGCGCTCTCCACCAGACCGGCCGCCATCTTCGGGCTTCCCGGCGGCAGTCTGGTGCCGGGCAGGCCCGCCGATCTGGCAGTCGTCGACCTGGAGGCCCCCTGGGTCGTGCGCGAGGCGGACATCCGCTCCCGATCGAAGAACACCTGCTTCGAAAGCGCGCGGCTGCAGGGCCGCGTGCTGCGCACGCTTGTTGCCGGACGCACGGTTTTCGAGGCATAATCGGCGCTGGACGGCCATGGCCGTTTGAGGAGGTCCATTGTCAATTCAACTTGCGCTCGCCGTCGCGGCGGTGCTCGGCTATCTGCTGGGCTCGATCCCGTTCGGCCTGCTGGTCACCCGGGCGGCCGGCATGGGCGATGTACGCAACATCGGCTCCGGCAACATCGGCGCGACCAACGTTCTGCGCACCGGAAAGAAGGGGCTCGCCGCCCTGACGCTGCTTCTCGACGCGCTCAAGGGAACGGCCGCCGCGCTGATCGCCTCGCGCTGGGGGGCCGATACGGCGATTGCGGCGGGTTTCGGCGCGTTCCTGGGACATCTGTTTCCGGTCTGGCTCGGCTTCAAGGGCGGCAAGGGTGTCGCGACCTATGTCGGCGTGCTCGCCGCGCTGATGTGGCAGGTCGCGCTGCTCTTCGCCGCCGTGTGGCTCGCCGTCGCGGTCGCCCTGCGGTACTCCTCGCTCGCCGCGCTGATCGCCACGCTGGCCGTGCCGATCGCCCTCTATCTCTACGGTCAGCCGGTCTTCGCGCTGGTCTTCGCGGTGATGACGGCGATCGTCTGGCTGAAGCACCGCCAGAACATCGGGCGGCTGATCGCCGGAACGGAATCGCGGATCGGATCCAAGGGGTGACCGGCGGCGGGCCGCGGCTCTCGGAGGGGCAGCGGCTGAACTGGCTGCGGCTGATCCGCACGCCCAACGTCGGACCCGCGACATTCCGCGACCTGATCAACCGCTTCGGCTCGGCAGAGGCTGCGATCGAGCGGCTGCCGGCCCTCGTCAGCCGCTTCAGCGCGCTGCCGCCACGCATTCCCACCCTGGCCACGGCAATGTCCGAGATGGCGACCGCCGAACGCATCGGCGCCCGCTTCGCGGCGGTCGGGGAGCCGGACTACCCCGCGCACCTCATGCAGATCGAGGCGCCTCCCCCGCTGATCGCGGTGCGCGGCAACACGGCCGTGCTCGGCCTGCGGATGGTGGCGATCGTCGGCGCCCGCAACGCGTCGCTTTCCGGCATGAAGATCGCGCAGGGACTGGCGAGCGACCTCGGACGCGACGGCTATGCCATCGTCTCGGGGCTGGCGCGCGGCATCGATACCGCCGCCCACCGGGGCAGCCTCGATACGGGCAGCGTCGCCGTGCTCGCCGGCGGCCTCGACAGGCCCTATCCGCCCGAGAACGTCCGGCTGTCCGAGGAGATCTGCGAACGCGGTGCGCTGGTTTCCGAGATGCCGTTCGGCTGGGAGCCGCGCGCCCAGGATTTTCCGCGCCGCAACCGGCTGGTGGCCGGCATGGCGCTGGGCCTCGTCGTGGTCGAGGCGGCGCGGCGTTCCGGGTCGCTGATCAGCGCCCGGCTGGCCGGCGAGATGGGCCGGCAAGTGTTCGCGGTGCCGGGTTCGCCGCTCGATCCTCGCGCCGAGGGAACGAATCGGCTGCTCAAGGACGGCGCCGTGCTCGTCACCGATGCCCGCGACGTGCTGGAGACGCTGGCGCCGATGACCATGCGCCAGCCGCAGACCTTCAGCGAACCGGCCGATTTCACCGACGCTCCGGAAGCCGACGACAGCGCGCGATCGCGCCTGCTGGAAGCCTTGAGCCCGACGCCGGGCGAAATCGACGAACTGATCCGGCACACCGGGCTTCACCCGGCGCAGGTGCATCTCGTCCTGCTCGAACTCGATCTGGCGGGACGGCTGGAGCGCCACGCCGGGGGCATGGTTTCGCTGCTGGCCGACGACGCGTGGCGCAGCCGCTGACCGCCGGACATGACGCGGCCGCCGGATCGGCCGCGGTCAGGCCGATTTGCCCTTGCGGTCCCAGACCTGCATCGGACGCTCGCCACGGATGATGTCGCCGGCTTCGAGATAAGCCATCTCGATCAGATAGGCGAGCATGTCGCACCGTTCGGCCTGGGCCATGGTCCGCAACTGTCCGAGCATGGACTGGAGGTAGTCCAGCGTCTCGGTCCGCCTGCGTCCGTAGGTTGTCTGCATGGGGCGACACTCCCCGCGCGGTCCGTTCGCGCCCGGATCGGATGACGTAAAACTCGGCTTGCTGACTGCAATTCCAGGTAGCATCATGAATAGCGAGTTTATCTCTAATTGCAAGGAATATTTACCTATACTCCTGGTTGCGGCCGGTAGTGCGCGGCGCAAACTTCGTCCCTGCCCTTGACCGCAACCGATTCCGCAGCCATTTGACTTTGCCGAACACCGGCTCCGGCAGCAGCGCGCCATCTTCCGCCGGCATCGCAGCAAACCAAGCGGACAACATGGACGTCGTCGTCGTCGAGTCGCCTGCCAAGGCGAAGACAATCAACAAGTATCTCGGCCGGAACTACAAGGTCCTGGCCTCCTACGGCCATGTCCGCGACCTGCCGGCCAAGGACGGTTCGGTACGCCCGGACGAGGATTTCGCGATGTCGTGGGAGGTCGACGGGCCCTCCTCCAAGCGCCTCGGCGACATCGCCAAGGCGGTCAAGGAGGCCGACGGCCTGATCCTCGCGACCGACCCGGATCGCGAGGGCGAGGCGATTTCCTGGCATGTGCTGGAAGTGCTTCGGCAGAAGAAGGCGCTGAAGGACAAGCCGGTGCGGCGGGTCGTCTTCAACGCGATCACCAAGCAGGCCGTCACCGAGGCGATGGCCAAGCCGCGCGACATCGACGGCCCGCTGGTCGACGCCTATCTGGCGCGCCGGGCTCTCGACTATCTCGTCGGCTTCACCCTGTCGCCGGTGCTGTGGCGCAAGCTGCCGGGCGCCCGCTCCGCCGGCCGCGTGCAGTCGGTCGCCCTGAGGCTGGTCTGCGACCGCGAAGCCGAGATCGAGCGCTTCGTGCGCCAGGAATACTGGCAGATCGCCGCCACGCTGGCGACGCCGCGCGCCGATCTGTTCGAAGCCCGGCTGACCGCCTTCGACGGCAAGCGCCTGCAGAAGCTCGACATCGCCAATGCGGCGCAGGCGGACGGCATCCGCTCGATGCTCGAAGGCGCCAGCTTCCGGGCGCTGTCCGTCGACGCCAAGCCGACCAAGCGCAACCCCGGCCCGCCCTTCACCACCTCGACCCTGCAGCAGGCCGCCTCGTCGCGCCTCGGCTTCTCCGCCGTGCGCACGATGCAGGTCGCGCAGCGCCTCTACGAGGGCCTCGACATCGGCGGCGAGACCGCAGGCCTGATCACCTACATGCGCACCGACGGCGTGCAGATGGCGCCCGAGGCGATCAGCGCGGCACGATCGGCGATCGCCCGCGAATTCGGCGAGAAATACCTGCCGGAGAAGCCGCGCTACTATTCGGCCAAGGCCAAGAACGCGCAGGAAGCGCACGAGGCGATCCGTCCAACCGATTTTTCCCGCACGCCGGCCGAGATGCGCAAGCATCTCGACGCCGACCAGGCGCGGCTCTACGAGATGATCTGGAAGCGCGCCATCGCCAGCCAGATGCAGCCGGCCGAGATCGAGCGCACCACCGTCGAGATCGAGGCGATCAACGGGACGCGGACCGCCGGCCTGCGCGCCGTCGGCTCGGTGATCCGCTTCGACGGCTTCATCGCCGCCTATACGGAGCAGAAGGACGAGGACGCCGCGGAGGACGACGAGGATGGCCGCCTGCCGGAGATCCGCGCCGGCGAACAGCTCGACCGCAAGTCGATCCAGGCGACCCAGCACACCACCGAGCCGCCGCCGCGCTATTCCGAGGCGACGCTGATCAAGAAGATGGAGGAGCTCGGCATCGGCCGGCCCTCGACCTACACGGCGATCCTGAAGACGCTGGAAGACCGCGAATATGTGACGATCGACAAGCGCAAGCTGATCCCGCATTCGCGCGGCCGCCTGCTCTCGGCGTTCCTGGAGAGCTTCTTCGAACGCTATGTCGAATACGACTTCACGGCGAGCCTGGAGGAGAAGCTCGACGAGATCTCCGACGGCAAGCTCGCCTGGAAGGACGTGCTGAAGGATTTCTGGCGCGATTTCTCGGCCGCGGTCGCCGACATCAAGGAACTGCGCATCACCGACGTGCTGGAGGCGCTGAACGAGGAACTCGCGCCGCTGATCTTCCCCGCGCGCGAAGACGGATCGAACCCGCGCTCCTGCCCCAAATGCGGGGTCGGCACGCTGTCGCTCAGGCTCGGCAAGTACGGCGCCTTCATCGGCTGCTCGAACTATCCGGAATGCGGCTATACCCGCCAGCTCGGCGATGCCGCCAATGGCGACGGCGAAGGTGGAGAGGGCGACGACGGCACCAGGGTGCTCGGCAAGGACCCGTATACGCAGGAGGAGATCACCCTGCGCAGCGGCCGCTTCGGGCCCTACATCCAGCGCGGCGAGGGCAAGGAAGCCAAGCGTTCCAGCCTGCCCAAGGGCTGGACGCCGGCCTCGATCGACCACGAGAAGGCGCTGGCCCTGCTGGCACTGCCGCGCGACGTCGGCAAGCATCCCGAGAGCGGCAAGATGATCTCCGCCGGGCTCGGCCGCTACGGTCCGTTCGTGCTGCACGACGGCACCTATGCCAATCTCGAGAGCATCGAGGACGTGTTCTCGATCGGCCTCAACCGCGCCGTCTCGGTCATCGCCGAGAAACAGTCGAAGGGACGCGGCGCGCGCAGCGCTCCGGCGGCGCTGAAGGAGCTCGGCGAGCATCCGTCCGGCGGGCCGATCACGGTGCGCGACGGCCGCTACGGTCCCTACGTGAACTGGGGCAAGGTCAATGCGACGCTGCCCAAGGGCAAGGATCCGGCCGGCGTCACCGTCGACGAGGCGATCGCGCTGATCGCCGAGCGGGAAGGCAAGTCAGGCGGCAAGGCCAAGGCGGCGCGTCCCGCGAAAAAGAGCGCCCCGGCGAAAAAGGCTTCCGCCGCCAAGCCGGCGGCACGGAAGACGGCCGCCAAGAAGAAGGACTGACGCCATTTGGCGAAGCGGAAATCACCCGGCGGCGAACTGAGCGGCACCGCGCCGGTCTTCGGCGCCGGCGTGCGCAAACGCTCGGCCGGCGATTTCCGCCCGAGCCGTGACGAACTGCTGCGCTACATCGACGAGAATCCGGACAAGAGCGGCAAGCGCGACCTCGCCAAGGCGTTCAGCCTCAAGGGCGAAGATCGCATCTGGCTGAAGGACACGCTGGTCGAGCTGCAGGACGAGGGCCTGCTCGAAGTCTCGCGCAAGAGCCTGAAGCGGCCCGGCTCGCTGCCCCACGTCACGGTGCTGGACATCTACGCGCGCGATGCCGACGGATCGCTGCTGGCGCGTCCGACCGACCGTGACGCGGCCGCCGGCGTGGTCGTCTCGATCCGCCCGTCGCGCTCGGGACGCGGCACCGCCGCCGGCGTCGGCGACCGCGTGCTGGCCAAGACCTTTCGTGACGAGGGCGGCTCGGGAGCCGCCTACACCGCGCGGGTGATGAAAGTCTTCGACAAGCGGACCCAGGCGGAACTCGGCGTGTTCCGCGTGCTCGACGACGGCAGCTTCCGCGTCGACCCGGTCGAGCGCGGCAAGCCCGAGCTGATCGTCGACGCGGAATTCCGCAACGGCGCCCAACGGGGCGATCTGGTCGAGGTCGAGCCGGCGCGCGCCGTGCGCTACGGACTGCCGCGCGCCAAGGTCCTGGCCGTCGTCGGATCGCTGGCCAGCGAGAAGGCGGTCTCGATGATCGCCATTCACGCCCACGGCATCCCGCATATCTTCCCCGCCGACGTGCTTGCCGAGGCGGACGCGGCCCGTCCCGCGACGATGGAGCGGCGGGAGGACTGGCGGGAGCTGCCGCTGGTGACGATCGACCCGGCCGATGCCAAGGATCACGACGATGCGGTCCACGCCGCGCCCGATGCCGATTCCGCCAATGAAGGCGGCTTCGTCGTCACCGTGGCGATCGCCGATGTCGCCGCCTATGTGGTGACCGGCTCGGCACTGGATCGCGAGGCGCTCAATCGCGGCAATTCGGTGTATTTTCCGGACCGCGTCGTACCGATGCTGCCGGAGCGCATCTCCAACGACCTCTGCTCGCTGAAGGAAGGCACCGACCGGCCGGCGCTGGCGGTGCGCATGATCTACACGGCCGACGGACGCAAGATCCGGCATTCCTTCCACCGCATCATGATGCGCTCGGTCGCCAAGCTGGCCTATCCGCAGGCGCAGGCGGCGATCGACGGTCGCCCCGACAACAAGACCGGCCCGATCCTCGACACCGTGCTCAAGCCGCTCTGGGCCGCCTATGCGGCGCTGAAGATCGAGCGCGACAAGCGCCAGCCGCTCGATCTCGATCTGCCGGAGCGCAAGATCCTGCTCACGCCGGACGGCACGGTCGATCGCGTCATCGTGCCGGAGCGGCTGGACGCCCATCGACTGATCGAGGAGTTCATGATCCAGGCGAACGTCGCGGCGGCGGAGACTTTGGAGGGCAAGCGCCAGAAGCTGATCTATCGCGTCCACGACGCGCCGTCGCTGGTCAAGCAGGAATCGCTGCGCGAATTCCTGCAGTCGGTCGGCATTTCGCTGGCGCGCGGCGCCGAGCTCAGGACCCGCCAGTTCAACGCGATCCTCGAACGCGTGAAGGGCGCCGAGAACGAGGCGCTGGTCAACGAGGTCGTGCTGCGCACGCAGAGCCAGGCCGTCTACTCGCCGGACAATCTCGGCCATTTCGGGTTGAACCTGCGGCGTTATGCCCATTTCACCTCGCCGATCCGCCGCTATGCCGACCTGATCGTCCACAGGGCGCTGATCTCCGCTCTGTCGCTCGGTAAGAATGGACTGACCGATGGCCAGGAATCGCAGCTTGAAGGGATCGCCGAGCAGATTTCCGTGTCGGAACGCCGCGCCATGGCAGCGGAGCGCGACACCGTCGACCGCCTCATCGCCGGCTATCTGGCCGAGCGCGTCAACGGCGAGTTCGACGGACGTATCTCCGGCGTCACCAAATCCGGACTTTTTGTCTCATTGCCGCAGTTCGGCGCCGATGGCTTTGTGCCCATAGGAAGTCTGGGCGACGATTACTATCTGTATGACGAAACGGCGCGCACGCTCGTCGGGGAACGGACCGGCAAGGGCTATCAACTGGCCGACAGCGTGCAGGTGAAGCTGCTCGAAGTCGCGCCCCTGGCGGGGGCGCTCCGCTTCGAGATGCTGACCGAACCGAGGCCGCTGCCGGGCGGGCGTCGCTCCTTCCACAAGGCGAAGAGCCGCCAGAAGACGCTGCGCGGCGGAAGGCGGCCGGGATACGGACCCGGCAGGAGGTAGGAATGGAACAGCAGGTATTCGGCGGCGAGCATCATTCGGGCAGGCGGGCTCGCTCGCTGATGCAGGCGATGCAGCGCGGCGCACTCGGGCGGTGCCCGCATTGCGGCAAGGGGCGGCTGTTCAAATCCTTCGTCAAGACCGTCAACGCCTGCGAAGTCTGCCACGAGGAAATCCACCATCACCGCGCGGACGACCTGCCGGCCTATCTGGTGGTCGTCATCGTCGGCCATGTGATCGTCGGCGCATTCATGGGCTTTGAGGCCACCAGCACGCTGTCGACCTGGCAGCACCTGGCGATCTGGGTGCCGTTGACGATCATCATGTCGCTCACCCTGCTCCGCCCGATCAAGGGGGCCGTCGTGGGGCTGCAATGGGCGCTCTACATGCACGGCTTCGGCGGCACGTCCGAAGAGATCGAGTCGCACCCCGAACAGTCGGCCTGAGCGGCACCGGATCACGTCATGGAGGCCGGGGTTCCCTTGCAGGCGGCGCTCCGCTAAGGACAGCCGCATGGAGGGTATTTCCCGCGCCGATCTGGACAAGGCCGAAGCGAAGGATTTCGTGCTCGGCAAGGGGCCGCTGCGACCGCGCGCCGCGGCGACCATGATCGTGCTCGACCGCAGCGGAGCGCAGGTCCGGGTGCTGATGGGGCGCAGGCATCGAAGCCACGCCTTCATGCCCGGCAAGTTCGTCTTCCCCGGCGGCCGCACCGACCCCGGCGACGGCCGCATCGCCGTCGTTTCGCAACTGCCAGCGGAAGACCGGTCCCGCCTCGAAGCGGCCACCCGCAGCGTCTCGCGCGCCCGGGCGGTCGCCTTGTCGGCGGTCCGCGAAACCTATGAGGAAGCCGGTCTGCTGATCGGCAGCAAGGCACCGTTCCAGCCGAGGCACGACGACTGGACAGGCTTCGCAGCGCATGGCGTCGCTCCGTCGCTGGACGGCCTGCGCTATGTCGCGCGGGCCATCACGCCGCCGGGGCGGGTCCGCCGCTACGACACGCATTTCTTCGCCGCATGGCGCGACTGCGTGGCCGTGGAACTTGCCGAGGGCGGGCCGACCCAGGAGTTGGAGGAGCTCGCCTGGCTGTCGCTCGACGAGGCCAGCGCCGCCGACATCCCGACGATCACGCGCAGCATCCTCGGCGAACTCGAGGCACGCCTCGCCTTCGATCCGCTGCTGCGGCCGGGCGGACCGGTTCCCTTCCTCCGCATGGTCCGCAATCGCTTCGCACGCGATCTTCTCTAGCGGATCGGCAAGCGAAGCGCCAAAGCAGACGGGCGGTTTTCACGCCATCAAATCCCGATCCAGAGTTCAGAACAGCCTCCAGCTTCAATCCTTCCCCCAGCATGACCGGACCTCACGAGCAAGACGACGACCGTGTACGCTGGCTGCCGACGCTGGCGGCCATCGCGTCGATCAGCGTGGTCGGCATTGCCATCGGCCTCGGCATGCCGCTGCTCAGCGTCATCCTCGAGTCGCGCGGCTACTCGGCCAGCCTGATCGGCATGAACACGGCGGTCGCCGGCGTCGCCTCGATCGCCGCCGCGCCGCTCGCCACGCCGCTGGCGGTACGCTTCGGGCTGGTGCGGACGATGGCCGGGATGATCCTGATCGGCGCCCTCGCCTTCATGGGCTTCTACTTCGCCACCGAACTGTGGATGTGGTTCCCGCTGCGCGCCGTCCTCCACTTGGCGCTGACGGTGCTGTTCATCCTGTCCGAATACTGGATCTCGTCGTCCGCCCCGCCGAAAAGGCGGGGCTTCGTGCTCGGCCTCTACGCCACGGTTCTGTCGCTCGGCTTCGCGCTTGGCCCCTGGCTGTTCGCGAGGCTGGGCAGCAGCGGCTTCGCCCCGTTCGGGGCGGTGTTCGTCATCGTCATGGTCGCGCTGATCCCCGTGCTCGCCGCCTGGAAGCAAAGCCCGGGCATCGCGCCTGGCGAGGGCGGCCGCAACTTCCTCCGCTACATCTGGCTGGTTCCGACGGCGACCGCCGCGGTGCTGGTGTTCGGTGCCGTCGAGACCGGTGGCTTCGCCCTGTTTCCGATATTCGGAAGCCGCATCGGCTATTCCGAGGCGGATGCGGCGATGCTGCTGTCGATGATCGGTCTCGGCAACGTCCTGCTTCAGATACCCATCGGCATGCTCAGCGATCGCGTGCGCGACCGCCGCTACCTGCTGCTCGGCTGTGCGACGGTCGGCCTGGCCGGCATGCTGGTCCTGCCGGCGGTCGACCAGAACTGGTATGTGCTGGCATGCGTCCTGTTCGTCTGGGGCGGCGTGGTTGCGGCCCTCTACACGATCGGCCTGGCGCATCTCGGATCCCGCCTGTCGGGCCACGATCTCGCCAATGCCAATGCGGCCTTCGTGCTGTGCTACGGCATCGGCATGGTGCTCGGACCGCAGGCGATCGGCATCGGCATGGACGCGTTCGGCGATGACGGCTTTCCCGCCTCGCTGGCGCTGTTCTTCCTCGCCTACATCGTGCTGGCGCTCGGCCGAATTCTTCGCATCACCCGCCGCGCTTGACTTTCCGCTGCCAGTCTTTATGGAGACGCCTAGTTTTCCGCGCCGGGGCCACCGTCCCCATCGGGCCGGTCTGAACTCCAGTCGCACGAACGGACTATCGCCATGGCAAAAGCCGCAAACATCAAGATCAAGCTGCTGTCGACGGCCGACACGGGCTTCTTCTACGTGACGAGCAAGAACAGCCGCACCAAGACCGACAAGTTCTCCTTCCGCAAATACGATCCGATTGCGAAGAAGCATGTCGAGTTCAAGGAAACCAAGATCAAGTAGCCTTCGCTTAAGGCGCATTTCCGACGATCGGACGGCCACCTTCGGGTGGCCGTCTTCTTTTGTGAGGTTTTTTTGTGAGGTTTTGTGAGGCACTCGGGTCGCGGCGGCCGCAGGCCGCCAGCCTCGCGAACCGCCCGCCGGGCGCAATGGGCCGTCAGCCGCCGACCGGCTCCGCCGATTCCAACGGCGCACCGGAAACACCCATCAGATCAAAAGGATGATTGGGGGTCGGCCGGCAATCTGGCAGCGGTACGAGGAGGCCACTATGCGCCAGTGCCGGCCGACCGACCCCACGGACCCAGGAGATGCGGCGGACCTGAGCATCATGGGGTAACTGAAGGTCGTGATCGGATTTCCACCTCCAATTTTGGCGATTTCTTGTCCGACAACTCGAACTTTACGCGGGAGCGCATAGAAATCAACTATTTCTTAACCTATGGCCGGCGCGGCGCTCCATTAAGGTAAATTCGGCGCATGCCCGCCAAGGCATGCCAGCCGGTCAAGACCCTGCAAGACCGGTCATCACACCAGCGCATTTCCAGTCAGGACAGCGCATCCGGGCGAATCGGCGAAGGATTCGATCGCAAGTCAGGCGGCTTTGGCGACAACCCTGTTGCGCCCGCCGCTCTTGGCTTCGTAGAGGGCGATGTCGGCACGCTTGATCAGGTCGGCGATCGTGTCGTTCGGCCGCCGCAGGGTCGATACGCCCAGGCTGACGGTCATGGCGATCTCCGCACCGTCGCGCGACAGCCTGAACGGGGTCGCCTCGATCTGGGTGCGGATGCGCTCGGCGACCCTCTCGGCGATGGCGCCGTCCGTATCGGGCATCACCACGACGAACTCCTCACCGCCATAGCGGCAGGCGAGATCGATGCCGCGCACGTTCTGGCGCAGGCGGCGGGCGAACTCGCGCAGGACGTCGTCGCCGCCATCATGGCCGAAGGTGTCGTTGATCGATTTGAAGCGGTCGAGATCGGCGATCATCAGCGACAGCGGTCGGCGGCGCGACACGGCGCGATCGAACAGCGTCGACAGATGGCTGTCGAGGTAGCGCCGGTTGTGGAGGCCGGTGAGGCCGTCGGTCACGGCCATCTCGATGGTCTGCGCCACGCTGGCGCGCAGCCGGTCGTTGTAGCGCTTCCGCTTGACCTGGGTCCGCAGCCGCGCAATCAGCTCCTGCCGGTCGATCGGCCGGACGAGATAGTCGTTCACACCGAGTTCCAGCCCCCGAATCAGCAGGCTGTCATCCCCGGGGTCGGCAAGCAGCATGATCGGCAGGAAGCGCGTCCGGTCGAGCGAGCGCAGTTGCGAGCACAGGCGCAGCGGATCGAAATCCGCCATGGCCGTCGAGATCAGGACGCATTCGTAGGGTGCCTCGGCAGCCTCGAAAAGGCCCGTCTGCGGATCGGACTGCACGTCCACGTCGGCCTCGTCGCGCAGATGATCGACGATGCGTTCGCCCGAGGAGGCGCGCTCGTCGATCAGCAGCACGCGCGCCCGTCCGTCGTCGCCGCTCGGCTTCCTGCCCAGCAGTTCCTCGATGCCGATGTCGCGCGTCGTCGTGGCGCGGAGCCGCAATTCGTCGGACAGCGCCTTCAGCCGCACCAGGCTCTTGACCCGGGTCATCAGTTGCAGGTCGTTGACCGGCTTGGTGAGAAAATCGTCGGCGCCGACGTTGAGGCCGCGGATGCGGTCGGATGTCTGGTCGAGCGCGGTCACCATCACCACCGGGATGTGCGAGGTCGCCGGATCGGCCTTCAGCCGACGGCAGACCTCGAATCCGTCCATTCCGGGCATCATCACGTCGAGCAGCACGACGTCGACCTTGCCGTTCTCGCAGGTTTCCAGCGCCTCGATACCGCTGGAGGCGGTGAGCACCTCGAAATATTCGGCAAGCAGCCGCACCTCAAGCAGCTTCACGTTGGCGGGAATGTCGTCGACGACGAGGATGCGCGCGGTCATCGGCTGGACAGTCTCCGGTTGGGTCGAGACGCAAGCATCAGGCGTCGCCGAGATAGGACTTGATCGTCTCGATGAAGCGGGGCACCGAGATCGGCTTCGAGATATAGGCCTCGCATCCTCCCTGGCGGATGCGCTCCTCGTCTCCCTTCATGGCGAAGGCGGTGACGGCGATCACCGGGATGGCATGCAGATCGTCGTCCTGCTTCAGCCATTTGGTGACCTCCAGCCCGGAGACCTCGGGCAGTTGGATGTCCATCAGGATCAGGTCGGGGCGATGCGCCCGCGCCAGATCGAGCGCTTCAAGGCCGTTGCGGGTGCGCACGGTCTCGTAGCCGCTCGCCTCGATCAGGTCGCGGAAGAGCTTCATGTTCAGCTCGTTGTCCTCGACGATCATGACTTTCTTGGCCATTCCAACCCCATTGCGGCGCGGACCGGTGACGACGCCGCACGACCGACGCGGGCGCGGCGGCAACACCGGAGCGCCAGAACGATAGCAGCAGAACATTGACGAAACGCAAACCGTCCCGCCCCCTTGCCGGACCAGCGATCACGGCCTACCGGTTTCGCAGTCGACTCGCCCAAGGGGGAAAGCGTGCTGCCGAAAGACGTCAGGCCTTCCGCCGATGCCGACACGATCGCGATCGCGGCGCTGGGATTCGTGGCTGCCGACCCGGTATTGCTGCCGCGCTTCCTGGCGCTGACCGGCATCGAGGCGTCGGCGATACGGCAGGCCGCCTCCGAACCGGGCTTCCTCGCCGGCGTGCTGCGCTTCGTCGCGGCGCACGAGCCGACCCTGCTGCGCTTCGCCGAGGAGACCGGAACGCCGCCGCAGGCCGTGCTGCGTGCCATGCGGGCGCTGCCCGGCGGCGGCGATTCCTACATGGCCTCGACATGAGCGACGATCCCGAGACTGCCCGCCAGATCGCGGAACTGGCCGCCGATACCCGCCCGCTGCTCGTGCTCGACGTCGACGATGTGCTGCTGGAGTTCGTGCGCCCGTTCATGCGCTACCTCGACAGCCAGGACATGGCGCTCGGGCTGGACACGTTCCGGCTGCACGGCAACGTCACGCGCAAGTCCGGCGGCGCGGCGGTCGACGACGCCACGGTCTCCTCGCTGATCGACGGCTTCTTCGCCGGGCAGGCCGACTGGCAGACGCCCCTGGCCGGCGCCACCGGCGCGATCGCCAGCCTTTCGACCGGAGCGGAGGTCGTGATGCTGACCGCCATGCCGCACCGGCACCGCGCGACGCGCCGCCTGCTGCTCGACCGGCTCGGCTTCCCCTACCCGCTGCTCACCACGGAATCCGCCAAGGGACCGGCCATCCGCGAGCTGCGGGGCGCAGCGCCGCGGCCGGTCGCCTTCGTCGACGACATCCCGCACAACCTCGTCTCGGCGGGCGCGGCGGTGAGCGACGCGCACCTGTTCAACCTGATGGCCATGCCGTCCTTGCGAGCGCTGTTGCCGCCCCTGCCCGAAAAGGTCCACATCGTCGACCGCTGGGAGGAGGCCGAACCACGGATCGCCAGCGCGCTCGGCCTCTGAAACACCGCGGCCGCGTCAGCCGAGCGGCAGGCGCACCAGCGGCCTGCCCGGCTTGCGCTCCGCGACGCGGGTGAAGCCGGCCTTCTCGAAGACGCGCGTCGAGCCGACGAACAGCCCGACCGAGCGCGAATCCTTCGACTGGTCCATCGGGCAGGCCTCCAGCAGCCGCGCGCCCCGGCTTCGCGCGAACTCGACACCGGCCGCGACCAGCCGATGCGACAGGCCGCCGCCCCGAGCGGCGTTGCGGATGAAGAAACAGGAGATGGCCCAGACGCCGGGATCGCCGCCGTCGCCGGGATCCAGGGGCGCCGAAGCGCGGCCCGGATTGTTCCATTGCGGCACGTCGGCGCGCGGACCGATCTGCATCCAGCCGACCGCGCGGTCGCCCTCGAAGGCGAGCAGGCCGGGCGGCGGGCCGGCGTCGATGCGCGACCGGATATGCACCTTGTTGCGCTGCCGGTCGTTGTCGCGCCGCACCGACGGCGGCAGCCGGAAATGCGTGCACCAGCAGCCATAGCAGGCGCCCTGCTTGCCGAAGAGGTCCTCGAAGGCCGGCCACAGCTCCGGCGTCAGCGGCAGCACCGCAGAACACATGCATTCCTCCTCGCCGCGCCTTGCCGACACGGCGCCACTGTCCTACCATGAAGATGTTCTCATTATGTTCGCATCCCATGGCGATAGTTGTCAACAATCCCGAGCACGGGTTCTGCCGCGATTGTCTATCGGTGCAGACGTCGGCCGCCCCGCGCTGCGTGAAATGCGGCAGTCCGCGGATCGTCCGGCATGAGGAACTCTATGTGCTTCATCTCGCCCATATCGACTGCGACGCGTTCTATGCGGCCGTCGAGAAGCGCGACAACCCGGCGCTGAAAGACCGTCCGGTGATCGTCGGCGGCGGCAAGCGCGGCGTCGTCTCCACCGCCTGCTACATCGCCCGCATCCACGGGGTACGCTCCGCCATGCCGATGTTCAAGGCGCTGGAAGCCTGCCCCGAGGCCGTGGTGATCAAGCCCGACATGGAGAAATACGTGCGCGTCGGCCGCGAGGTCCGCGCCATGATGCAGGCGCTGACCCCGTTGGTCGAGCCGATCTCCATCGACGAGGCGTTCCTCGACCTTAGCGGCACGCAGCGCCTGCACGGACGCCCGCCGGCGCTGGTGCTGGGCGATTTCGCGCGCCGCGTCGAACGCGACGTCGGCATCACGGTTTCCGTCGGCCTCTCCTACTGCAAGTTCCTCGCCAAGGTCGCGTCCGACCTGCGCAAGCCGCGCGGCTTCGCCGTCATCGGCCAGGCCGAGGCGGTGGGGTTCCTGGCGCAGCAGCCGGTCACGCTGATCTGGGGCGTCGGCAAGGCGTTCGCCGCGACACTGGAAAGGGACGGCATCCGCACCATCGGCCAGATCCAGAAGATGGACGAGGCCGACCTGCTGCGGCGCTACGGCACGATGGGCACGCGGCTCTACCGGCTGTCGCGCGGCGACGACGTGCGGCAGGTGCATCCCGACCATGACGCCAAGAGCGTCTCGGCCGAGACCACGTTCGATAGCGATCTCGCGACGATGGACGATCTCGTTCCGGTGCTGCGCGCGCTTTCGGAGAAGGTGTCGGCGCGGCTCAAGCGCGCCCATATCGCCGGGCGGACGGTCGTGCTGAAACTGAAGACGCAGGATTTCAAGCTCCGCACGCGCAACCGCCAGTTGGCCGATCCGACGCGGCTTGCCGACCGCATCTTCCAGACCGGGCTGCAACTGCTCGCCAGGGAAACCGACGGGACACGCTATCGCCTGCTCGGCATCGGCGTCGGCGATCTGTCAGATGACGGCCGGGCCGATCCGCCGGACCTCGTCGACGAGGGGTCGCGCAAGCGGGCGATGGCCGAGGGCGCGATGGACGTGCTGCGCGAAAAATTCGGGCGCGCCGCGGTGGAGACCGGCTACACCTTCGGCAAGGGCCGCAACGCGCATCCGCGCGACGATGTGGACCGCGACTGAGCCTTGCGGATCAGACGTGCCTGCGGCCTCCGGCGGCGCGGAACCATTCGTCCGGGTAGGGATACCACCAGTCCTGCACCACCGGCTTGTGGTCGATGATGACCATCTTGGAGCGGCGGAACGCATCCAGACCCTGGCGCCCCAGTTCTCGGCCGAGCCCGGAGGCCTTCCAGCCGCCGAAAGGCAGCGCATCATTGTCGATCAGCGGATTGTTGACCCACACCATTCCGGCCTCCAGCCGCTCGGCCGCCTCGTGCGCTTCGGCGAGATCCGTGGTGAAGATCGATGCGCCCAGTCCGAAGGGCGTATCGTTGGCAAGGCGGATGGCCTCGTCGAAATCCCGGACCCGGCAGATCGCGGCGACCGGCCCGAAACACTCCTCGCGGCAGATCGCCATGTCGGGCGTCACCCCGGTCAGGATCGTCGGCTCGTAGAACCAGCCGATTTTGTGCGCAGGCGGAATGCGCCCTCCAGTGACCGCGATGGCACCCTGCGCGATCGCCTCGTCGACAAGACGCATCACCTTGGCCCGCGCCGCCTCGCTGACCAGCGGCCCGATCTCGGATTTTTCCAGGCCATTGCCGATGCGCAGGCGCCGCGTCTGCGCGGCGAACAGCTCGACGAAGCGCTCGTGGATCTCGTCGACGACGAAGAAGCGCTCCGCCGAGGTGCAGACCTGCCCGGAGAGGTGGAATGCGGCCGTCACCGCGCCGGCCGCCGCGACCTCCAGCGGCGCATGTTTCGACACGATCATCGGATCGGAGCCGCCGGCCTCGATGACGCATGGCTTCATGCGCTCGGCGCAGGCGATCGCCACCGCCCTGCCCGCCGCGACCGAGCCGGTGAACGCCACCGCATGGGTGCGCTCGGAGCGGATCAGAGTTTGTGCGGTATCGGAGCCTCCCGGAAGGCAGGAGACCAGTCCCGCAGGAAGGCTGCGGAAAACCTGCATGTAGTCGAGCGTCGACAGCGTCGTCGCCTCCGCCGGCTTGATGATGCAGGCATTGCCGGCGGCGAGCGAGGCGGCGACCGTCCAGCACATCAGCAGGATCGGAAAGTTGTACGGCATGATGTGCACCGAGACGCCGTAGGGCTCGTAGCGCGCATACTGGAACGAGCCCGCCTGGGTCGTGCCGGCGATCTTGCCCGCCTCGTCGCGCGCCATCTCGGCATAATAGCGGAACACCGGTGCGCAATTGGCGATCTCGCCGATCGCCTCGGGATAGGGCTTGCCCATCTCGCGCACCATGAGTTCGGCGCAGCGCGTGAAATCGGCTGCCTCGATGGCGTTGGCGACGGCATGCAGCGCCCTGGCGCGCGACTTGGCATCGAGGCGCTTCCACTGCGACTGCGCGGCGGTCGCGGCGTCGAGCACCGTGGCAATCTCGGCATCGGTCGCGGCGGCGATGGCGCCGACCGTTTCGAGGGTCGCCGGGTCGATGACGGATTTCGTCGCTCCGGCCATCGGCAGGAAACGCGGATTGAGAAAAAGCGTGGGCTCATATTGGGAAAGCGTCATGGTCCGCAGCCTTCAAGACCCCCCTCTGGCCTGCCGGCCATCTTCCCCTTAAGGGGGGAGATCACCGCTGCCGCGTTGCTTTCGCAAACCATCAGCGATGGAGATGTGGCGCGGTCGTTGCAATGGCTGATCTCCCCCCTTGAGGGGGGTCCGAAGGACGGGCCGAGACCAGTGGCTCGGGCCAGGGCGGCCGGCAGGCCAGAGGGGGGTCTTCCGCGAAATATCATTCCCGCCACCCTCACCGGATCATGTAAACCTTCTTGATCGTCTCATGGACCGTGCAGACGCCCTTCCAGTCCTGCGGGAAGAAGGCGGCGGTGTCCGGCACGATCTCGATGACCTCGCCGCTCTCGTGGACATAGGTGCAGCGCCCTTCGAGGAAGTGGCAGAACTCGTCGCGCGTCACGTGGCATTCCCATTTGCCGGGCGTGCAGACCCACAGGCCGCATTCGGAGCGGCCTTCCGGGCCCTTGTGGAGGAGCTTTCCGGAGGTGCGGCTCTCGCCTTCGATCATTGTCGGAATGACGCCCCAATCGACCAGGTCGGTGATGGCGAGGGGGCTTTTCATGACAGGGGTGGTCATCGGACAATTCCTTGGATGGGTGCCTAGCGGCACATGAACGCCTTGCTGAGCGTCTCGGTGATGATCGAAATTCCGCTCCAGCCGGCGGGAAAGAAGATGACGGTTCCGGCCGATACGGGGATCTCTTCGCCGGACTCGTGGACATAGGTTCCGCGGCCGCCGGTGAAGTAGCAGAACTCGTCGGCAGCGAACGCCACCCGCCGCTTGCCCGGCGTACAGGACCACAGGCCGCATTCGCTGGAACCGTCGGCATTGACGGAGAGGATCTTTCCCGATGCCTGCGGCTGCCCCTCAAGCGTGTTGGCGCCGGGGCCCCAATCGTCGAGCGCCACTGCCGCGGCATCGCTCCAGTTCGGCGTCGGCATGTCTCAGCTCTCCCTGTCGGTCAGGTAGTAGACGTTGCGCATCGTCTCGTGGACGGTGCAGTCGCCGCTCCAGCCGGCCGGGAACATCACGACGCTTCCGGCCTCGACCTCGATCACCTCGCCGTCGTCCGACCGATAGGTCGCGCGGCCGGTGACGAAGTGGCAGAACTCGTCGCGCGGGATCGCCAGGCGCCAGCGGCCGGGCGTGCAGACCCATATGCCGCTTTCGGGGCGGTTTCCCGGCCCCTTGTGGACGAGCCGGCCGGTGGAATGCGACGTTCCCTCCAGCGCATCCGGCTGGATGCCCCAGTCGACAAGGTCGATGCGGGTGGAGGCGTCGTGGAGGTGCGGGGCGGAGGAGGTCATGCGCACCCACCCCGCTCTGGCCTGCCGGCCGCCCTGGCCCGAGCCACTGGTCTCGGGCCAGGGCGGCCGGCAGGCCAGAGGGGGGCGACGTAGGGAACAATCATATCTAGCAATCCCGATCTCGCGATCTACAGCAACGTCTCCAGCAGACCGGCGGCCTTTTCCGGGCCGTTCTGTGCCTGCATGTGCTTCGAAGTCGCGGCGAGCCTGGCCTTCATCGCCGGGTCGGTCAGGCAGGTCTCGATCTTGCCCAGAAGGTCGGCGTCGCTCCACTCGTAGCGCGGCATCTTGAAACCGTGTCCGGTCTCCTGGACGCGCGTTGCGTTGTCGTGGCCGTCCCACACATAGGGCATGATGATCGCCGGCTTGCCGAAATAGAGGCACTCGGTGAACGAGTTGTTGCCGCCGTGATGGATCACGGCGTCGACCTGCGGGATCACCGACGGCTGGGGGAACCAGCCGTCCACGATCACATTGCCGGGAAGATCGGCATACTCGCCCTTGTAGTCGCCGACATTGACCAGCGCCCGGTAGGGCGAATTGCCGATGGCCGCGATGATGCGCTTCAGCAGCGCCGTGTCGCCGGCGCCGAGTGATCCGAACGACACGTAGATCAGCGGTCCGTCTTCGTTCCGGGCGAAGGTCGGCACCGTGTACGGCGCCTCCTTGCGGACGCATCCCTCCAGGTACTGGAACTGCTTGGGGTCGAGCGGCACTTTGCGCGCGAACTTCACTGCCTCCGGATAGAGCAGCAGGTTGAGGTAGGGCGAGGCCTCGAAGAACTGCCCGATCGGATAGGCCGCTTCGCCGGTTGTCGCCAGGAAGGCATTGAAGTCGTCATGGATCGGCCTGATGACCGCGTTGAAATGATCGCGATAGGCCTTGTGGCAGGCGTGGTCGTTCTCGCCGCAGCCCGAGAGATGCGGCGGGATGCCCTCATCCTCGATCTCGTTCTCCGAGCACGAGATGATGCGCACCCAGGGCTTGCCGAACTGCTTGATCGCCGGAAACAGGATGACGTTGTCGACGCAGATGATATCCGGCCTGATCCGGGCCAGCACGCCCGGCAAATCCTTCTGCGCCCATTTGGCGCTGTCGACGATCGCCGTCCAGCAATCCTTCACGTAATTGTCGACCTGGTCGTGGGGCGACTTGGCGAAGTTCGGAATATGGCCGTTGATGAAGTCCTCCCAGAACTTCGCCATCTGCTCGGGCGGCATCGGCGCCGAGAGGTTCACCGGATGCGCCTCGAAGCCGTAGCCCTGATAGACGCCGACGAAACCCGGATCGGACAGGAACACCGCCTTGTGCCCCCTCGCCTCGACCGCCTGGGCGATGCCGACCGAGTTGAGCGCCGGTCCGAAAGCCGCCTCGGGAAAGAATGCGATCGTCTTCTGTGCCATTGTCAGCCTCCGGAATTCAGTCCTTGAAGATGCGTGTATCGGCCGCGCTCCAGCCGATCTCGACCCGGTCGCCGACGGCGAGCGGCTGCCGGTCGGCAGCGTCGGCCGTGACGCGGACGAGGAACGGTCGTTCGGAAAGGTCGGTGCGCAGGTGAAGCTGCAGGTCGAGCCCGTGATAGGCGAGCGCCTCGACGGTGCCCGCCGCGCGGTTGTCGACGTCGCCGGTAGGCCGCAGCAGGATGCGCTCGGGGCGCACGGCGGCGGTCGCCGAGGCTCCGGCCGCGGCGCCCTCCGGCAACCGACCGCGAATGCACGAGCCGTCCGGCATGCCGACCCCCGAGGCGTCGAGCCGGCCCTGGCAGAAATTCATGACGCCGATGAAGTCGGCGACGAAGCGATCCGCCGGCCGCTCATAGACCTCGTGCGGCGTGTCGCATTGCAGCAGCCTGCCGTCGCGCAGCACCGCCATGCGGTCGGCCATGACCAGCGCTTCCTCCTGGTCGTGCGTGACGATGACGAAGGTGATGCCGACTTCATGCTGCAGCCGCTTCAGCTCGATCTGCATGGTGGCACGCAGCTTCTTGTCGAGCGCCCCGAGCGGTTCGTCGAGCAGAAGCAGGCGCGGCCGCTTGACCAGGGCGCGCGCCAGCGCCACGCGCTGCCGCTGCCCGCCGGAAAGCTGCTCCGGCTTGCGGTCCGCGAGTGCTGCGAGCTGCGTCGTCGCCAGCATCTCGTCGACGCGCCCGCGGATCTTTTCCGCCGGCAGGCGCTCCATCTCCAGCCCGTAGGCGATGTTGGCCCGCACGGTCATGTGCGGGAACAGCGCGTAGGACTGAAACATCAGGTTCACCGGACGCCGGTTCGGCGGAACGTTCGAAATGTCCTTGCCGTCGAGCAGGATCTTTCCGCCGCTCGGCGTCTCGAAGCCGGCCAGC
Organism: Rhizobiaceae bacterium; assembly: GCA_019635715.1. Classification (GTDB taxonomy): domain Bacteria; phylum Pseudomonadota; class Alphaproteobacteria; order Rhizobiales; family Rhizobiaceae; genus Kumtagia. The sequence continues at coordinate 48,111 of JAHBYY010000008.1, read as the reverse complement.
ATCCTGAGCAGCGTGGTCTTTCCGCATCCGGACGGGCCGAGCAGCGCAAAAAACTCGTTCTCGCGGATCGCCAGCGATACGTCGTCGATCGCCACGACGCGGCCGAAGTTTTTCGAGACGGCATCGATGGAGAGCAAGGTCTTCATCGTTCCGTCCTTCGCAGGCAACCGCAGTCGCGAGAGGTTCCTATCCTCTCCGAGCCGGTTTCTCCCGCTTGTAGAGGTATCACCCCCTCACCACCTCGCTTCGCTCGGCACCTCTCCCCCTGTCCGGGGGAGAGGTGCCGAAGCTGGAAAAACGCCGGCTTCGCGGCAGTGCATTTCCTCTCCCCCGGGCAGGGGGAGAGGTGGCCCGAAGGGCCGGTGAGGGGGTGATGCCTCGGCATCTCGCCAAAGGCGAAGGGCGCAGGATCATTTGCAAAGGCAAGCCGACAGGTCATTGCCCGACCACCCCGCGGTTGAGACGCTGCGACAACGCCAGCGCGGTGACGCTGACCGCCATGACGATCGTCGCCAGCGCATTGATCTCCGGCGTGATGCCGAAGCGGATCATCGAATAGATCTGCATCGGCAGCGTCGTGGAGGCGCGGCCGGCGCCGGCGGTGAAATAGGCGATGATGAACTCGTCGACCGACAGGGTGAAGGCGAGCAGCGCGCCGGCCACCACCGCCGGCAGGATCACCGGCAAGGTGACACGCCGGAACGTCGTGAAGGCCGAGGCTCCGAGATCGGCGGAGGCCTCGGTGATCGACCAGTCGAAGGTCTTCAGCCTGGCGCGGACGACGGAGCAGACGAAGGCGATGTTGAAGACGACGTGAGCCAGAACGATCGTATGCAGGCCCATCGTCAGGTTGATCATCGAGAAGAAGGACAGCAGCGCGATCGCCAGCACGATGTCGGGAATGATCATCGGCGCGAAGATCAGCGCTTCCAGCGCCGCGCCGCGCCGGCGACGGATCTCGACGCCGATGGCGAGCAGGGTGCCGAGCAGCGTGGCGATCGCCGTCGAGACCACGGCGACGATCAGCGTATTCAGCGCCGCCGACAGGATGGGACGATTGCCGGCGAGCGACGCGTACCACTTGAACGAGAAGCCGGACCACGCGGTCGGCAGGCCGCCTTCGTTGAAGGACAGCGCCACCAGCACCCCGATCGGGATGTAGAGGAAGGCGAAGGTGAGGACGAGGACGATGCGGCGGGCGATCACGTCGCGTCCTCCCGCACCACGACACGGCTCGACGCGCGCTCGGCGGCGAAGGCCTGCAGCGTCAGCAGCAGCAGCATGATCGCGATCAGCGCCATCGACAGCGCCGCGCCGAACGGCCAGTCGTTGGCGGTGAGGAACTGGTCGTAGACCAGATTGCCGATCATCTGGAACCGCCCGCCGCCGAGCAGCGCCGGGGTGACGAAGTTGCCGATCGACAGCACGAAGACGAACACCGCGCCGGCGGCTATGCCGGGCAGCGTCAGCGGCAACACGATGCGCCGGAAGGTGGTGAGCGCCGTAGCCCCGAGATCGCGCGACGCCTCGGCAAGCTCGGGATTGAGCCGCGACAGCGGCGCGTAGCAGGCAAGCACGACGAAGGGCAGGTAGTTGTAGACCAGTCCGGTGATCACCGCGCCTTCCGTATACAGCAAGGCAGGCGGTTCGCCCTCGTAGCCGAGCCAGCGCAGAAGCTGCGTCACCAGGCCCTCGCGGTTGAGCAGCACGATCCAGGCATAGGTGCGGATCAGGTAGTTCGACCAGAAGGGCAGCACCGCGAAGAACAGGAAAACCGGCTGAAGGCGGCGCGGCGACGCGGCGATGGCGTAGGCCGCGGCATAGCCGATGATCACCGCGATAACCGTCGCGGTGCCGGCGATCCGCGCCGAATTGAGGAAGATGCCCGCATAGAGCGGGTTCAGCACCATGCCGAAATTTTCGAGCGTGAAGGTGTACTCGATGCCGCCGTAGATGCCGCGCCGGAAGAAGGCCAGCGCCAGCACCAGGGCGCACGGCACCACCATCAGCCCGGTGAGCCAGGCCAGCGCGGGCGCCATCAGCAGGGCGGAGCGGGAGGTCATGCGAGCCTCCCCAATACACCCCCCTCTGGCCTGCCGGCCATCTCCCCCTCAAGGGGGGAGATCATTCGCGTTGACGTCTCATCCGGTTCCGCCATCGCAGTGATTGAACGATGTGCTCGTAAGAAGGTAATCTCCCCCCTTGAGGGGGAGATGGCCGGCAGGCCAGAGGGGGGTGATAGGGCGGCGCGCCGCACGCGGATAAACTGCGTTCGCGTCGCCAACTCTACTGCGCCGCCTTGATCTCGCTGACGATCTTCGAATAGGCGCGCTGCGCTTCGCCGACGTCGCGCAACACTTCGAACTTGACCATATCGGCGACCGGCATCGCCATGTTCGGATAGGTCTGGCCGAGTTCCGCCGGCAGGCTGTCCATCGCCGCCTTGTTCGGCACCTTGTACAGGATGTTCTCGGCCGCCCAGGCGTGGTTCTTGGCTTCGAGGATGAAGTTCACGAACTTGAACGCCTCGTCCTTGTGCTCGGAGGCCTTCATCACGACCATGGTGTCGAGCCAGAGATCGGACCCCTCCTTCGGGATCAAATATTTGATGTCCTTGTTGTCGGTGATGCCGTAGTTGCACCAGCCGTCCCAGGCCTGGACGAGCAGCGCTTCGCCGGAGACGAGCTTGGAGTAGAAGGTCGTGTCGTCATAGGCGAGCAGTGTCTTCTTGGCCGAGATCAGCAGGTTCTTCACCTCCTCCATCTTGGCCGGATCGGTCTCGTTGACCGAATAGCCGAGCGCCAGTTGGCCGGCCGCCAGAAGCCAGCGATCGGTGGCCAGCATCGTGGTCTTGCCCTTGATGTCGTCGGAGGGCTTCAGCAGGTCGTTCCAGGAGGCCGGCTCCGCCTTCACCAGATCGGAGCGGTAGCAGAGCCCGGTCGTGCCCCAGGTATAGGGCACCGAAAACGTGTTGCCGGGATCGTAGGCGAGCGTCGTCGCCTCCGGGTAGAGGTTGGCCAGGTTCGGGACCTTGGCGTGATCGACCGGCTCGATCAGTCCGAGCTTGTTCAGCACCTCGGCGAACGGCGACGAGACGAAGACCACGTCGTAGCCCTTGCCGCCGGAGGCGATCAGCTTGCCCATGATCTCTTCGTTGGTGGCATGGACCACCACCTCGCCCGAGACGCCGGTGGCCGCCTTCAAGGCCTCCATCGCGTCGGGCGCCATGTAGCCGTCCCAGTTGGAGATCACCAGGTTCTGGGCGGCGGCCGGCCCTGCCAGCGCCAGTGCGATCCCGAAAATGGCGGAGCGTGCGGCCCAGGCGAAATGCCCGGACGAAATCGGCGCAGTCATGACGAACTCCCATTCGTTGATCAGCAGATGCGTCCGGTCCGCTGACGAACCGTCCGATGGTCCCCGACCTGTTCCGGTCGTTATTCTCCTGACAGTACTATTGCGGAAAAAAATACGTCAATCCATAATTTACGGATGGCCGGGAATTGTCGGCCGCAACCGGAACCGCCGCCCGGCGATCGAACCATGCAAGCTGCCGTCCGCAAGCCCCGCACCAACCACATCGATCTCGCCCAGAAAATCCTCGACATCGCCACGGAGCGGGGCCTGCAGCTCGGCGCCCGCCTGCCGGAACAGCAGATCGCTTCGCTGTGCAACGTCTCGCGCACCCCCGTGCGGGCGGCGTTCCGCCTTCTCGCGGAGAGAGGCCTGATCGCGGTCGACCTGGACGGCGGCTACCGCCTCGCCGCCGACCCGGCCGCGAGCGACGCCGGCGCCGCCAGCCTGCCCGTCGCCGAGGAGGACGATCTGGGCGAGTCCATCCTGCGGGACCGCGCCGCCCGAAGACTGGACGCCAGCGTGGCCGCCGGCGATCTGGCGCGGCGCTACGGAGTGGCGCGGCAGACGGTACTAAAGGCACTGAAAAGACTGTCCGAAGACGGGTTCGTCGAGCGCGCCTCGGGTCAGGCCTGGCTCTTTCGTCCGGCCCCCGACGGCCCGGACGCGATCGCCGACAGCTACGAGTTCCGGCTGCTGACCGAACCCGCGGCGATCCTGGCGCCCGGATTCAGGCTGGATGGGGCCAAGGCCGCGACGCTGCGCGCCGGCACCGAGGTCCTGCTCGCCATGCCGGACTCAGCCTTCGACATCCGCGAGTGCCAGCGCCTCGACCGGGAGTTTCATGCGATGGTCGCGTCGGGTTGCGCCAACCGCTTCCTGGCCGACGCGCTGGGCGCGCATCATCGCCTGCGCCGGGTGCCCGGCGCGATGCCCGGCGTCTCGGTCTATCGGCTGCGGCAGTCGACGCGCGAGCACCTGGCGATCCTCGATCAGCTCGAAAGCCGCCAGGAGGAGATCGCCGCCGACCTGATGCGGGTCCATCTGAGGCTGTCGCACGCGCAGCGGCCGCATGCGGCAAATCGCGGCGCGCCCGCCCTGACCGGCACCATACGGCGCCCCGCTTCCCATGAATGAACGGAAGGCCAATGGGCGGCCGACCGTCGCCTTCTTTCCCGAGGCGAGCTTCGGCGCGGCGCTCAACTGCGTCGGCATCGCCCAGTCGCTGCGCGAGCGCGGCGCCCGCCCGGTCTTCATCTGCCATCCCGGCTTCGCCGGCATGTTCGGCGACTACGGATTCCAGGAATATGTCCTGCCCCGCGAGGAGAGCCACGCCGCCAGCGAGAACTACTGGCAGGCCTTCGTCAACCGCCATGTCCCGCATTTCCGCCTGCCGGCCGAAGAGCAGATCGAGACCTATGTCGCGCCGACCTGGGAGGCGATCGTCGACACCGCGATCAAGGCCGAGGCGCCGCTGAAGGCGTTGCTCGCCCGCCTGAAACCCGACGTCGCCGTGCTCGACAATGTCATCATGTTTCCGGCGATCGCGACCGCCGACTGCCCGTGGGTCCGCGTCGTCTCCTGCGCCGAGACGGAGCTTCCCGACCCCGGCGTCCCGCCCTACCTGTCGGGACTGGCCGCCGACGATGCGGCACGGGCGGCCTTCGAAGCCCGCTACGCGGCTGGCGTCGGACCGGTCCAGACGCGCTACAACGCCTTCCGCGTCAGCCGCGGCCTGCCGGCGCTCGACCGCACGCTGTTCCTCGAGCCCTCGCCCCACCTCAACCTGCTGCTGACGCCGACGATCGTCCGCCGCCGGCGGACCAGAAAACTCGATCCCCGCACCCACGTCTATCTGGAAGGGTGCATCAGGGAGGAAGCGCCCTTCGACGTCCCTGCCCTGCCGCGCAACGGCGGACCGCTGGTCTATGTCAGCTTCGGCAGCCTCGGCGCGATGGATGCCAGCCTGATCGAGCGCATGCTCGCGGTGTTCTCAAGCCTGCCGGCGCGCTTCCTGGTCAATGCCGGCAGTTTTCGGGAGACCTACCGGGCGGTGCCGGACAACGTCCATCTCGACTCGTGGTTTCCGCAGCCTTCGGTCGTGGCCAAGTCGGACCTGTTCATCCACCACGGCGGCAACAACAGCTTCTGCGAAGCGCTGGCCTTCGGCGTTCCGTCGCTGATCATGCCCTATTGCTGGGACGGCCACGACAATGCGCGGCGCGCCGAGGAGACCGGCACCGGCCGCCGCCTGCCGCGCAGCACCTGGACGCCAGGCGAGCTTGCCACGGCGATCGTCGATCTGCTTCACGACCACGTCATGCGCGACAGACTTGTGGCGAACGCCGCGGTGATGACGCCCGCGACGGGGCGCGACCGCGCCGCGGATCACATATTGAGGCTCTGCGGCCGCTGAAGCACGTCGCACCTTGGTCCTCTTCGCCCAGATTCGAGCAATCAGAACGGAATCTCGTCGTCGAGATCGCGCGCCGAACCGCCGCCCCGAGATCCGCCGCCACCGCCGCCGCCACGGCCGTAATCGTCGGAACCCGAGCGGCCGAAATCGGAGCCGCCGCGGCTCTGCCCGCCGCCGCCATAGGACGACACCTGTCCGTCGCCGCCGCCGCCGCCACGGGCATCGAGCATTTGCAGCTCACCGCGGAATTTCTGCAGGACCACCTCGGTCGTGTAGCGGTCCTGGCCGCTCTGGTCCTGCCATTTGCGGGTCTGAAGCTGACCCTCGACATAGACCTTCATTCCCTTCTTGAGGTACTGCTCGGCCACCTTGGCGAGGTTGTCGTTGAAGATCACGACATTGTGCCATTCGGTCTTTTCCTTGCGCTCGCCGCTGTTCTTGTCGCGCCAGGACTCGGACGTGGCGATACGGATGTTGACGACAGGCTCTCCGGAGTTCAGCCGCCGGATTTCCGGATCTGCCCCCAGATTTCCCACCAGGATCACCTTGTTGACGCTGCCAGCCATCGCTCTTCTCCACGCTCATCCGAAACCGGTTCAATCGCCGCGGACCTTATACCATCCGGCGGCACGCGCAGCGACCGACCGAATGGCTCGTCATCCTGTCCACAGCAAGTTTGTACACTTTTTGTTCCAGGACATCCAGCCCACCGCCGTCCCCGAGACCGGCGCGTTCGCACCAGTCTCGCGGGTCCGGGCTTGAGATCCACCGCTGACCGAACCGCGGCGGCCCTCACAGCGAAAGATAGGCTTCCGCGATGCCGAGGAAATCCTTGGCCTTCAGGCTTGCGCCACCGACGAGGGCCCCGTCGACATTGGCGACGCCCATAAGCTCCACCGCGTTGGCGGGCTTGACCGAGCCGCCGTAGAGGATGCGGATGCGTGCCGCCTCGGCACCGATCTTGCCGCCCAGCTCGGCGCGGATATGCGCGTGCGCCCGGGCCACGTCGTCGGCGGTCGGCGTCAGGCCCGTGCCGATGGCCCAGACCGGCTCGTAGGCGACCACCGCGTTCGACGCCGTCGCCACCTCCGGAACCGAACCGGCGATCTGGCGCGACAGGACGGCGAGCGTCTCGCCGGACTCGCGCTCGGTCCGCGTCTCGCCGATGCAGATGATGGCGACGAGCCCGGCACGCCAGGCGGCCTCGGCCTTGGCACGGACATCCGCGTCGCTCTCCCCGTGGTCGGTGCGACGCTCGGAGTGCCCGACGATGACGTGGGACGCTCCGGCATCCTTGAGCATTTCGGCCGAAACGTCTCCGGTATGTGCGCCGCTGGCGTTGCGGTGGCAATCCTGGCCGCCGACCTTCACCGGCGTGGACGAGACGATCTTCGAGGCGCGCTCGAGCAATGTCGCGGGCACGCACACCAATGCGTCGGTCTCGGCTTCGAGACTGCCCAGGAAACCCTGGGCGATCGAGCGGAGCTCGGCGAGCTGGTCGCCCGAGCCGTTCATCTTCCAGTTCCCGGCTACCAGCGGGCGTACATTCGGTGTCATTTCAATCTCTCCTGGTGCGCGTCCCGAGGCCGTCGGGCCGATGCGCATGCGACGCGGGCGGCCCGGCCTCGCGATCCACTCCCCGGCAGCCGTCGGCCTCCGGCGGAGGCGCCCGACATTCGCCTCCGTACCAAAATCAGACCACAAAGCAATCGACACATGCAGGCAAGGGCGCTATTGCCCGTCCTATCGTCGAAGGCGCCGCATTTTCGCGCGCGAACGGATTGGCTGAATGCTCGATACGCTTAGAACCGCCGCAGGAACCTGGGTCGCAAAGCTGCTTCTGATGCTGCTCGTCCTGAGCTTCGCAGTGTGGGGCGTCTCGGGCCAGTTGAGCGGCATCCACGGCGGAAATTCCGTTCTCACGGCAGGCGGGACCGAAGTGTCGGTCAACGAATATCGCCTGGCCTACGACCGTCAGCTAAGCGTGCTTTCGCAGCGCTTCGGCCAGCGCGTCACCCGCGAAATGGCGCAGGCGCTCGGCGTCGACCAGCAGGTGCTGTCGCAGCTCATCGCCGGCGCGGTGCTGGACGAGCAGGCCCGCCTGATGGGCCTCGGCCTGTCCAAGGACAAGATCGCCGATCTGACGGCCACCGACCCGGCGTTCAAGGGATCGGACGGGCGCTTCAGCCGGCAGCAGTTCGAATATGTGCTGCGCCAGATCGGCATGCGCCCCGAAGACTATTTCAACAACCGCGCGCAGGTGGCGATCCGCCAGCAGATCGTCGAGGCGGTCTCGGACGGCATGAAGGCACCCGATACATTCCTGCGCGCCGTCGCGCTCTACCGCGGCGAGGACCGCACCGCCGACTATCTGATGCTGCCGAAATCGCTCGCCGGGCCGGTCGCGCCGCCGAGCGACGCCGTGCTTTCGAGCTGGTTCGACGAGCACAAGAAGACCTATTCGGCGCCGGAATACCGCAAGATCGCCTATGTGAAGCTCGAGCCCGAGGACATTCTGGACGAGGCCGCGGTTTCCGACGACCAGGTGCGGGCGGACTACGAGACGAACAAGGCACGCTACACCACGCCGGAGACGCGCACCATCGAACAACTGGTCTTCGCCTCCAGGGAGGCCGCCGAAACCGCGCTGGCCTCGCTGAAGTCGGGCACGACCTTCGACAAGATCGTCGAGGCGGAAGGCAAGACGCTCTCCGACGTCCAGATCGGCACGCTGGGCAAGGACAAGGTCACCGATCCCAAGGTGGCCGAGGCGGCCTTCGCGCTCCAGCCGGGTGCCGTCAGCGAGATCGTCGACGGCGCATTCGGCCCGGTGCTGGTGCGCGTCACGGCGATCAACCCGGAAGTGGTGAAATCCTACGAGGACGTGGCCGGAGAGATCCGCCGCGACCTCGCCCTCAACGAGGCGCATCGCGTCCTGCTCGACGTCCACGATTCCTACGAGGATGCGCGTGCCGGGGGAGACACGCTGACCGAGGCCGCCGACAAGCTGAAGCTGAAGGTCGTGCGGGTCGACGCCGTCGACCGTTCCAGCCAGCGCCCCGACGGCACCATCATCAACGACCTGCCGGCCTCGGCCGCGCTTCTCAAGGCGGCCTTCGAGACCGAGACCGGTGTCGAGAACGACGCGGTGACCATCGGCAACGACGGCTACGTCTTCTTCGAGGTCGAGGCCATTACGCCGGCCCGGGACCGCACCCTCGACGAGGTGAAGGAGAAGGTCACCGCCGACTGGATCGCCGCGGACACGACGAAGAAGCTGTCCGACAAGGCCGCCGAACTCGACAAGCGCCTCAAGGACGGCACGACGATCGACGCGCTGGCGACCGAGCTCGGCCTGGAAAAGCAGACCAAGCGCGGCCTGAAGCGCGGGGCCGACGACGCCGACCTCGGCAAGGACGGCGTCACGGCGATCTTTGCGACGGTGGAAGGCGGGACGGGCACGTTTCCGGCTCCGGCCGGCGATGCGACGGTGCTGTTCAAGGTCACGGAGGTTTTCGAGCCGGCGGCATCGGACCCCGCTGCCGTTCCCGAAGGCGAGCAGAACGCCTTCGCCTCCGGTCTCGCCGACGACCTGCTTGACCAGTTGGTGGCGCAGTTGCAGACCCAGTACGACGTCTATGTGGACCAGGCCGCAGTCGCACGCGCGCTGAGCTTCTAGATCGGGATGAGGTTGGATTGATACATTCGGCCGGCGATGGTTCGGGACAAGGTCGAGGGCTTGCGCGCGATCGTACCGGCGGTGCGTCCAATGCGGAGGACCGGTGGACTTGGCCCACACCGGCCCGGCAGAATGTCAAAATCTAACCGCGTCTCGCTCTGGGCCGCGCGGACAGCCATCGATCGGAGCATTGCGTGAGCAGTCTCAAGACCCATATCGCGAAAGTCGCCGGTGGCGTGCCGCTCAGCTTCGACGAAGCCAGGGACGCATTCGACATCATCATGTCGGGGGAGGCCACGCCCGGTCAGATCGGCGCCTTCCTGATGGCGCTCAGGGTCCGCGGCGAACAGGTCGATGAGATCTCGGGCGCGGTGGCGACGATGCGCGCCAAGATGCTGACCGTCGAGGCCCCCGCCGACGCGATCGACATCGTCGGCACGGGCGGTGACAATTCCCACAGCGTCAACATCTCGACGGCTTCGGCCTTCGTCATCGCCGCCTGCGGCGTGCCCGTCGCCAAGCACGGCAATCGCGGCCTGTCCTCGCTGACCGGCGCGGCCGACGTGCTGATGGCGCTGGGCGTCAAGATCGACCTCGCGCCGGAGGCGATCGCCACCTGCATCCGAGAGGCCGGCATCGGCTTCATGTTCGCGCCGGCCCATCATCCGGCGATGCGCCATGTCGGCCCGATCCGCGCGGAACTCGGCACCCGCACCATCTTCAACCTGCTCGGCCCCCTCTCCAACCCGGCGCGGGTCAGGCGGCAGATGGTCGGCGTGTTCGCGCCGCAATGGGTGCGCCCGGTGGCCCTGGCCCTGCAGGCGCTGGGCGCCGAACGCGCCTGGGTCGCGCATGGCGACGGGCTCGACGAGATCACCACGACCGGCGAGACGAAGATCGCGACCTTGGCCGATGGCCTGGTCGAGGAGTTCACCGTCACGCCCGAAGACGTCGGCCTGTCGCGGCATGATCGGGAGGCCTTGCGCGGCGGCGACGCCGCCTTCAACGCGCAGGCGCTTCGGGCCACGCTGGGCGGCAAGGGCGGCGCCTATCGCGACACGGTGCTGATGAATGCCGGTGCCGGGCTGGTCGTAGCGGGCCGGGCCGGCGATCTCGCCGACGGCGTGCGGATGGCAGCGACCGCGATCGACGATGGACGCGCGGTCGCCGTGCTGGACAAGCTCGCCGCCGTGTCGAACGGGTGACCTGTGGCTGATATCCTCGAGAAGATCGAAAAATACAAGCGCGTCGAGATCGCCGACGCCAAGCTGCGCGTTCCCGTCCGCGAGCTGATCGCGGCGGCACGGGACGCGGACAGGCCGCGCGGTTTCGCCGATGCGCTGCGGGCGAAGCTCGCCGCCGGCCAGTTCGGGCTGATCGCCGAGATCAAGAAGGCAAGTCCGTCGAAGGGTCTGATCCGCGCGGATTTCGATCCGCCCATGCTGGCCAGGGCCTACGAGGCCGGCGGCGCCGCCTGCCTGTCCGTCCTGACCGACGCCCCCTCCTTCCAGGGCGCTCCGGAATTCCTGACCGCGGCCCGTGAAGCGACGCGTTTGCCTGCGCTGCGCAAGGATTTCATGTTCGATCCCTATCAGGTGCTCGAAGCGCGGGCCTGGGGCGCCGACGCGGTGCTGATCGTGCTCGCGGCGGTCGACGACGACGAGGCACGTGCCATCGAGGATGCGGCGCTGGAACTCGGCATGGACGTACTGCTCGAGGTCCACGACGAGGCGGAGATGGCGCGGGCGCTCGACATGGCCTCGCCGCTGATCGGCATCAACAATCGCGACCTGCGTACCTTCACCGTCGACCTGGCGGTTTCGGAGCGCCTGGCGGACCTTGTCCCGCAGGATCGGCTGCTGGTCGGCGAGAGCGGCATCTTCACCCATGACGACTGCCGGCGCCTGGCGGCCGCGGGCATCGAGACCTTCCTGGTCGGCGAAAGCCTGATGCGCCGTCCCGACGTGGCGCAGGCGACGCGCGCGCTTCTGTCGGGCGGCGGCACGCTCGCGGCGGCACTCGGCTGATGTCGGCACAACCCTTCGGCCTGACGCATCTTGGATCCGACGGCTCGGCCAACATGGTCGACGTGGGCGGCAAGGAGGAGACCACCCGCACGGCGGTCGCGCAAGGCAGCGTCGCCATGCAGCCTGAAACGCTGGCGATGATCGTCGAGGGCAATGCCAAGAAGGGCGACGTGATCGGCACGGCGCGGCTCGCCGGCATCATGGCCGCCAAGCGCACGCACGAACTCATTCCGCTCTGCCACCCGCTGCTGCTCACCAAGGTATCGGTCGACATCGAGCCCGACGAATCGCTGCCCGGCCTGCGCGTCACCGCGCTGGCGCGCGTCACCGGGCGCACCGGCGTCGAGATGGAGGCGCTCACCGCCGCCTCGGTCGCCTGCCTGACCATCTACGACATGGCCAAGGCTGTCGACCGCGGCATGGTGATCTCCGGTATCCGGCTGACCGCCAAGACCGGGGGCAAGTCCGGCGACTATTCGGTGTCCGGCTGATGGCGCTGCTGCCGGTCGCGGAGGCGCATCGCCTGCTGCTCGATGGCGCCGACTGCCTGCCGGCGGTGCGGGTTCCGTTGTCGGAGGCCGCGGGACGCATTCTGGCCCGCCCGATCGCGGCGCTGCGCACCCAGCCGCCCTTCGACACCTCGGCGATGGACGGCTATGCGGTACGCGCCGCCGACGTCTCGGCGGTGCCGGCGAAACTCGCGGTCGTCGGCACGTCCGCCGCCGGACATGGGTTCGGCGGCAGCCTGGGCAGCGGCGAGGCCGTGCGTATCTTTACCGGCGCACCGATGCCGGCCGGCGCCGACTCGGTGGTGATCCAGGAAGATGCGCGCGTCGCCGATGGCGGCCGCGTGGAAATGACGGAAGTCGCCATAGGCGGCCGCCACATCAGGCGGCGCGGACTGGATTTCGCGGAAGGCGACCCCCTTCTGCCGGCGGGACGCGTGCTCGACGCCGCCGCCCTGTCGCTGGCCGCCGCCGCCAACCATGCTGAACTGGACGTCGTGCGGCGGCCCCTCGTCGCCGTCATCGCCACCGGCGACGAGCTTCTGCCGCCCGGTTCGGTTCCCGGCCCAAGCCAGATCATCGCCTCCAACGGCTACGGCGTCGCGGCGATCGCCCGGGGCGCCGGCGCCGACGTGCTCGACCTCGGCATCGCGCGTGACGACCCTGCCGAGATCGCGGCCCATCTGGCGCGCGCCGACGCCGCCGGCGCCGACGTGGTGGTGACGCTTGGCGGCGCCTCGGTCGGCGACCACGATCTGGTCCAGACGGTGATGCGCGACGCCGGCGTCGTCATGGATTTCTGGAAGATCGCCATGCGTCCGGGCAAGCCGCTGATGTTCGGCCGGCGCGGCACGACGCGTTTCCTCGGCCTGCCCGGCAACCCGGTGGCGAGCCTCGTCTGTTCGCACCTCTTCCTCAAGCCGCTGCTGGCGCGCCTCGGCGGACGCGGCTTCCGTCAGGATCTGCGCCAGGCCACTCTGGCCGCGCCGATGGCCGCCAACGATCTGCGCGAGGACTATGTCCGCGCGCGCCTCGCCGCCGATGCAACCGGGCTGCGCGCGACACCCTTCAAGCTTCAGGATTCCTCGATGCTGCGCCTGCTTGCCGAGGCCGAATGCCTGATCGTTCGCACGCCCCACGCTCCGGCCGCGGAAATCGGCGAACCGTGCACCGTGCTGCTGCTGCGGCCGGACCTCTTCTGATGCCTACGGCCTGAAAGATCGCCCGTCGTCGGCAGGGTGAGGCTCCTCCCCGCCTGGCGCCTCGACCGTCCGAGGTCTGGGCCGTCGGCATGATGGAGGTCCGGATCACACCCTGGCACTGGTCTTCGCGTCGAAGATGTGGGCGTGCCGCGGGTCGATCCTGAGCATCAGATCCTCGCCGGGCCGCACCGTCAGCCGGTCCTTGACGATGGCATCGATCGAATCCTCGCCGAGCTTGGCGAAGACCTGCGTCTCCGACCCCGTCGGCTCCAGCACGGAAACCCGCGCCGGCAGGCCGCCCGGGCCGATATCGATATGTTCGGGCCGTATGCCGTAGATCACCGGCTGTCCCGGCTGCGCCCTGGCACCAGCCAGGGGAAGCACCGAACCGCTGTTCGACACGAAAATCTGCTGGCCGTCCCTGGTGTCGATCTTGCCCTTGATGAAGTTCATGGCCGGCGACCCGATGAAGCCGGCCACGAAGACGTTGCCGGGATTGTCGTAGAGATCGAGCGGCTTGCCGACCTGCTCGACGCGGCCGTCCTTCATCACCACGATCTTGTCGGCCATGGTCATCGCCTCGATCTGGTCGTGGGTGACGTAGACGATGGTGGTGCCCAGCCGCTGATGGAGTTCCTTGATCTCGACGCGCATGGCGACGCGCAGCTTGGCGTCGAGATTGGACAGAGGTTCGTCGAACAGGAAGACCTGCGGATCGCGCACGATGGCCCGGCCCATGGCGACGCGCTGGCGCTGGCCGCCGGACAACTGCCGCGGATAGCGGCCGAGAAGCTTGCCGAGATCGAGAATGTCGGCGGCTCTCTTCACCTTCGCCTCGATCTCGGCCTTCGGCCGTCCCTTGATCTTCAGCGAAAAGCCCATGTTCTCCGCCACCGTCTTGTGCGGATAGAGCGCATAGCTCTGGAACACCATGGCGATGTCGCGGTCCTTGGGCGGGATCTCGTTGACCACCCGGCCGCCGATGCTGACCGTGCCGCCGGAGATCGCCTCCAGTCCGGCGATCATGCGCAGCAGGGTGGACTTGCCGCAGCCCGACGGGCCGACGAGCACCACGAACTCGCCGTCGGCGATATCGACATCCACGCCGTGGATGACCGGCACGTTGCCGTAGCGCTTCTCGACCTTGCGGACTGTGACTTCGGCCATTGCGATCCCCTATTGCGGCAGTTCGATCTGCATCTTGACCTCGCCCTTCGGTGCCGAGGCGGCGATCTCGAAGGCGCGCACGCTGTCGGCGAACTCGAATTTGCGGGTGATCAGCGGTTTCACGTCGATCGCCCCGGAGGACAGCATCGACACGCAGCGCGGGAAGACATGAGCATAGCGGAACACGTGCTCGACGCGCGCCTCGCGCACCATCGCCTTGCCGACGTCGTAGGCGATGTCGTGCATCTGCACGCCGATGAACACGACGCGGCCGGCCGGACAGAGCGGATCGAACACGGCCGCAGCCGCCTTCGGGCTGCCCGAACATTCAAAGACGATCTCGACGCCCCAGCCGTCGGTCGCCGCCAGAATCTCGGCGGTCAGATCCTGCTTCGCCACATTGACCGGCGTGATCGGCCCGAGCCGCGCCGCGAGTTCCAGCTTGGTCTCGTCGACGTCGGAGACGAAGACGCGGGCGCATCCGGCGGCCACGGCGGCCAGCGCCGTCACCAGACCGATCGGCCCTGCCCCGATCACCAGCGCGATGTCGCCCGGCTTGACCTGCGCCTTGGTGGCGGCGTGCACCCCGACGGCCAGCGGTTCCACCATCGCGGCCTCGGCGAAGGAGACGTTGTCGGGCAACTTGAAGGTGAAATTCTCCGGATGCACCACCGTCGGCCGCAGCACGCCGTGGATCGGCGGGGTCGCCCAGAAGCGCACCGCCGGGTCGACATTGTACATCCCGAGCCGGGTCGCGCGGCTGTTCGGATCGGGAATGCCGGGCTCCATGCAGACGCGGTCGCCCGCCTTGAGGGTGGTGACCTCGGCGCCGGTCTCGACGACGATGCCCGACGCCTCGTGGCCGAGGATCATCGGCGCCTTGACCTGGAAGATGCCGGCCCCGCCATGGGTATAGTAGTGGACGTCCGATCCGCAGATGCCGACCGTATGCAGCTTGATGCGCACGTCGCGCGGCCCCATCGCCTCCTCGCGCTCGATCGGGAAATCGCGCAGCGACAGCTTCATTTTCTCTTCGAGTACGAGCGCCTTCATATCCGTATCCCTTTCGGCCCGCCGCGACGGGCCCTAACCTTTCCAGACGATCAGCACGCCCAGCGCCAGCGCCAGAACGTGACAGACCGTGAGCGGTATGGACTGTTCGAGGAAGCGCATCCAGAGCAGTTCGAGCGCGACGAACAGGTAGATGCCGACGAATACCCGGTCGAACCAGTTGGTGACGATCGGCAGAAAGCCCTGCCTGGCCGGCCGGGCGGCGACCGCCGCGGCCTCCTCGTCGGCTTCGTCGAGGTCGATCTGTCGATCCATGGCGCTACTCCTTGACCGCGCCGAAGGTGAGGCCCGCCACGATGTGACGCTGCACGACGGAAAAGATGATGAGCGCCGGGATCAGTGTGATGATCGAGATCGACGCCATCGTTCCCCATTCGGTGCCGGTGGTCGTCACATATTCTGACAGGCCGGTGGTGATCGTGCGGGCGTTGAAGCTGGTCAGCGTCGCGGCCAGCAGGAATTCGTTCCAGGCAAACACCCATGTCAGGATGAGCGTGACGGCCAGGCCCGGGCGCGCCAGCGGAAAAATCACCTCGGTGATCACCTGCCAGGTCGTCGCCCCGTCCACCGTCGCCGCCTCGTCGAGTTCCTTCGGGATGCCGTCGATCGTCGGTCGCAGCGTCCAGATGGCGAACGGCAGGTTGAAGGTGCAGTAGAGCAGGATCATGCCGATGCGCGTGTCGTAGAGCTTCCAGTCGCCGATGGCGAAGACCTGCGTGAACAGCAGGAAGAACGGCAGCAGGAACACCGCCGCCGGCGCCATGCGGTTGGTGATCGTCCAGAAGAAGATGTTCTCCTTGCCGGCGAGGTCGTAGCGCGACAGCGCATAGCAGGCCATGAACGCCAGCACGGTGACCAGAACGGCGTTGCCGCTGGAGATGATGATCGAGTTCATCATGTAGCGGCGCAGCGTGTCGTCGCCGATCACCTTGACGTAGTTCTTCCAGTAGATCGTGTCGAGGAACAGGCTGGGCGTGCTGAACAGCTCGACCGCCGGCTTCACCGAGATGACGAAGAGCCAGTAGATCGGGAACAGCGTGGCGATGCTGAGCACCACCCAGAGCAGGACGGTCAACCAGGGGCGTTCGTTGGGCATCAGGCCGTCCTTTTCTGGTCGCGGCGCGCCACGAGGCCCACGTAGAGCAGCCAGCACATGACCAGCGTGAGATAGAGCACGATGACGGAGACGGCCGAGCCGTATCCATAGTCGGTCTTGGGAAAGACCAGCTTCCAGATGTGCAGGCCGACATAGCGCGTCGCCGCGCCCGGCCCGCCGCCCGTCAGCATCCAGACTTCGTCGACGGTGCGCAGCGCATCCATCAGGCGGATGAACACCGTGGCCAGGATCGCCGGCCGGATCATCGGCAAGGTGATGTGCCAGAAGATCTGCCAGCGGTTCGCACCGTCGATCTGCGCCTGCTCGAACGGTTCCTTCGGCAGCGACACCAGCG
Source organism: Rhizobiaceae bacterium (assembly GCA_019635715.1). Lineage (GTDB taxonomy): Bacteria > Pseudomonadota > Alphaproteobacteria > Rhizobiales > Rhizobiaceae > Kumtagia. Next base: position 31,241 of record JAHBYY010000008.1, on the reverse strand, counting down.
CCGCGAGTAGGGTCAGCGTGACCAGCGGCGTCCAGTGCCAGATGTCCATGATGACGGTCAGCGCGAAGGCGACGTTGGCATCGCGGCCGATGTTCATGTCGATGCCGAACCAGGATTTCAGCAGGTAGGGGATGATGCCGATCGACGGAGTGGTCATCAGGCGCCACACGGAGCCCACGACGATCGGCGCGACGATCAGCGGCAGCGTATGGATGGTGCGGAAGAAGCCCTTGCCCGGAAACTCCTTCATGAAGAGTTGGGCGAGCAGATAGCCGAGCACGATCTCGCTGGCGACGGCGAAGAAAGCGAATTTCAGGGTGAAGGCGATGGAGGTGAGGAATTCCTGGTCGAACACCAGGCGGCGGAAATTGTCCCCGTTATTGTAGATCATCAGGGGATTGGCGCCGAACGGGTTCCACTGATGGAACGCCACGTAGAGCACGTAGACGAACGGCATGATGCCGAAGATCGCCAGGATGACGATGGTCGGGGCGAGCAGCAGCCAGCCCACCGCATTCGATCGCATGAACCAGACCTCCAGATAGGCCGGCGCCCGCAGGACACCCCGCGGGCACCGATGCGGGATATCCAGCCGAAGGGATCGGCGGGATATCCGCGAGCGGAACGGCTACTTGCGATAGCCGAGGTTGGTCAGCTCGGCCTCGGCGGCCGCCGCCATCTGGTCCAGCCCTTCGTCCGATCCGACTTCGCCGGTGAGGATCTTGTAGAAGATCGGCGCGGTCGCCTCACGCACCTGGGCGTGGAACGGATAGGGGGGAGCGCCGGCGAACAGCTTACCCTGGTCCTTGAGCATGGTGTAGTAGCCGCCGAGCTTCTTATCCATCTCGATGACCTGCGGATCGTCGTAGGTCGAGGTGTTGGTGATGCGCGGCGCGGCGACGGCCCAGCCGGACTGCACGGAATCCTGGCCGATATACTGCAGGAAGAGCAGGGCCGCCTGCTGGTTCTTCGACGTGACCGGCAGGCCGAAGGCACCGCCGTCATAGTAGCCGATATAGCCCTTGCCGGCCTCGGCCTCCTCCATCACGCCGGGCTCGAGCGGCGGCAGGGCGACGCCGACATTGCCGACCACCTTCGACTTCTCGGCGTCGGAGGCGATCCACGCGGCGTTCTCGCCATATACCAGGCCCTGCGCGGCGCGGCCGGCGGCGAAGGTCGTGCCGACTTCCGTCCAGGTCGAGGCCGGCGATTCCGGCGGGGCGATGTCGCGCAGATGCAGCCAGTACTTCAGCGCGGCCTTCGCCTTGTCGCTGTTCATCGTGCCGCCATTGGCCACCGACGCGGCATAATTCTTGGACGCGTCGATGCCCCAGTTGTAGACGCCGAAGGTCGGCGCGATGGACTCGAAGAATTCGTACCACGAGGCCGGATGGCCGGTGTGGGCCTGCGCGGTCGTGCCCCACAGCTCCTTCCCGTTGTCCTTGCCCCATTTGGTGAAGAACTCGGCGATCTGGGTGTATTCCTCATGCGTCTTGGCGGGCACAAGGTCCTTGCCGGTCTCCGCCTTGAAGGCTTCCTTGATCGCCGGATCGTTGAACAGGTCCGTCCGGTAGAGATAGAGCTTGATGAAGGCTTCCATCGGGATGCCGAACAGGTCGCCTTCGGCATTCTTGAAGTAGTTGGCGAAGGTGGTGAAGTGCGTCTCGTCAAAGTCCGGGGCCTTGAGCGACGGATCATCCTTGAGCGACTTGGTGATGTCGACGAGGAAGTTGCGCGCGAGATAGGCGTAGATGATGTCTTGCTCGATATAGACCATGTCGTAGATGCCGGTCTTGGCCTCCATATCCTTGATGGCCTTGTCGTACATCTGATCCCAGGAGGTGGTCTCGATCTCGACCTTGATGCCGGTCTTCTTCTCGAACTCGGGCGCCAGGACGTCCTTGATGTAGTTCGAGGGCGGGGTGCTCTCCGTCACGCCGTGCAGGGTCACGCCCTGGAACTTGGCGCCGGCATCCGACCAGAAATCGGCTCTCGCCGGTGCGACCGTCGTCAGCAGGCCGATCGCCATCGCGGCAATCAGTCCATTCTTCATAAACATGCGCTCCTCCATGAATTGTCGCCACGCCCACGGCGGCAGCCGGCGGGCGTCTTCCCAGGCGCTGTTGTTGGAACTTTATGAATGCCCGGCCACGCGGCTCCTCCCGGCGTACAGGCGTCATTCCCGCGTTCATCGAGCCTGCGGCTCTGCCTTGTCCCGTGAACGTCGGTCGACACTAGTGGCGGGAAAATCGACCCGCCACGCGTGTTTTGCCGCCGACCTATACTTTTTCGCCGACCGCGGCGAACCCTGCGGAATAGGCGCGGATCTCGCGGAACGGGTCCGGACGCGCCTCCGTGCCGATCTTGTGGGCGTTGCGCCGGTAGTCGGAAGGCGTGCGGCCGCAGACCTTGAAGAACTGGCGGTTGAAATTCGCTATGTTGTTGAAACCGACCTCGAAACAGATGTCCGTCACCGGCCGGTAGGTCTGGGTCAGCAGCGAACACGCCGCATAGATGCGGGCCAGGATCACGTAGCGGGCGAAGGTATGGCCGGTCTGGCGCTTGAACATGCGCGAGAAGGCCTGGGGCTCCATTCCGCATCGGCGTGCCACCGAGGCAAAGTCGACCTCTTCGCTGTAATGCTCCAGAACGTAGCGCATGGCGATGTCGAGCTGACGCGGCAGTTCGACCACGGCGTTGGCCGGCGCAAGGCGCGACAGGCGGCGGCGGTCGCGCGGGTCGCGGGCCAGCGCGACCATCATCTGCAGGAACAACACGACACGCTCGGCGCCGTGCGCGGGCCCGATCTGCGCCAGCAACCGGCGCCCGGCGGCGGCCGTCGCTCCGGAAAACTCGACGCCGTAGACCGCGTCCTCGTAGAGCGCCCCGATGGTCCCGAGTTCGGGGCACAGGCCCTTCACCCGGTCCGCCCATTCCGCGCTGAACTGCACCAGCATGTCGCGGTCGCGAACCAGCTTTCCCGGTTCGATGTCGCTAACCCAATTGTGCGGGACGTTGGGGCCGGCAAGCACCAGGCAGCCCGGCGCGAAATCGCCGATATAGTCGCCGACCATCATGACGCCGGAGGTCGAACGCGTCAGATGAAGCTCATATTCCGGATGGTAGTGCCATTTGGCGCCGAAATAGGGGTAGTCGTGGACGTTCCAGCGGAATGACTCCGCGGGCGGACAGATGATCATCTCGAAATCGGGTACGATCTTGAGATCGGCTTTCATGGAATGCCTCCTCCACGCAGGCGACACCGTCACCGTCGGTTGGTACGGTTCCAGCATCCCGTCTCCATCCAACCAGGGCCTCCCTCCCCGGTAGCTGCGTATGCACTTCCAATCCCGGCTTCGTGACCGGACGACTAGTCTCCTGTTCCGCCCGATTGTGCCGCCTAGGCCGGCATCCAGGCAAGATGGTTATGGACGCGGGCGTGACCGGTCGGTCGTTGGCCCGGCAACACCGCCAGCATGGCGTCCCTCATGCCAAAATTGCGCACTACATATGTTGCTTTTCATGACAAATTAACGGTTTGGAGATCGGTGTCAATTCGGCGTTGAGCCGCCGCTGCCGGCCCGGGTCGCCGAATTCCGCAGGCCGCCACGAAAAGCGTCGATCTCGTCGACAAAACGCCGGCAGCGACCACACGTGACGTCTTGACTTCGCCCTCGCTTCCATATTTGTTGTCTAAATCAACATATATATTCGGGAGGTTTCGATGCGCAAACTCGGCATTCACTCATTCGTGTGGACCGGCGGCCAGACGCAGGAAGGTCTGGAGGAGGCGCTCGAGAAATCGGCGGCGGCGGGCTACCGGCTGATCGAATTCGCCTATCTGCGCCCCGAGAAGTTCGACCTCGACCGGCTCGCCAGGAAATCTCAGGCGCTCGACGTCGAGATCGCCGTGACGATGGGCCTGCCCCTGACGGCCGACGTATCGAGCGAGGATCCGGCCGTCGTCAAGGCCGGCGAGGAAATGCTGGCCAATGCCGTCAAGGCGGTGCGCGACATCGGCGGCGGCAAGCTCGGCGGCATTCTCTACTCGGCCCATACCAAATACTCCACCCTGCCGACGGAGCGCGGCCGCAAGAATTCCATCGCGGCGATCGCCCGGACCGGCGACATCGCCAAGGCGGCGGGCGTCGACCTGGTGCTGGAGATCGTCAACCGCTTCGAATCCAACTTGCTGAACACCACGGCGCAGGGCCTGGATTTCATCAGGGAGACCGGCTCCGACCACGTCCGCCTGCACCTCGACACCTTCCACATGAATATCGAGGAAGCCAACCCGGCCGCCGCGATCCGGCTGGCCGGCGACAAGATCGGCTATTTCCATATCGGCGAAAGCAACCGCGGCTATCTCGGCGACGGTGTCATCGATTTCGACCTGACCTTCGACGCGCTGCTCGACATCGGCTACAGCCGCGACATCACCTTCGAGTCCTTCTCGACGGCGATCGTCGACGAGGCGCTGTCGCTGGCCTGCGGCATCTGGCGCGACACCTGGACCGACAACCAGCCGCTGGCGCTGCACGCCAAGGCGTTCATCGAAATGCGCATGCAGGAGGCGGCTCGGCGCAGGGCGACCAACGCCAGACCCTGATCAGGCCGGCGGAAGGCGGCCGACGCGATGCTGTCGTCGATTGACGCGGCGCTGCGCAGGCGCGACCTTTGCCAACCGCCAGCCGGAGGCCGCCCTTGAACGCCCCTGCCTCGATCGCCAGTTCGCCACGCCGAATCCGCCAGACCAACGAGGTGGCGGCGCTCTGGGCACTCTATCAGGACGGGCGGCTGAGCCGCGCCGACCTTGCGCGCCGCCTCAGGCTCAACCGTTCGTCGTCCGGCCATATCGTGGCCGGGCTGACCGAGGACGGCCTGGTGCGGGAGGTCGTGGACAATCCAGCCGTGGCGCCGGGGCAGGTGCGCGCCGGCAGGCCCGGCATCATGCTGGAACTGGTTCCGGAGGCGGTGACGTTTCTGGGCGTCGAAATCGGCGTCGAGCACATCAGCGCCGTCGAGATCGACCTGAAGGCGAGGATCGTCAGCTCGGTGACGGAGCCGTTCGACGGCCGGGCGGCGGACGTCTCGACCGCGGTAGCGCGCGCCATCGGGCTCGCCTTCGATCATCTCTCCGAGGACCGCCGGACGCGCTGCGAAGGATTCGGCATCTCGACGCCGTCGCACATGGACCGCAACGGCTCGGTGCGCCTCGCGCCGCTGCTCGGCTGGCGCGACGTGCCGCTCGCCGACCTGGTTCGCAGCCGATTGCCGTCGCAGATCCCGGTCATGGCCGAAAACGACGCCAATGCGCTCGCCTTCGGCGCGACCTATGGCATCGGCGCCGCGCATGCCGGCGTCACCCTCTTCCTGGTCATGGAGACCGGCGTCGGAGGCGGCATCGTCATCGACGGGCGGCTGTTTCGCGGCGCCAGCGGTCTCGCCGGCGAGATCGGCCATCTCCATCTGCCGACGGAGTCGGGCCCGTCGCGCACCCTGGAGCAACTGGTCGGCCTCGAACCGCTGATGGCGGCCTATGCCGCCGTGAGTGCAGGGCGCGAGGCCCGGCTGGACCTCTTCCTGGCGGATGTCCAGGACCGGGTGCCGGCAGCCGTCTCGATCGCCGAGGACTGGGCGCGCTGCCTGGCCTATGCGCTCGCGCAGACGTGCCGAATCATCGACGCGGACCGTGTCGTGCTGGGCGGGTCGGTATCGGCTCTCTATCCGCTCGTCGCCGCCCGCGTGACGGCGCATATCCAGATGATCCAGGAGCCGGGCTTTCCGGTTCCGGCGATTTCCCTGCACGACAACACGAGCTTCGGCTCGGCCTTCGGTGCCGCATGCATGCTCCACCAGCGTTACCTCTCCCTGGAGAGCCACCGCTTTTCCGACGACGCAGCCACATCTGCCGGCTGATCGGCCCGGGACCGGGCCGTTCCACGGGTGAAAGTCATTCCGATATGTTGCACAAACATACAATCCATAATATGAGAGTTCCCGTCCGCCTCGGACGTCCGGGCTCGGCGCCGCCGGCGATGGACCGGAGTCGGACGCTGCAACCGGTGCGCGAGACACCGGGTGATCATCCGGAGGAGATGTCGTCGATGCGGGACCCGCTTCCCTGCGCCATAGGTGCTGCCCGTGGCTAGTCTCGCCCCCGACGCGCTCGGACCGACGGTCACCATCGGCGAGATCCTCGTCGAGATCATGGCGACCACCCTGGGCAACGGTTTCCTGGAGCCGATCGAGCTCCTGGGCCCCTACCCCAGCGGCGCGCCCGCCATCTTCATCGACCAATGCGCCAAGATCGGCGGGTCCGCCGGCATCGTCGCGGCGGTCGGCGACGACGATTTCGGCCGCATCAACGTCGAGCGGCTGCGCCGCGACGGCGCGGACGTCTCGGCGATATCGGTAAGTCATGACTTTCCGACAGGCAGCGCCTTCGTCCGCTACCGCCAGGACGGGTCGCGCGACTTCGTCTACAACATCTCGAAGTCGGCGGCCTCGCTGATCAGCCTGACCGATACTGCCAAGGCGCTGTTCGCCCGCGCCGGGCACCTGCACGTCATGGGTACGGCGTTTGCCATTCCGGGCGTCTGGGAAATGATGGAACACGCCATCGCCGTCATCAAGGGGCGCGGCGGCAGCGTCTCTCTCGACCCGAACCTGCGCAAGGAGCTGCTGGCGCAAGGCCAGACGAAGGAGCGCTTCGCCAGGCTCGTCTCGGTCGCCGACCTACTGCTGCCGTCCGGCGACGAGCTGTTCGTCGCGGCCGGCGTTGACGGAGAGACGGCGGCCGTGGCCGAGCTGTTCTCGCGGGGCGTTTCCGAAATCGCGCTGAAGCGCGGCGAGCGCGGCTCGACCTTCTTCTCGGCTGACGGGGTGCGTGTCGACTGCCCGGCCTTTCGTGTCGACGAGGTCGACCCGACCGGTGCCGGCGACTGTTTCGGCGGCGCCTATGTGGCATGCCGGCGCCTCGGCATGCCGGCGCAACGGGCGCTGGAATATGCCAACGCGGCCGGGGCGCGCAACGTCACCGTCCGGGGCCCGATGGAAGGCGCCGGATCACGCGCCGAGCTCGACGCCTTCATCGCCGCCACACCCCGGGCATCGTGATGAGCGACATACTCTCGCGACTGGCTGCGGCGCGCCGGGCCGGAACTCCGGAAGGCATCACCTCCGTCTGCTCGGCGCATCCGCTGGTGATCCGCGCCGCGGCGCGTCACGCCGCAAAGCATGGCGGCGCCATGCTCGTCGAGGCCACCTGCAACCAGGTCAACCAGTTCGGCGGCTACACGGGCATGCGGCCCGCCGACTTCGTCGATCTCGTCGCCGGCATCGCCGCCAGCGAGAAGCTCGACGCAGGCAGCATCATCCTCGGCGGCGACCATCTCGGCCCGAACCCCTGGCGCGGCGAGCCCGCCGATGTCGCCCTTGCCAAGGCGGCGGACATGGTCGAGGCCTATGTCGCGGCGGGTTTCCGCAAGATCCATCTCGACGCGTCGATGGGCTGTGCCGGCGAGCCGGCGGCGCTCGACGACGCAACCGTCGCGCAGCGCGCCGCGGCTCTGGCGAAGGCAGCCGAGCGGGCGGCAAGGGCGGCGGGCGGCGAAATGCCGGTCTATGTCATCGGCACCGAGGTGCCGCCGCCGGGCGGCGCCGACCACGCGCTCTCGGCGATCGAGCCGACCGCGCCGGCGGCAGCCCTCCAGACCATCGCCGTCCACCGCCGCGTCTTCGCGGACCAAGGCCTCTCCGGCGCCTTCGACCGCGTCATCGCGCTGGTGGTGCAGCCGGGCGTAGAGTTCGGCAACGAGAACGTCGTGGCCTATGATCGCGAAAAGGCGCGCGGCCTGTCGCGCCTGCTCGACGAGGAACCCGGGCTGGTCTTCGAGGCACACTCCACCGACTATCAGACGCCCGCCGCGCTGCGCGCCCTGGTCGAGGACGGCTATCCCATCCTCAAGGTCGGCCCGCAACTGACCTTTGCGCTGCGTGAAGCGCTTTACGGTCTCGATCTCATCGCCAGCGACTTGCTGCCGGGCTACGGCGAGCGGCCGCTCTACCAGGCGATGGAAGGACTGATGCTCGCCGATCCGGGCCAGTGGCAAGGCCACTATCGCGGCGACGCGGCGGATCAGCGCCTGCAGCGGCACTACTCCTATTCGGATCGCATCCGCTACTATTGGAACCGGCCAGAGGCCGAGGCCGCGGTCGGCCGGCTCATCTCAGCCTTGCACGAAAAGATCGTGCCGGCGCCGCTGGTCAGCCAGCATCTGCCGCTGTTCGCGGAATTCGCAGCCGCGCCGCTCGACCCGCAAGAGCTTCTCGTGGCGGCGGTGGGGAAGGTGCTGGAGGGTTATGGCTCGGCCGGCACGGCAACCGGACCCGGCTGAGACCGGGCGGTCGACGGCCGGGCGGCTGCCGTCGAAGTCGTAGCGATCGCCGCGACGCGCCTCGGGACGGATCGGTCTCCGCCGCGGCTGCGGGACGGCAAGGAGGAGGGAGAGCATGACGGCACAGCTTATGGACAGGGTGATCGCCGTGACGGGCGCCGCGTCGGGCATCGGCCAGGCCTGCGCCGAGACCTTCGCGGCGGCCGGCGCGACGGTGTTCCTGGTCGACCGCGCGGAAGCACCCTTGCGGGAAATCTGCGGGCGCCTCGGCAAATCAGCAATCCCGCTGGTCGTCGACCTGACCGACCCGCACAGCGTCGCCGGCATGATGCCGGCGATCCTCGATCGTGCCGGAAAACTCGACGCATTCCATGCGAATGCCGGCTCCTATGTCGGCGGCGACGTGGCCGACGGCGACCCGGACGCCTGGGACCGGATGCTCACCCTGAACGTCAACGCGGTGTTCCGCACCGTCCATGCCGTGCTGCCGCATATGATCGGACGCAAGACCGGCGACATCGTCGTCACCAGCTCGATCGCCGGACATGTCCCGGTTCCGTGGGAACCGATCTACACCGCCTCCAAACATGCGGTTCAGGCTTTCGTCCACACGCTGCGGCGCCAGGTCGCAAAGCACGGATTGCGGGTCGGCGAGGTCTCGCCCGGTCCGGTGGTCACCGCCCTGCTGAAGGACTGGCCGAAGGAGAACCTGGACAAGGCGCTCGCGGCCGGCAGCCTGATCGAGCCGAAGGAGGTGGCCGAGGCGGTGCTGTTCATGCTGACCCGGCCGCGCAACGTGACCATCCGCGATCTGGTCATTCTGCCGCAGAGCCAGGACATCTGAGATCCTGGAAACACGGTCAACGCTTCACGAGGAGGAAGACGCGATGTATCTCGACCGCTTTCGACTGGACAAGGATTTGGCCGTCATCACCGGCGGCGGGCGCGGCATCGGCCTCGCCACGGCGGAGGCGATCGGCGATGCCGGCGCGCGACTGGTGATCATCGAGGCCAACGAGGCCGTCGGCAAGGAGGGCCATGCCCACCTCAAGGCGAAGGGCTACGATGTCGAGCTCTTTCAGGGCGACGTGACGTCGTCCACCCGCATGACCGAGATCGCCGACGAACTCGCGGCGCGCGGCTCGGCGGCGACGATCCTCGTCAACAATGCCGGCATCGGCGAGAGCGGCGTCCCCTCCGAGGCGGTCACCGACGAGCAGTGGCTGCGGATGATGGACGTCAACGTCAACGGCGTGTTCTGGTGCTCGCGCGCCTTCGGCCGCCACATGGTGGCGGCCCGGCACGGCGCCATCGTCAATGTCGGATCGATGTCCGGCACCATCGCCAACCGGCCGCAGCCGCAGACGCCCTACAACGTCTCGAAGGCCGCAGTGCATCACATCACCCGGTCGATGGCGGCCGAGTGGGCACAGTACAAGGTCCGCATCAACGCCGTCGCCCCGACCTACATCGAGACGCCGATGGTCCACGCCAATCCGCTGAACAAGGACCGCATTCCGGGCTGGCTCGCCGACACGCCGATGGGGCGCATGGGACAGGTGCACGAGGTGGCGAGCGCGATCCTCTTCCTCGCCTCGGACGCCGCCAGCCTGATGACCGGCGCCGTCATGCCGGTCGACGGCGGCTACATCTGCTGGTAGCGATGGCGCGGACAATGATGGCTGCGGGCAATGCGGATATGCTGATCGGGATCGACTGGGGCGGCACCAAGATCGAGGGCGTCGCCATGGAACGCGACGGCAGCGAACTGCTGCGGCTGCGGCAGGTGACGCCGCGGCACGATTATCACGGCTGCATCGCCGAGGTGAAGGCGATGATCGACGGGCTCGAGGCGCAGACCGGCAGGAGCGGCAGCATCGGCATCGGCATCCCCGGTTCGCTGGAACCGCACAGCCGGCTGGGCAAGGGCGCAAGCTCCACCTGGCTGCTCGGCCAGCCGGTCGAGCGGGATCTGCGCGCCGCGATCGGCCGGGAGATCCGCGTCGAGAACGACGCCGACTGCTTCGCCGCCTCCGAAGCGGTGGACGGCGCCGGCCGCGGCCACAACGTGGTGTTCGCGGTCATTCTCGGCTCCGGCGCGGGAGCCGGAATCGCGGTCGGCGGCAGGGCGCATCATGGACCCAACAACAGCGGCGGCGAATGGGGGCACAATCCCCTGCCCTTTCCCGACATCACCGAGCTGCCCGGAAAGACCTGCTATTGCGGACGGCACGGCTGCATGGAGACCTGGGTCTCCGGCCGCGCCTTCGAGGCGCAATACGAGGCCCACACCGGCGAGGTCTTGAAGGCCGGCGAAATCATGCAGCGCAAGCGCGCCGGCGACAGGCTGTGCGGGCTGCTGTGGGACCGCTACGTCGACCGCGTGGCGCGCGGCCTGGCGACCGTCGTCAACACGCTCGACCCGGACGTGCTGGTGATGGGCGGCGGCATGTCGAATGTCGACGAACTCTATGACGACCTGCCGCCGCAACTGGCCAAGCGCACCTTCTCGACCGTCTTCAATACCCCGGTGCTGCGCGCCGTGCACGGCGATGCCAGCGGCGTCCGCGGCGCCGCCTGGCTCTGGCGCTGATCCGTCCCCTTCGAAAGGCCGTCCATGACCCAAGACCAGATCGCAGCGCGCTTCGACTTCGCACGTGCGCTCATCCGTGATGCCGGAGACCTGGCACACGGCTATTTCAAGGCGCGCGGATCGCTTTCGGTCAAGTCCAAAGGGCCGCAGGACGTGGTCAGCGAAGCCGACCTCAACACCGAGCTGCTGATCCGTGAGCGGCTGTCGTCGAGCTTTCCCGACGACGCCTTCCTCGGCGAGGAAACGGGGCTTTCGGCCTATGCGCCGGGCCAGGGAATCTGGGTGGTCGATCCGATCGACGGGACGCAGCCCTTCGTCTCGGGCATGTCGAGCTGGTGCGTATCGATCGCCTTCATGGCCGACGGCGAGCTGAAGTTCGGAATGGTCTACGCGCCGGCCCGCGACGAACTGTTCGCCGGCGGCGAGGGCTTTGCGGCGACCCTCAACGGAGAGCCGGTGGAGGTTCATCCCGGAAGCTCGGTTCGCGACGGACTGGTCGGCGCCGGATATTCGCCGCGCGTGGCTCCCGAAAACTATCTCCCGGTGTTCGAGCGCCTGCTGAAGGCCGGCGGCATGTTCTATCGCGACGGATCGGGGGCGCTGTCGCTGTGCTACGTCGCCTGCGGCCGGCTCATCGGCTACATCGAGCCGCACATCAATTCGTGGGACTGCCTCGGCGCCATCGCGGTAATCCGCGCCGCCGGGCTGGCGACCAGCGATTTCCTCGCCGGCGATGCCTTGCGCAAGGGCAACCATCTCGTCGCCGGCAAGCCCAGCGCCTTCGAGGAACTGACCGAAATCCTAGGGATCTCCTGATCTGAGAACGGGCCCGCCCCGGCCGGCCTCGCGGCGCGGGCGAAAGCCATGTTGACTTGGCCTGGTGTCCGAAAGACCGGCTGCGGTCCAATGGATCCAATTTTCACCGAGAGCCGCATAGTGGTCGCCGCGCTGCGGGACTCGATAGGCCATGGCGTCACTGCGCTGCCGATGCACGACGGGCATATGGTGGCGAAGTCGAAGGCGGAGGTGGCGAAAGAGGCGATGGAGAAGGCTTCGCTCAACATCGCTGGGCAGGTGATTCCGGCGGAGCGCAAGGCTTGAAGCGTCGAACTGGAAGGAGGTCTGGGGCACCAATCTGGGGCACCGTCAGTTCACCACGATTGAAGAACTCTTAATCTATTCAATGCGCTCATCAATATTGACTGAACTGGCGGAGAGAGCGGGATTCGAACCCGCGTTACGGTCTCCCGTAAACACACTTTCCAGGCGTGCGCCTTCAACCACTCGGCCACCTCTCCGCGCCGGACCGGCGAACCGGTCGGGTGCGGGGCTCATCTAGTCGATCTGGAGCTGCATGCCAAGCCGTTCCGGTCGCAGATTCGTCAATCGGCACGGCATCTCAATTTCCGGTGCATCGATTGCGGGCGGGCTCGCCAGATCCTATGTCTGGACACGGAACGGGATCGCATGGTCAGGCTGCTCTTCAGATTGCTGTCGCTCGCGGCATTGTCGGTTTCGGTCATCATGGCCGTGCTCGATGCGACGCGCACGGTCGGCGAATCGTCGCTGCAGACGACGCCGCTGCTGGATAGCTGGACCGCCGCCTCGCCCCGCACGATCGACTGGCTGCGCGACGCGGTGACCGCCGACGTCCATCCGCTGGCCTGGGATCCGCTGCTCCTGGCGATCCTCCACCTGCCCGGCTTCGTCGTGTTCGGCGCGCTGGCATTCCTGTTCCACGCGCTCGGCCACCGGCCTGCCCGACATGCCGACGGCTTCATGCATTGACGATCCCGGACCCACCCCCAATCCGCGAGAGAGTGCCCGAAATGTTCTTCCTGAGCGACATGCTGAACAAGAAGCTGAACCTGCCCAAGCCCGAGGAGGCCCTGCCGGGGCGCCCGCGCGCGATCCCGACCGCCGCCAAGCACTTCGTCTCCAAGCGTCCGCTGAAAGGTCCCTATCCCGACGGGTACGAGACGGCGATGTTCGGCCTCGGATGCTTCTGGGGCGCCGAGCGCATGTTCTGGCAGATGGACGGGGTCTGGGTGACCGCCGTCGGCTACGCCGGCGGCACGACGCCCAACCCGACCTATCAGGAGACCTGCACCGGCCTGACCGGCCACACCGAGGTGGTGCTCGTCGTCTTTGATCCGAAGCTCGTGGGCTATGCCGATCTGCTCAAGGCGTTCTGGGAGAACCATGACCCGACGCAGGGCATGCGCCAGGGCAACGATGTCGGCACGACCTACCGGTCGGCGATCTACACCACCAGCCCGTCGCAGCACGAGGCGGCCCTCGCCTCGCGCGACGCCTACCAGGCATCGCTGCGCGCCGCCGGCCGCGACCGCATCACCACCGAGATCCGCGAGGCGCCGACCTTCTACTTCGCCGAGGAGGACCATCAGCAATATCTGGCCAAGAACCCCTACGGCTACTGCAACCTGCGCGGCACCGGCGTATCGTGTCCGATGCCGCAGCCGGCGGCGCAATAGCGACGCCGGCGCCCTGCCCCTACGGCGTTCGAATCGCTCAAAATTCCGCGTGAACTTTGCGCATCGCCATGCCAAGGTGTGGTCCGAGCGGGCGGCATGATCCGCACGCCGCGCGAGCGGCTGCCTCAGGCCGCGGGCGCCGACAACAAAGAAAACCTACAGGGTGTGGATCCAATGAAGCGTTTCGTTCTCGGCCTCCTGGCCGCAACTGCAATGGCCGTTCCGGCCCTCGCGGACGACATCAAGCCGGCGATCATCTACGACCTCGGCGGCAAGTTCGACAAATCCTTCAATGAATCAGCTTTCAACGGCGCCGAGAAGTTCAAGACGGAGACCGGCATCGCCTATCGCGATTTCGAGATCCAGAACGACGCGCAGCGCGAGCAGGCGCTGCGCAAGTTCGCCGAGGACGGCAACAACCCGATCGTCATGGCCGGCTTCTCATGGGCCGCGGCGCTCGAGAAGGTCTCGGTCGACTTCCCCGACACCAAGTTCGCGATCATCGACATGGTCGTCGACAAGCCCAATGTCCGCTCGGTCGTCTACAAGGAGCAGGAAGGCTCCTACGTCGTCGGCGTGCTCGCGGCGATGGCTTCGCAGAGCAAGAAGGTCGGCTTCGTCGGCGGCATGGACATTCCGCTGATCCGTCGCTTCGGCTGCGGCTATGTGGGCGGCGCGAAGGCCGCCGGCGCCACCGACGTGATCCAGAACATGACCGGCGACACGCCGGCCGCCTGGAACGATCCGACGAAGGGCGGCGAGATCGCCAAGTCGCAGATCGACCAGGGCGCCGACGTCGTCTACGCCGCGGCGGGCGGCACGGGCGTGGGCGTGCTGCAGGCGGCGGCCGACGCCGGCAAGCTCGGCATCGGCGTCGACTCCAACCAGAACGGCCTGCAGCCCGGCAAGATCCTGACCTCCATGGTCAAGCGCGTCGACGTCGCGGTCTACAACGCCTTCACGGACGCCAAGGACGGCAAGTTCACCTCCGGCATCAACGATCTCGGCCTGAAGGAAGGCGGCGTCGACTACGCCATGGACGACAACAACAAGGCGCTCGTCACGCCGGACATGGCGGCGGCCGCCGAGAAGGCCAAGGCCGACATCATCGCCGGCACCATCCAGGTCCACGACTACATGTCGGACAACGCCTGCCCCTACTGAGCCGGTCAGCGTGATCCCGGGGCCGCCGGTCAGCCGGCGGCCCCCTTGTTTCCAGCGCCGGAGTGTCGTCCGCGATGCGTCTCGTGACGGTCATCGTGCTGCTCGCCGCCGGCATCCTGGCCGGAACGCAGCTCGGCAAGATCGCGCCTCTGGTTGGCTGGTACCAATCGGAAGTGGGCTTCTCGCTCGTCCTGACCGGCTGGTTCACCGCGATGATCGGCCTGTTCGTCGCGGCTGCCGCGCTGCCTGCCGGGTGGGCGGTCGAGCGCGTCGGGCTGCGCATATCCTTCGCGGCCTCGGCTGTCGTCCTGACGGCCGGCGGCATCGGGCTCGCCTTGCTGTCGGATCCGACGGAAATCCTCGTTGCGCGGCTCGTCGAAGGACTGGGCTACCTCGTCCTGGTCATCGCCATCCCCGCCCTGCTCAACGCCGTTCCGACGCCACGCTGGCGGCCGGCCGCGCTGGCGATCTGGGGCGGCTTCGTGGCGATCGGCTTCGCGGTCGGAGATTTCCTTGCGAGCGCCACGAATGCCACGCAGAACCCGCAGACCTTCCTGATGACGGCCGTCCTGCTGTTCGCTGCCTTTGCCCTGCCGGCCACTCTGCTGCTGTGGCGCATCGGGCCGATCGACAGCGTGGCGGCGGCAGTACCCGCCGCGGGGAGATTTGCCCGCACCTTCGGCCGCCCGGTGATCCTCCTCACGCTGGCCTTCGGCATCTACGTCATATTGTCGGTCGGCTATTTCGCTTTCCTGCCTGCCTTCGTCTCCGGATCCGCCGACCGGATCCTGCTCAGCGCCGGCGTGATCTCGCTGTCGACCCCGCTCGGCAATCTGCTGGCCGGCCTGGTGGTGAGAAGCAGCGACGTGCGGCCGGCGCTCAGGCTCGCCGCCGCCGGCTTCGTCTGCACGGCCGTCTCGGCAATTCCGGCCTATCTGGCGACCACGCCGCTGGTCGCGACGACGGCGATCGTCGCCTTGGCGATTTCGGGCGGCGTGACCGCCTCGGCGCTGTTCGCCGGCCTGCCGCCCGTCGTCCCGGCGCAGGGTTCAGTCGCCGTGGCGATCGGACTGATCTGCCAGTCGGGTGGCATCGGAACCCTGCTGGGGCCGCCGCTCGCAGCCTATTTCATCGAGGTCGGCGGATGGCATGGTTTTGGCAGCTTCATGGCTGCAACCGCCCTTGCCGGACTGCTGGTGCTGTCGCCGCTGCTGGTGCCGCGCAGCCTGGAGACCGCGCAGGCCGATTAGAGCATCGTGCTCTAGCCCGGCTCGGCCGATTGGGTCGGGCCGGCGGCGATCGGCCTGCCGGTGCCGAGCGCATAGCCGGCGCAGAAGCCGGCGATCAAGCCGAGCGCCGCGGCCAGCAGAACCACCATCCACACGCTTTGCCGGGCGGCGGGCGGTTGAACCCCAGCCGCAACGCCCGGACCGGGAGACTGAGCGCCGGACCTGCCGGAGGCCCGCAGATGGGGCAGCTCGGCAAGTCGCGCCGACACCGCCTCCCAGCTCGGCTGGCTGCGCCTGGCCTGCGCCATCGTCGTATCGGCCTCGCGGATGCGTGCCGAAAGGGCGTTGACCGCCGCCCGGAAGGCCGCGTCGACTTCCAGGTCGCGCTCCGCCCTTCGCCGCTCCGCCTCGTCCATCAGGCCGAAGACGAAATTCCCCGCACGTACCAGGCGGTCGGTATCGCTCATATAGGCCTCGCTCCCGCCCGATCATTCGCCGATCTCGGGCCGGCTGTACAGTGCGAGGCCGCCCATACTCCCTGTTGGTAAATTTGCGCCTGCTTGCGGCTGCCGCGCCGACCTGACAAGATGTCGCAGCATCGGCGACGGAGAGGAAGGTGCGAGCGGGAAAATCGCCGGCGTGGCGCAGGTCGCCCGCCGACAGGTTTTCCGGAGAGGGGCCGAACGCTTCGCCGCATCTCTGTCGAACCGGGCCGGCCCATCGCTGCGGCGAGGTGCGGCCGACATGGATTTCCATCGGAGGAGAGCGCGTGAAACATTTCATCTATGCCGCGATGCTGAGCGGGCTGATGGCTTTGTCGGCACAGGCGGCCGACTACAAGATCCTCGCACCCGCGGCTCCCGGCGGCGGCTGGGACCAGACGGCGCGGTCCATGCAGGCGGCGCTTCAGGATGAGGGCATTTCGTCAAGCGTGCAGGTGACGAACGTGCCGGGCGCGGGAGGAACGATCGGCCTGGCGCAGTTCGTCAACCAGGCCTCCGGCGATCCCACCCAGTTGATCGTCGGCGGATACGTCATGGTCGGCGCCATCCTGACCAACGCCTCCCCCGTGACGCTCGATCAGATCACGCCGATCGCGCGTCTGACCGGCGAGTACGAGGCGATCGTGGTGCCGGCGGCCTCCGAGATCAAGGACATGGCGGGCCTGGTCGAAAAGCTCAAGGCGGATCCCGGCTCGGTTTCGTGGGGCGGCGGCTCCGCCGGCGGCACCGACCACATCACCGCCGGCCTGATCGCCAAGGCGGTCGGGGTCGATCCGACCAAGGTCAACTACATCGCGTTCTCGGGCGGCGGCGAGGCGCTGGCGGCGATCCTGGGCGGCCAGGTCACGGTCGGCATCTCCGGCTACGGCGAGTTCGCCTCGCAGATCCAGGCCGGCACCCTGCGCATCATCGGCATCTCCAGCGACGCCAGGATCGACGGCATCGATGCGCCGACCCTCAAGGACGGCGGCGTCGACGTGTCGATCCAGAACTGGCGGATGGTCGCAGCCGCGCCCGGCATCACCGCCGACCAGAAGGCCGCCATCCTCGCCGACTTCGACAAGCTCAACGGCTCCGAGAGCTGGAAGAAGACGCTGGCCGACAAGGGTTGGGCGAACACCTACCTGGCGGGCGACGCCTTCTCCGAGCAGCTCAAGAAGGACACGGCGGCAACCGCCGCGATCCTCAAGGACATCGGCCTGGTGAAATGAGCGACGCCTCCGGAGCAGGCGAAGCGGGCCGCACCGATCGTGCGGCCCTCGTCATCGCGGCCATCCTGCTGCTGGCAGGACTGGCGATGGCGATCGCGACGTGGTCGTCCGGAACGGTCGCCATGAGCACGCCGGTCGGCCCGAAGACCGTCCCGTTCATCATCGCCGGCGCCCTGGTGATCCTCGGCGTGCTGACCGCCGTGGCCGGTTTCCGCGGCGACTTCCCGGCACGGGAGAAGCAGGACATTCCGCCCATGGTCTGGATCGTCGGCGGGCTCGCCGTGCAGATGCTGACCATGAAGACGATCGGCTTCTCGATCGCCACCGGCCTGCTGTTCGCCGCCACCGCCAGGGGGTTCGGGCGCGGCCCGCTCTGGCAGACCGTCCCGATCGGCATCGTCTTTTCCTTCATCGTCTGGATCGTGTTCGCCAAGGGCCTGCAGCTCAGCCTGCCGGCCGGCCCGCTCGAACGGCTTTTCTAGAGACCGTCATGGACACCTTCTCGCTGCTCGGCCAGGGCCTGCTGATCGCCATGCAGCCGGTCAACCTCCTCTACGCACTGATCGGCGTGACGCTGGGGACCGCGGTGGGTGTGCTGCCGGGAATAGGTCCGGCGCTCACCGTCGCCCTGCTGCTGCCGGTCACCTACAAGCTCGACCCGGCGGGCTCGCTGATCATGTTCGCCGGCATCTACTATGGCGGCATGTATGGCGGGTCGACGACCTCGATCCTGCTGAACACGCCCGGCGAGAGCGCGTCGATCGTCACGGCGCTGGAGGGCAACAAGATGGCGCGCGCCGGCCGCGGCGGACCGGCACTGGCGACGGCGGCGATCGGCTCCTTCGTCGCCGGCCTGCTGGCGACGCTGGGCCTGGCCTTCATCGCGCCGACCGTGGTGAAGTTCGCGCTGTCGTTCGGGCCTTCCGAATATTTCGCGCTGATGCTGCTCGCCTTCATGACGGTCTCGGCGGCCTTCGGCGATTCGACCCTGCGCGGCCTGACGTCGCTGGTCATCGGCCTGGCGCTCGGCCTGATCGGCATCGACCAGTTGACCGGCCAGGCGCGACTGACGGCCGGATTGCCGAATCTGTTCGACGGGATTTCCGTGACGACGCTCGCCGTGGCGCTCTTCGCGATCGGCGAGACGCTCGCCGTGGTGGCCACCCACAGTTTCGGCGCGGAAAAGGTCGAGGCCGTCAAGGGCTCGGTGATGATGACGCTCGAGGACTGGAAGCGCTCATGGGCGCCCTGGCTGCGCGGCACGCTGATCGGTTTCCCGATCGGCGCGATGCCGGCGGGCGGCGCGGACGTGTCGAGCTTCCTCTCCTACTCGGCCGAGCGCAATTTCTCGCGGCACCCGGAAGAGTTCGGCAAGGGGGCGATCGAGGGCGTCGCCGGGCCGGAGGCCGCCAACAATGCTTCGGCGGCCGGCACGCTCGTGCCGCTGCTGACGCTCGGGCTGCCGACGACGGCGACGGCGGCGATCATGCTCGCCGGCTTTCAGCAGTTCGGCCTGCAGCCCGGACCGCTGCTGTTCGTCACCAACGCCCCGCTGGTCTGGGGCCTCATCGCCAGCCTGCTGGTCGCCAATCTGATGCTGCTGATCCTCAACCTGCCGCTGATCGGGCTCTGGGTGAAGCTCCTCACCATCCCGCGGCCGTGGCTCTATGCCGGCATCCTGGTCTTCGCCACGCTGGGGACCATCGGCGCGGACGGCTCCACCTACATGCTCGGCCCCATCCCGATTTCCTTCGGGCTCGGGCTGCTGCTGGCCTTCGGCGTGCTGGGCTACGTGCTGCGCAGGTTCGGCTATCCGATCGCGCCCGTCGTCGTCGGCCTCATCCTCGGGCCGATGGCCGAAAAGAGCCTGAGGCAGGCGTTGCAGATCAGCCAGGGCAATCCGGCCACGCTGTTCCATTCCTGGGTGGCGGTCGTCCTGTGGGTGCTGGCGCTGACGGCCGTGCTGCTGCCGCTCTACCTGCGCTGGCGCGGCCGCGGAAAAATGCTCTCGCAGTTCGGCACGGACGAGGATTGAGCAGGCCGCACCCGACGGCCGGCCGGCGCTTCAGAAGCTCTTGATGTCCCGGAAGGCCTGCGGATCGATGCCGAGCGCGCGCAGATCGCGCGACCTGGGCTGCCGCCCGCCATTCACCGCGGCGGCGGCGGCCACCGCATTGCCAAACACCCCGGCGAGGCCGGCGATTGCAAGACCTGTGCGCTTGAACATGGAAGCACTCCATTTCTATGTTGCAGCGCACAATATAGGATCGCCGCCCGACGCGTGTTATGGAGGAAGCCGCATCCCAGCCATGCCGCAGGCGCAGGGCGGGCTGGGCACGCCGAAAGTTCGGCCGCGGGCGACGGGCAATTCCGCGCCGCGCCGCGAGACGGACCGGTCAGTCCTCGCGGATCGGCTCGTCCTCATCCCCACCGTCCTTCCCGGATGCGGAAGACGCGTCGGGATTGAAGTAGGTGGCGTAGTCGCCGTCGGCGGACTGGGTCCGCAGCCGGGCGGCGACCATGGAGCGGCTCAGCTCTTCGACCTCTGACGCCATGTCGTCGGTGTACAGCCCGGCCTCCGCCAGTTCGCTCAACAGTTCCCCGTTGCGCGCCTCCAGCTCGGCGAGCGTGTCGCCCTCCGAGATGTTGAGTTCGATCCAACTCTCGATGTAGGCCTCGACTTCCATCAAGCACTTCCTCCAGGGTCGGCCCGTTCCAGGTACCGCGCTGCGGTAGCTGCCGGCCTTTTTTGTCATTCCGGGTCACCGGCATCGCAGCCGGCGGCATTGGTCTCCGAAAGTGTTGGTCGCGCCCGGCGACCTGAAAAAGCGATCGAAATGCTACAAAGACATACAAGCGTACATGCATCATGTATCGAAACCACTACGTTTGCATGACGGTTTCGGTTTCATGGAGGATACAAATTTTCTCTCGTCGCGGTTCGCTACCGCTTCCGGGCAGGATTGCGCCGGGATCCGGCGCTTGAAATGCGGCCGCGCATGGGCTATCTAGGGTGCAAATTCTTGGTCGGTATGGCGAAGAGTGGGTCCTCCGGGTCCCGCTCTTTTTTGTTACCGCGAGGCCGGACGGCGCCGGGGCGGCGATTGCCCGCGGTTCCGGAAGAAGGCAGGCAGTGGCGCAGCCGATGTTCGGCGGGCGCCTGAGGAGAAGAGATGGCGGCAGAGACCGGCGAGGCTTCCGACGACCGGATCATTCGTGAGACCGGGACCGAAGCGCGCGTGGCTGCGATCATCGAGCCCGTTTTGAAGGCGATCGAATTCAGGCTGGTGCGTGTCCGGCTGTCCGGCCAGAACGGCCTGACGCTGCAGATCATGGCCGAGCGCGAGGACGGCACCATGACCGTCGAGGACTGCGAGGCGGTGAGCCGCGCGATCTCGCCGGCGCTCGATGTCGACGATCCGATCGACAAGGCCTACCATCTCGAAGTGTCGTCGCCCGGCATAGACCGGCCGCTGGTGCGGCGTTCCGACTTTACCGCCTGGACCGGGCATCTGGTGAAGGTCGACACGTCGATTCTGGTCGCAGACCGCAAGAAGTTCCGCGGCCGCATCGAACGGGCGGACGGCGACGGCTTCGTGCTGGCGCGCGACAAGATCGGCTATGGCGAGGAGCCGACCGTGCGCATCCCCTACGAGACCATCTCGGATGCCAGGCTGATCCTGACCGACGACCTCATCCGCGACGCCCTGAGCAAGGACAACCGGGCCCGCAAGGAGGCGCGCAAGCGTCGCGGCGAGCCCGAGACCGACGAACCCGAAACGACGCCGGCGGACGACCAGGCGCATTGAAAGCGGCCGGGAATACCGGCTGATCCCGAGGAGACCAGAAATGGCAGTCAGTGCTAACAGGCTCGAGTTGCTGCAGATCGCGGATGCGGTGGCGCGCGAGAAGTCGATCGACAAGTCGATCGTCATCGCCGCCATGGCGGACGCCATCCAGAAGGCGGCCCGCTCGCGCTATGGCCAGGAGACCAACATCCGCGCCGACATCAACCCGAGCACGGGCGAGATGAAGCTGCAGCGCCTCATGGAAGTCGTCGACAACGTCGAGGATTATGCGACGCAGATCTCGCTGCTGCAGGCGCAGGACCGCAACCCCGACGCCGAGATCGGCGACTTCATCGCCGAGCAACTGCCGCCGATGGATTTCGGCCGCATCGCCGCCCAGTCGGCCAAGCAGGTCATCGTCCAGAAGGTGCGCGAGGCCGAGCGCGACCGCCAATACGACGAATACAAGGACCGCATCGGCGAGATCGTCAACGGCACGGTCAAGCGCGTCGAATACGGCAACGTCATCGTCGATCTCGGCCGCGGCGAGGCGATCGTGCGCCGCGACGAGCTGATCCCGCGCGAGAACTACAAATATGGCGACCGCGTGCGCGCCTATGTCTACGACGTGCGCCGCGAGCAGCGCGGCCCGCAGATCTTCCTCAGCCGCACGCATCCGCAGTTCATGGCCAAGCTGTTCACCATGGAAGTGCCGGAAATCTACGACGGCATCATCGAGATCAAGTCGGTCGCGCGCGATCCCGGCTCGCGTGCCAAGATCGCGGTGATCTCGCGCGATTCGTCGATCGATCCGGTCGGCGCCTGCGTCGGCATGCGCGGCAGCCGCGTCCAGGCGGTGGTCGGCGAGCTGCAGGGCGAGAAGATCGACATCATTCCGTGGTCGCCGAACGCGGCCTCCTTCATCGTCAACGCGCTGCAGCCGGCCGAGGTCGCCAAGGTCGTTCTCGACGAGGACGCCGAGAAGATCGAAGTCGTGGTGCCGGACGACCAGTTGTCGCTGGCCATCGGCCGCCGCGGCCAGAACGTGCGCCTGGCCTCGCAGTTGACCGGCTGGGACATCGACATCCTGACCGAGGAAGAGGAATCGCAGCGCCGCCAGAAGGAATTCGCCGACCGGTCGAACCTGTTCATGGAAGCCCTCGACGTCGACGAGATGGTGGCGCAGGTGCTCGCCTCCGAAGGCTTCACCTCGGTCGAGGAAGTTGCCTATGTCGACGCCGACGAGATCTCCTCGATCGACGGCTTCGACGAGGACACGGCGACCGAGATCCAGTCCCGGGCGCGCGACTATCTCGAGAAGATCGAAGCCGAGCACGACGAGAAGCGCCGCAAGCTCGGCGTCGCGGACGAGCTGCGCGACATTCCCGGCGTCACCACCGCGATGATGGTGACGCTCGGCGAGGACGGCGTGAAGACGGTCGAGGACTTCGCCGGCTATGCCGTCGACGATCTCGTCGGCTGGAAGGAGCGCAGCGACGGCGAGACCAAGACCTTCCCGGGCGTTCTGGCCGAACATGGCGTGTCGCGCGCCGATGCCGAGGCGATGGTGCTGGCCGCACGCATCAAGGCGGGCTGGATCTCCGAGGAGGAGACCGCGGCCGAAGACGCCGAAGCGGCTGACGCGTGAGGTGAGCCATCGCCCGTCCATCGACCTCCGACGAGATGAACGATCGCACCTGCATCGTGTCGCGGCAGCGGCGCGAGCCGGATGAACTGATCCGATTCGTCGTCGGACCGGACGCGACGGTCGTTGCCGATCTGAAGCGGAATCTGCCGGGCCGCGGTTGCTGGGTGACCGCCGACCGCCTACATGTGGAGAAGGCGGCGGCGAAGAACCTGTTTTCGCGCGCCTTCAAGCGTCAGGTCGCCGTGCCCGACCAGCTCGCGGATCAACTGGATGCGCTGCTGGCGCGCAACGCGCTGGGCGCGCTCGGCCTTGCCCGCAAGGCGGGTGGCCTTGCGCTCGGCGCCGCAAAGGTCGACAATGAGGTTCGGTCCGGCAACGTTCTTGCCGTGCTGCACGCCACCGAAGCGGCGGACGACGGCGTCCGCAAGCTGACGCAAGCCAGACGGGCGACCGCCTTTCTGGGCGGGCCGAAAATACCTGCATTCAAACTTTTTTCGGAATCCGAATTGGGTTTGGCATTGGGCGGGGCAAATGTGATACATGCTGCCGTCCTTGCGGGGGATGCAGGCAGGATGGCGTATAGGCGCGTCGTTCTCCTCGACCGCTACCGGGGCGGTTCTCCGGAAGACAGGGCAATGCTTGCGGCGATTGCCGACGATACGAATGCCGCAGAGGATATGGAATGAGCGATACGAAATCCGGCGACGATAACACGTTGACCGTAAACACCAAGAAGACGATCACGCTCAAGCGCCCCGGCATGGAGCAGGGGACCGTGCGCCAGAACTTCTCGCACGGCCGCTCGAAGTCGGTCGTCGTGGAAACGAAGAAGCGCAAGTTCAACATGCCGGGCGAGCGCCAGGAAGCGCCCGCCGCGCCGGTACTCGCGCCGAAGCCGCAGCCGGCCCCGGCGGCCCCGCCGAAGCCCCAGCCGGCTCCGGCGCCGCAGGCCGCGCAGCCCGTCGCAGCCGCCCCGGCACCCGCTCCCCAGCCGCCGCGTGCGGAGCCGACACCGGCGCCGACGCCCGCCGTTGCGCGCGCTGCGGCACCAGCCCCCGCTCCCGCGCCTCAGGCGGCCCGGTCAGCGCCGCCGCCCCAGCGGCCCGCGGCCCCGCAGTCGCCTCGCCCGGCGCCGCAATCGGCCCGTCCCGTGCCCCAGCAGCCGGCGCGGGAGTTCCGTTCGCCGCGCGATCGCGGCGCCGGCGTCGTGCTCAGCACCCTGTCGAGCGGCGAGATCGCCGCGCGCCGCCGCGCCCTCGAAGGTTCGCAGGCCCGCGAGGTCGAGGATCGCGCGCGTGCGCTCGAGGAAGCGCGCCGCCGTCAGGAGGACGAGGAGCAGCGCAAGCGTGAGCGCGAGGCATCGGCACGCCGCCAGGCCGAGGAGGAATCCCGCCTGCAGCGCGAGGCCGAGGCCCGCAAGCGTTCGGAAGAGGAAGCGCGCCGCCGCGCTCCGCAGCTCGATAGCCAGCAGGCGGATGACGATTCGGATGCGCGGCCCCGCGGCGTGGGTGCCGGTCTGCGCGGCGCGCCGGTTCGGCGCCTTGCCACGCCCGAGGTGGCGCGTCCCGCCAAGACGCGCGGCGACGACGACCGGCGCCGCGGCAAGCTGACCGTCAGTTCGGCGACGGGCGACGACGATGCCCGCGCCCGCTCGCTGTCGTCGATGCGCCGGCGCCAGGAGAAGTTCAAGCGCGCCATGTATCAGGAGCCGCGCGAGAAGATTTCCCGCGAGGTCGTGCTTCCCGAGACCATCACCATCCAGGAACTCGCCCAGCGCATGTCCGAGCGCGCGGTGGACGTGGTCAAGTATTTCATGAAGCAGGGCCAGATCCTGAAGCCGGGCGACGTGCTCGATGCCGACACGGCCGAACTGGTCGCCTCGGAATTCGGCCACACCGTGCGGCGCGTCGCTGAGTCCGACATCGAGGAAGGCTTCTTCGGCGGTCCGGACAAGGAGGAGGATCTGCAGGCGCGTCCGCCGGTGGTCACCATCATGGGCCACGTCGACCACGGCAAGACCTCGCTGCTCGATGCGATCCGCAACGCCAACGTCGTCTCCGGCGAGGCCGGCGGCATCACGCAGCACATCGGCGCCTATCAGGTCGAGAAGAACGGCCAGAAGATCACCTTCATCGACACGCCGGGCCACGCGGCATTCACCGCCATGCGTGCCCGCGGCGCGCAGGTGACGGATATCGCGGTGCTGGTTGTGGCGGCCGACGACGCGGTGATGCCGCAGACGATCGAATCGATCAACCATGCCAAGGCGGCGGGCGTGCCGATCATCGTGGCGATCAACAAGATCGACAAGCCGTCGGCCAATGCGCAGAAGGTCCGCACCGAGCTGCTGCGCCATGACGTGCAGGTCGAATCGATGGGCGGCGAGGTGCTCGACGTCGAGGTCTCGGCCAAGACGGGCACAGGCATCGACAAGCTGCTCGAGGCGATCCTGCTGCAGTCGGAAGTGCTCGACCTCAGGGCCAATCCGGACCGCACCGCCGAAGGCGTCGTCATCGAAGCCAAGCTCGACAAGGGCCGCGGCGCCGTGGCGACCGTGCTGGTGCAGACCGGCGACCTCCTGGTCGGCGACATCATCGTCGCCGGCAGCGAGTGGGGCCGCGTCCGCGCGCTGATCGACGATCGCGGCGAATCGCTGGAAGGCGCCCTGCCCTCGATGCCGGTGGAGATCCTCGGCCTCCAGGGCACGCCGATGGCCGGCGACCGCTTCGCGGTGGTCGAGAGCGAGGCGCGCGCCCGCGAGATCACCGAGTATCGCCAGCGCAAGGCACGCGACAAGGCAGCCGCCAAGCATGTCAGCCAGCGCGGCTCGCTGGAACAGATGATGTCGCAGTTGCAGTCCGTCGGGATCAAGGAGTTCCCGCTGGTCGTCAAGGCGGACGTGCAGGGTTCGGTCGAGGCGATCTCGGTGGCGCTCGACAAGCTCGGCACCGACGAGGTCCGCGCCCGCATCGTCCATGGCGGCGCCGGCGCGATCACCGAGAGCGATGTGTCGCTGGCGGTCACGTCGGGCGCGGCGATCATCGGCTTCAACGTGCGTGCGAACCCGCAGGCGCGCCTGGCGGCCGAACAGGCCGGCATCGAGATCCGCTACTACAACATCATCTACAACCTGGTGGATGACGTGAAGGCGGCGATGTCGGGCCTGCTGTCGCCGGAGCGTCGCGAGACCTTCCTCGGCAATGCAGAGATCCTCGAAGTGTTCGACATCACCAAGGTCGGCAAGGTCGCGGGTTGCCGCGTCACCGAGGGCCGCGTCGAGCGTGGCGCAGGCGTCCGCCTGATCCGCGACAATGTGGTGATCCACGAGGGCACGCTGAAGACGCTGAAGCGCTTCAAGGATGAGGTGCCGGAAGTTCCCGTCGGTCAGGAATGCGGCATGGCGTTCCAGAACTACGAGAACATCCAGGCCGGCGACATCATCGAGTGCTTCCGCGTCGAGATGGTGACCAGGACGCTGTAGCGCCACGGGCGCCATCGCGGCGATGTTATGAGAAATGCGGCGCGGTCCCAACCCGCGCCGCAGGCTTTCCAGGTGGACCTATGTCAAGACAAGCGGGTTCCGGCCCATCCCAGCGCATGCTGCGCGTCGGCGAGCAGGTGCGCCATGCGCTGTCCGACGTGCTGGCGCGCGGCGAGGTGCGCGACGACATCATCGAGACGACCGTGATCTCGATCTCGGAGGTGCGGATGTCGCCGGACCTCAAGATCGCCACCGCCTTCGTGTCGCCGCTCGGTGCCGCGGACAACGACGCGGTGATCAAGGCCCTGGCGAGAAACGCGAAGTTCATTCGGGGCAGGGTCTCGGGGGCGCTGCGGCAGATGCGCTCGATGCCGGAGTTCCGTTTCCGGCTCGATACCAGCTACGACAATTTCTCGAAGATCGACGAGCTTCTGCGCTCGCCCGAGGTGGCGCGCGATCTCGACAAGGACAAGGAGAGCGACGACTGATGGGCCGCCGCGGAAAGAAGAAGGGCCGGCCGGTTTCCGGCTGGGTGATCCTGGACAAGCCGGTCGGCATGGGCTCGACGGAAGCCGTCTCCAAGATCAAATGGCTGTTCCAGGCCGAGAAGGCGGGACATGCCGGGACGCTCGATCCGCTCGCCTCGGGCATGCTGCCGATCGCGCTCGGCGAGGCGACGAAGACCGTGCCCTATGTGCAGGACGGCGCCAAGGTCTATCGCTTCGCGGTCGCCTGGGGCGAGGAGCGCTCGACCGACGATCTCGAAGGCCCGGTGACCAAATCGTCCGACAGGCGCCCTTCGCTCGACGAGATCGGCGCGCTGCTGCCGAAATACACCGGCGTGATCATGCAGACTCCGCCGCAATTCTCGGCGATCAAGATCGCCGGCGAGCGCGCCTACGATCTCGCCCGCGAGGGCGAGACGGTCGAGATACCGGCGCGCGAGGTCGAGATCGGCCGGCTGGAGATCGTCGAGACCACCGCCGAGGGACATACGGTGTTCGAGATCGAGTGCGGCAAGGGCACCTATGTGCGGTCGCTGGCGCGCGACTTCGGCCGCGATCTCGGCTGCTACGGCCATGTCGCGACGCTGCGCCGGACCGAGGTCGACCCGTTCACGGTGGAGGATCTGGTCGCGCTCAGCGAACTGGAGGCGGCGGCGCCGCGGCGCGGCGAAGCGGCGGAGGACGACGCGCCGCCGAGCTTCAAGGCGCTCGACTCGCTTCTTGTCGACACGCTCGCGGCGCTCGACTGCCTGCCGCAGGTCGCGGTGACGGACGACGTGGCGACGCGCCTGCGCCTCGGCAACTCGGTCATCCTGCGCGGCCGCGACGCGCCGCTGGATGCCGATGAAGTCTGCGCGACGGCGCGCGGCCGGCTTGTCGCCATCGGCGCGGTCGAGGCCGGCATGCTCAAGCCGAAGCGCGTCTTCGTGGCATAGGCCGGGATCGGGGCGGGACATGCAGCCGCAAGACGCGTCGCCTCGCTCGAAACGGTCTCCGGTCGGCGCGTCGCCCGGAACGCTGATCGCCCATCCGCTGGCCAAGCCGACCCGCCTGACGCTGACCCTGATCGAGCCCAACGGCTTCGAGCGCATCGACGGCGCGACGCTGCTGGATGTGCGGGCGTCGCGCGGCCGCTGGCCGCTGATCTGGATAGACTGCGTCGGGCTTGCCGATGTCGCGCTGATCGCCGACCTCGGCGCGGAGTTCGGCCTGCATCCGCTGGCGCTGGAGGACACGCTCAACACGGTGCAACGGCCGAAGGCGGATTTCTTCGACGACCACGCCTTCGTGGTGCTGTCGATGATCGACGAGCCGGCGACGCAGCGCTACGAGCAGATCTCGCTCTATTTCGGCGCGGATTTCGTCATCACCTTCCAGGAGCGCGAGGGCGATCCGTTCGGCCCGGTCCACAAGCGCATCGCGGCGCCGGTCAGCCACCGCATCCGGCATCGGCAGGGCGACTATCTCGCCTATGCGCTGATCGATTCGATCGTCGACAGCTATTTCCCGGTGCTCGACACGATCGGCGAGGCCATCGACACGCTCGAGGACGAAATGCTGAAGGGACCGGAGCGCGGCCAGGTGCGCCGGATGCACTTCCACAAGCGCAGCATCATCGGCCTGAAGCGCGTGCTCTGGCCGCTGCGCGACGCGGTGGCCGGCCTGGCGCGGGCCGAAGCGCCGTTCGTGCACAACGAGACGCGCATCTTCCTGAACGACACGCTGGACCATTGCGTGCGCCTGATCGAGATCGTCGAGACCGAACGCGACGTGCTGACCGGCCTGATCGAGATGCACATTTCGCTGAGCCAGGCGCGCACCAACGATGTGATCAGCTTCCTGACCATCGTTTCGGCGATCTTCATCCCCCTCACCTTCCTCGCCGGCATCTGGGGCATGAATTTCGATCCGCAGACTTCGCCCTGGAACATGCCGGAGCTTCTCAGCTTCTACGGCTATCCGATCGCGCTGGGCAGCATGCTGGCCATAGCGCTCGGACTCGTGCTGTTTTTCCGCTGGCGCAAGTGGCTCTGAACACCGGTTCCGCGCCATTCGCTCCTCGCGGCGGAGCATTGCAGTTGCGCTATGGCTTTTGCGCAGGAATTGCACTATATGCGCCGCATCGTGGCTCCGGCCACGACGACAGATGGCCCCCGCTGGACGACATCCCGGCCGTGGGCGTCCCGTTTCCTCTGGATAGATAAGGAAAAACGCGATGTCGATCACTGCTGATCGCAAGACCGAACTTCTCAAGGAATTCGCCACCAAGTCCGGCGACACCGGTTCGCCGGAAGTCCAGGTGGCGCTGCTCTCCGAGCGGATCAAGAACCTGACCGAGCATTTCAAGGACCACAAGAAGGACAACCACTCCCGCCGTGGCCTGCTCGCTCTCGTTTCGCAGCGCCGCCGCCTGCTCGACTATCTGAAGGGCAAGGACGAAGGCCGCTACCAGACGCTGATCGAGAAGCTCGGTCTGCGCCGTTGATATGATCCCGGCGGGCTTTCGGCAGCGAAAGTCCGCCGGTTTTCGATTGCCGGCATGCCGAAAGGCGCCGGCGGGTTCCAAGGCCGGCACGTCTTACGCGACGCCGAGGTTCCCATTCTGGCCCACATGCCGAAGAGGCAGGGCCGCAACGCCCCGCGACAGGTCACGGGGCAGGATTGCAGGACGCCCGCGAGCGCGCTTCGACCGCTCATGAAATCCCGGACCTCCCGCTGTCTTGCCCGTGGCTCGTTCGCCCACGAAGCACGAAGGAACGTGGCTGCACGGTGCATCCCAACGTTCCCGCACACAAGGACAAGACATGTTCAATCATCACAAGGTGGAAATCGAATGGGCCGGCCGGCCGCTCATCCTGGAGACGGGCAAGATCGCCCGCCAGGCTGACGGCGCCGTGCTGGCGACCTATGGCGAGACCGTCGTGCTCGCCACGGTCGTCTCGGCCAAGGAGCCGAAGCCCGGCTTCGACTTCTTTCCGCTGACCGTCAACTACCAGGAAAAGACCTACGCGGCCGGCAAGATCCCCGGCGGCTACTTCAAGCGCGAAGGCCGTCCGAGCGAGAAGGAGACGCTGGTCTCCCGCCTGATCGACCGTCCGATCCGCCCGCTCTTCGCCGACGGCTACAAGAACGACACGCAGGTCGTCGTCACCGTCATGCAGCACGACCTGGAGAACGATCCGGACGTGCTGGCGATCGTTGCCACCTCGGCGGCGCTGACGCTTTCCGGCGTGCCCTTCATGGGCCCGGTCGGCGGCGCGCGCGTCGGCTACGTCAACGGCGAATACGTGCTCAATCCGCATATCGACGTGATGCCGGAATCGAAGCTCGATCTGGTCATCGCCGGCACGGGCGACGCGGTGATGATGGTGGAATCGGAAGCTCACGAGCTCTCCGAGGAAGTCATGCTCGGCGCCGTCACCTTCGGCCACAAGGGCTTCCAGCCGGTGCTCGACGCGATCATCAAGCTCGCCGAGGCGGCCGCCAAGGATCCGCGCAGCCACAAGGTCACCGACCTGTCGGAGCTCGAGTCGACGATGCTCGGCCTGGTCGAGGACGACCTGCGCACCGCCTACAAGATCATCGACAAGCAGGAGCGCTACAAGGCCGTCGACGCCGCCAAGGCGAAGGTGAAGGCGACGCTGCTGCCGGAAGGCGCCGAGCAGACGGTCTGGTCCTCCGAACAGGTCGGCTCGGTGTTCAAGGAACTCCAGGCCAAGATCGTCCGCTGGAACATCCTCGACAGCGGCGCACGCATCGACGGCCGCGATCTCAAGACGGTGCGCAACATCGTCTCCGAGGTCGGCGTCCTGCCGCGCACCCACGGCTCGGCGCTGTTCACCCGCGGCGAGACCCAGGCGATCGTCGTCGCCACGCTGGGCACCGGCGAGGACGAGCAGTATGTCGACAGCCTGACCGGCATGTACAAGGAGACCTTCCTCCTTCACTACAACTTCCCGCCCTACTCGGTTGGCGAAACCGGCCGCATGGGCTCGCCGGGCCGCCGCGAGATCGGCCACGGCAAGCTCGCCTGGCGCGCCGTCCATCCGATGCTGCCGGCCAAGGAGGCGTTCCCCTACACGCTGCGCGTCGTCTCGGAGATCACCGAATCCAACGGCTCGTCGTCGATGGCGACGGTCTGCGGCACGTCGCTGGCGCTGATGGATGCCGGCGTTCCGCTGACCCGTCCGGTCGCCGGCATCGCCATGGGCCTGATCAAGGAAG
>JAHBYY010000079.1 GCA_019635715.1 Rhizobiaceae bacterium | reverse complement strand
GCTGCCGATCGACCGCCTGGTCATCGCCACCAACGACAACGACATCCTGGCGCGCACGATCGCGACGGGCGAATACCGCATGGGCGGCGTGGTGGCGACGACTTCGCCGTCGATGGACATCCAGATCTCGTCCAATTTCGAGCGGCTGCTGTTCGAGGCGTCGGGCCGCGACAGCGCCGAGGTGTCCCGCTACATGGCCGGCCTCAAGCAGTCGGGCGGCTTTGCGATCGAGGCCGGCACGCTCGAGCGGATCCGCGGCGAATTCGACGCCGGACGCTCCGGCGGCGCGGAGACCGCCGCAACCATCGCCGCGACGCTCAAGGCCAGCGGCTACCTGCTCGACCCGCATACGGCGACCGGCGTGCATGTCGCCTCCCGGACCAACACCGACAGCCCGATGATCGTGCTGTCGACCGCGCATCCGGCGAAATTCCCGGATGCGGTCGCCGCGGCATCCGGCGTGACGCCGGCCCTGCCCGACTGGCTTTCGGATCTGATGGGGCGCCGCGAGAAGTTCACGGTACTTCCATCCCGACTCGAAATGGTGGAAGATTATCTCAGCCGCCACGCAAGGGCGGCACGCCAGGGAGTCTGACCTATATGGGAGTAGAGGTGAGCCGTCTGTCGAACGGCCTGACAGTCGCGACCGAAACCTTGCCGAGTATCGAGACCGTCGCCCTGGGAGTATGGGTCAAGTCCGGCGCCCGCAACGAGTTCGAGAACGAGCACGGCATCGCCCACCTCCTCGAACACATGGCATTCAAGGGCACCAGCAGCCGCAGCGCCTTCGACATCGCCTCCGAGATCGAGAATGTCGGCGGAGAGATCAACGCCGCGACGAGCGTCGAGACCACCTCCTTCTATGCCCGCGTCCTCTCCGACGACATTCCCCTGGCCGTCGACCTCCTGTCGGACATCCTGCAGGATTCAAGCTTCGACGAAGAAGAGCTCGAGCGCGAGCAGAACGTGATCCTGCAGGAGATCGGCGCCGCGCACGACACGCCCGACGACGTCGTGTTCGACCGCTTCTCCGAGACCGCCTATCACAACCAGACGATCGGCCGGTCGATCCTCGGCACGCCGGACACCGTCCGCTCCTTCACCCCGGCCCAGTTGCGCAGCTTCATGGAGCGCCAGTACGGCGCCGACGACATGGTCGTCGTCGCTGCCGGCGACGTGAGCCACGACGCCTTCGTGCGCGAGGTGGAGAACAAGCTCGGTAGCTTCCGGGCGAAGTCGCAGAACGCCGTGCCGCCGCAGGCCCGCTATATCGGCGGCGATTTCCGCGAGGATCGCGACCTGATGGACGCGCAGATCATCCTCGGCTTCGAGGGGCGCGCCTATCATGTGAGGGATTTCTATGCCTCGCAGGTGCTGTCGATGATCCTCGGCGGCGGCATGTCGTCGCGGCTGTTCCAGGAGGTCCGCGAGAAGCGCGGCCTCTGCTATTCGGTCTATGCCTTCCACTGGGGGTTCTCGGACACCGGCATCTTCGGCGTCCACGCCGCGACCGGGCAAGGCGACCTGCGCGAACTGATGCCGGTGATCGTCGACGAACTGAAGCGCAGCGCCGACCGCATCGACCAGTCCGAGCTCGACAGGGCGCGCGCCCAGTATCGCGCCGGGCTGATCATGTCGGGCGAGAGCGCGTCCAGCCGCGCATCGCAGATCGCACGCCAGCTTCTGCTGTTCGGCCGGCCGATCGCCAAGGACGAGCTGATGGAACGGCTGTCGGCGCTCACCGTCGATCGTCTGACGGACCTGTCGTCGCGCATGTTCTCGACCAGGCCCACCGTGACCGGCGTGGGACCCGTCGGCAGCCTCGCCTCCTACGATGCGATCCACGATTCGCTGGTGGGCCCTGCCCCGGCGCGCAAGCTGGCCGTCTGACCGAACACCGCCCCGATGATCGCCCTCCCCTTCTTCCGCCGCGACCTGCCGGCGCTGAGGGGAGGCCGCGTCGAACTGCGCATGCCGGCCTCGTCGGATTTCCGCGAATGGGCGGCGCTTCGCACGACGAGCCGGCGCTTCCTTGAGCCCTGGGAACCGCGCTGGGCGACGGACGAGCTGAGCTGGACCTCCTTCCGGCACCGGCTTGCCCGCTATCGCGACGATTTCGCGCAAGGGTCGGGCGTCTCCTTCTTCGTGTTCGAAAGGAGCTCCGGACGCCTGGCCGGCGGCATCACCTTCGGCAATATCCGCTACGGCGTGTCGCAGTCGGCACAGGTCGGCTACTGGATCGGCGAGCCGTTCGCCGGAAAGGGCTACATGCCGGAAGCGCTGAAGCTGCTCTGCCGCTACGGCTTCGACACGCTCGGCTTGCACCGCATCGAGGCCGCCTGTATTCCCGGCAACAACCGTTCGGTACGCGTGCTTGAAAAAGCCGGATTCCGGCGCGAGGGACTGCTGCGATCCTACCTCAGGATCAACGGCACCTGGCAAGACCACCATCTCTACGCCCTGATCGCCGACGATCCGGTCGTGGCAGCGAAGGAATGACTTTGGCCCCGCGCTTGCGAACCGACGCCCTGATCGCGATCGCCGCGGCGATCCTCTGCCTCCTCGCGACGATCCCGCACGCCTTCGCCATCGAGCCCATCAAGATCTCCCGCGGCGACGTGGCGCTGGACCTGTCCGGGGCGGTGACGATCTACCGCAACCAGGGCAAGAGCTTCCAGGTCTCGACCGCGCCGGGGCCCGACGGCATCGTGCGGCGCATCGAGGTGGAAGCCAACGACGCCAAGAGCGCCGGCAACTGGGCCGTCTTCGCGCTGGCCAACTCCACCGACGAACAGATCGACCGGCTGATCGTCGCGCCGCATTTCCGGCTGGTCAATTCGGGCCTGTTCTGGCCGGATCTCGGCTCCACCCGCATCGGCGCGATCACCGCCAGCGAGGGCTTTTCCCCCGAGCGCCAGGTCAGCCAGGACGCCGACGTGTTCAGCGTGACGCTCGATCCCGGCACGGTGGTGACCTTCGCGGCCGAACTGACGTCGACGAAGCTGCCGCAGGTCTATCTGTGGGAGCCGGAGGCCTACAAGGATTCGGTCAATTCCTACACGCTGTACCGCGGCATCGTCATCGGCATCGCCGGCCTGCTGGCGATCTTCCTGACGATCCTGTTCGTGGTGAAGGGAACCTCGATGTTCCCGGCCACGGCAGCGCTTTCCTGGGCGGTGCTGGCCTATATCTGCGTCGACTTCGGCTTCGTCAACGAGCTGATCGCGATCACCCCCGGGAACCAGCAGATCTGGCGCGCCGGCGCGGAGGTGGCGCTCGCGGCGACCTTCGTGGTCTTCCTGTTCGCCTATCTCAACCTCAACCGCTGGCACGGCCATTTCAGCTACGGCGTCATCGCGTGGATCGCCGGCCTGATCCTGATCGCCGGCATCGCCGTCGTCGACCCGGCGGTGGCTGCCGGGACGGCGCGGCTGTCCTTCGCCGCGACGGCGGCCGTCGGCCTGTTCCTGATCCTCGTCCTCGGCTGGCGCTCCTACGACCGCGCCATCATGTTGGTGCCTAGCTGGATCATGGTGATCGCCTGGACGGTGGCGACCTGGATGGCGGTGACCGGCATCCTGCACAACGACATCATCCAGCCGGCGCTCGGCGGCGGCCTGATCCTGATCATCCTGCTCCTCGGCTTCACGGTCATCCAGCACGCCTTCTCCGGCGGCGCGCTGCATCAGGGCCTGTTCAGCGACCTGGAGCGCCAGGCCCTCGCCGTCTCCGGCTCGGGAGACATCGTCTGGGACTGGGACGTGCTGCGCGACCGCGTCACGACGCGGCCCGATGTCAGCACGCAGCTCGGCCTGCAGTCGAACACGCTCGGCGGCCCGGCGCGCAACTGGCTGCCGGTGCTGCACGCCGACGATCGCGACGCGTTCAAGACGACGCTCGACGTAGTGCTGGAGCATCGCCGCGGCCGCGTCATGCAGAGCTTCCGGCTGCGCGGCGCCGACGGGCACTACCACTGGTTCGCACTGAAGGCGCGGCCCGTCGTCGGTTCCGACGGCGAGGTGATCCGCTGCGTCGGGACGCTGGTGGACGTGACCGAGCAGAAGAAATCGGAGGAACGGCTGCTCTACGACGCGGTGCACGACAACCTCACCGGCCTGCCGAGCCGCGAACTGTTCATGACCCGCCTGGAGGCGGTCGTCTCGATCGCCAAGACCGAGGAGAAGGTGCGGCCGTCGATCCTCGTCATCGACATCGACCGGTTCAAGCAGGTCAACGACAGCCTGGGGATTTCCGCCGGCGACACGATCCTGCTGACCATCGCGCGGCGTCTGAACCGCCTGATCAAGTCTTCGGACGCGCTGTCGCGCTTCTCAGGCGACCAGTTCGCCTTCATGATCCTCTCCGAGCAGGATCCGGTCGGCATGGCGGCCTTCGCCGAGGCGGTGAAGCAGGCGGTCAAGGCGCCGATCAACTTCGCCAAGCGCGAGATCATCCTCACCTGCTCGGTCGGCATGGTCACCTGGACCTCGGTGCAGGGCACCGCGGTCGACATGGTCAAGGACGCCGAGCTCGCCATGCAGCAGGCGAAGCGCTTCGGCGGCGATCGCATCGAGCCGTTCCGGCCGGCCTTCCGCTCGATCGGCACCGACCGGCTGCAATTGGAGTCCGATCTGCACAGGGCGATCGAACGCAACGAGCTGGCGCTGGTCTACCAGCCGATCATCCGGCTGGAGGATCGCAGCATCGCCGGGTTCGAGGCGCTGCTGCGCTGGAACCACCCGCGCCGCGGGCCGATCCCGCCGTCCGACTTCATCCCGGTGGCCGAGAACAGCGTCATCATCGTGCAGCTCGGCCTGTTCGCCATGCAGAGGGCGGCCGACGATCTGGCGGCCTGGCAGAAGCAGCTCGGCAGCATCGCCTTCTCGGTCTCGGTGAACCTGTCCAGCCGGCAATTGCTGCGCCGCGACCTGGTCAGCGACGTGAAGTCCGTCGTACAGCGGGCCGGCATCCAGCCGCGCTGCTTCAGGCTGGAACTCACCGAGTCGCTGGTGATGGACAATCCCGAACAGAGCGCCCACGTGCTCGGCAAGCTGAAGAAGCTCGGCGTCGGCCTGTCGATCGACGATTTCGGCACCGGCTATTCGTCGCTGTCCTACCTGACCCGCTTTCCGTTCGACACGATCAAGATCGACAAGAGCTTTCTCGACGATCCCTCGCCGAAGCGCGGCGTGCTGCTGAAATCCATGGTCAGCATGGCGCACGAACTCGGCATGGCGGTCATCGCCGAAGGCGTATCGGACGAGCGCGATGCCTTGGAGCTGCGCCAGATGGGCTGCGAGTTCGCGCAGAGCTTCCTCTACGGCTCCCCCGTCACCGCCGACATCGCGCTGCGGTTCCTGAGGGACCAGGTGCCGGCGACGCAGGCCTGAACCCGATTGCGAGCCGGTCAGGCGTGGCCGGCGACCGGGCTGAGATGCGGCAGGTCGATGCCCATCACATGCATCAGCCGCTCATACTTGCCGTCCATGTCGACGTCGAACAGCAGGTCGGGGGCTGCCGGGCATGTCAGCCAGCCATTCTCGGCGACCTCCCGCTCCAATTGCCCGGCACTCCAGCCGGAATAGCCGAGGGCCATCAGAGCGTGCTGCGGCCCCCTTCCCTTGGAGATCGCACGCAGGATGTCGATCGTGGCGGTCAGGCAGATGTCGTTCTGCACGGGAAGCGAGGACTCGACCCGGTAGTCTCCGCTGTGCAGCACGAAGCCGCGGCTGCGGTCGACCGGCCCGCCGTTGCGGATCAGGAAGTTGCGCGCCGAATCCGGCAGGCGGATCGCTTCCTTCTCGTCCATGATGCCGAGCTGGACCAGCAGGTCGGGAAACAGCATCTGCTGCGGCTGGTTGATGATGAGGCCCATCGCGCCCTCCTCGCTATGGGCGCAGATGTAGATGACGGAGCGCATGAAGCGGTCATCCTTCATGCCGGGCATGGCGATGAGGAAATGTCCGTCGAGAAAGCCGGACTTGCCGGCGCTGGCCTTGTGCTTCAGCAGTTCCATGTCGCGAAGCTAGCCTATCGCGCGCCGAAGCGGAATCGGATTTTGGTCGCATCGAAAGTGTCTCGTCGCTGCAAGCCTCCGCGGCGTGGGGCCGCGCCGATCACGGACGGACGTCACGCAAATATGACCTGCACCCGCCTCCCTTCCATTGCATTCGCGCCATCGCAGCGGCACATCTGGCCGATGTGCAAGATGCGTGTGTCATCCGGAGCCCTGCTGCTGGCCGCCCTTTCCGCCGTTCCGGCGCAGGCGGCGTCGAGCAACTGGGCGGAAGCGGATGGCGGGCGCGCGCGGCTGGTGACCAGCGGTGTGCCGGACGGCGATGGCCGCCTGCGCGGCGCGCTGCAGATCCAGCTCAAGCCCGGCTGGAAGACCTACTGGCGCGATCCCGGCGAGGCCGGCGTGCCGCCGACGATCGACGTCTCGGCAAGCCGGTCGATACGTTCCGCCTCGCTGGATTTCCCCGCGCCGGAGCGGCACATGGACGGCGACTATGCGTGGGCCGGATACGGCCATTCGGTCTCCCTGCCCGTCGTCTTCGAGACTGCCCCCGGGGTGGCGCTCGGCGCCATAGACGCCGCCGTCTTCCTCGGCATCTGCGAGACGATCTGCGTGCCGCTGCAGGCGACCCTCGCCATCGATCCGTCGCAGGACGCCGACGCTCCCGACGACGCGGCGATCGTCGACGACGCCTTCGAGGCCCTGCCGCGGCCGGCAAGCCGGGCGTTCGGCATCGAACTGGTCAAGTCGGAGGCGGACGACATCGTCGTCGAGGTGCATGTGCCGGAGGGCGACGCGGCAGAGCTCTTCCTGGCCGGCAGCGACGACTATCTGTTCGGCGTGCCGGAAGCATTCGAGGAGGGCGGCAAGCCCCATTTCCGCATCCCGGTGACCCGACCCGACTCGACGCCGTCCGGCCACGGATTCCACTACACGCTGGTGACGCGATCCGGCGCGGTGAGCGGACTGCTGCCGTTCTTCTGAACAAGGCATTCCTGCATGCCACGCCCGGTTGCGGCAGCCCGGATTTGCGCGTAATCGACGATGATCCACAGCATGGACAGAGGTTCCCATGACCATTTCGATCGGCGACACGCTTCCGGACGCGAGCTTCAAGGTGATGACGGCCGACGGCGCCAAGACGCTGACCACCGCCGAGGTCTTCGCCGGCAAGAAGGTGGTCCTGTTCGGCGTACCCGGCGCCTTCACGCCGACCTGCAGCAACAACCACCTGCCGGGCTATCTCGAGAACCGTGACGCCATCCTCGGCCGGGGGGTCGACACGATCGCGGTGCTGTCGGTCAACGACCATCACGTGATGGCCGCCTGGGCGCGCTTCACCGGCGGCGAAGACAAGATCCTGTTCCTGGCCGACGGCAGCGCCGCCTTCGTCAAGGCGGTCGGACTGGACATCGACCTCGACGCCGGCGGCATGGGCGTCCGCTCCAAGCGCTTCTCGATGATCGTCGACGACGGCAAGGTCACCCAGCTCAACATCGAGGGGTCGCCGGGTCAGGCCGTGGAATCCGGCGCAGCCAAGCTGCTCGAACAACTGTGAGCGCCGACATCCTGCTGCGCGCCGCCCTGGTCGGGATCGGCGCGACGATCCTGATGGATCTCTGGGCGATCCTGATCAACCGCGTGGCGGGGATCCCGCTGCCGAACTGGGGACTGGTCGGCCGGTGGGTCTGGCACCTGAAGGACGGCAAGGTCTTCCACGACGACATCGGCCGGGCTGCGCCCTACCGCGGCGAAGCCGCGCTGGGCTGGCTGTTCCACTATGCGGTGGGCCTGGTCTACGGCGTGATCCTGGTCGCCGCGGTCGGGCCGGAATGGCTCGCGGCACCGACGTTCCTGCCCGCCTTCATCTGGGGCATCGTCACCGTCGGCGCCGGCTGGTTCCTGCTGGCGCCGGGCCTCGGCGCCGGCTGGGCCGCGTCGAAGACGCCCAATCCGACCAAGTCGCGCGCGCTCAACCTCCTGGCGCACACCGTGTTCGCGATCGGCATGTACGGAACGGCGCTGCTGGTCGGCTGAGCCTCAATAGCTCTGGGAGGAGCGCCGCGGCCGGCGCGGCGCCCCGACATTGCCCCCGGACCTTGCCGGCGCCTGAGCCTTCGCCGCCGCGACGATCGGATCGGCAGTCCTGCGCGCCGGCTTGAACGGCGCCATGCCCTGCCGCGCCAGTTCGTCGGCGCGCTCGTTCTCCGGGTGGCCGGCATGGCCCTTCACCCAATGCCAGGTCACCTTGTGGCGGCGCGTCGCCTCGTCGAGCGCCTGCCACAGCTCGGCGTTCTTGACCGGCTTCTTGTCGGCGGTCTTCCAGCCGTTCCGCTTCCAGCCGTGGATCCAACTGGAAATGCCGTCCCGGACGTAGTTGCTGTCGGTGTAGAGTTCGACGGCGCACGGCTCCTTGAGCGCGCCGAGCGCGTTGATCGCCGCCAGCAGTTCCATGCGGTTGTTGGTGGTGTCGGCCTCGCCGCCGCTCAGCTCCTTCGTCGTGCCGTTGAAGCGGAGGATGGCGCCCCAGCCGCCCGGTCCGGGGTTGCCTGAGCAGGCCCCGTCGGTGAACACCTCGACCGCCTTCATGCTTCGATCCCGTACTCGGCGGCGGAGCGGACGGCGCGATGGAAGCGCAGCCGGCGGACGATCTCCATCGGATCGCGCTTCTGGACGAGCGCGCCGTCGGCGACCGTCAGCCAGTCATAGAGCCGCGTCAACATGAAGCGCAGCGCCGAGCCGCGCGCCAGCACAGGCAGGGCGGCGATCTCGGCCGGCTCCAGGAGACGGATCGACTGGTAGCCCGCCAGCAGCGCCGTGCTCTTGGTCAGGTTGTAGGAATGATCCTTCTCGAAGCACCAGGCATTCATGCAGGTGGCGAGGTCGTAGGCGTAGAAATCGTTGCAGGCGAAGTAGAAGTCGATGACCCCGGACAGCCTGTCGCCGAGGAAGAAGACATTGTCGGGGAACAGGTCGCCATGGATGATGCCCTCGGGCAGGTCGACCGGCCAGGCCTTCTCCAGCTCCGCGAATTCACGGTCGATTTCGGCGACGAGGCCCTGCTCGACCTCGTCGGCACGATCGCGGGCGCCTGCCCAGAGCTTGCGCCACCCCGCTATCTGCAGCGCATTACGGCGCGACAGCGGAAAATCGGCGCCGGCGAGATGCAGCGCGGCCAGCGCCTTGCCGACCTCCCGGCAATGGGCGGCGGTCGGCTTGCGCAGCCACATGCCCTCGAGGAAGGTGATCAGCGCGGCCACGCGGCCGGCCAGCGATCCGGTCAGCGCGCCGTCGCGCCGATGGACCGGCAGCGGGCAGACGATGCCCTTGTGGGCGAGATGGTCCATCAGTCCGAGGAAGAACGGCAGATCGCGATGGTCGACCCGCTTCTCGTAGAGCGTCAGAATATAGGGGCCACCCGATGTGTGCAGGAGATAGTTCGAATTCTCCGAGCCCTCGGCGATGCCCTTGTAGGACAAGAGATCGCCGACGTCGTACCCTTTCAGGAAGGCCTGGAGCTCGCCTTCGGAAACATCCGTGTAGACAGCCATCAGTGCGACCGGCCCTTTCCATTGACGAAGGCCATGTCGTCGGCCGTGAGTTCGACGTCGCGCAGCGCGCGCATGACGGGAAAATTCTCGAGCTCGGTGGCCGTCACGGCAAGCTCCACCGACACTTCGAAGCGCTCGCGGAAGGCGTCGATGATCTCGTCGACGATGATCTCGGGCGCCGAGGCGCCGGCCGACAATCCGAGCGTCGCTATCGTTCCGATCTCATCCCAGGGGATTTCGCCGGCGCGCTGGACGAGCAGCGACATGCGGGCGCCCGCCCGTTCGGCGACCTCGACCAGCCGGCGCGAATTGGAGGAGTTCGGCGCGCCGACGACCAGATAGAGATCCGCGCCCGGCGCGGTCTCCTTCACCGCCTCCTGGCGATTGGTGGTGGCATAGCAGATCGATTCGGCCGCAGGCGCCTGGAGCGCCGGGAACTTTTCCATGAGCGCCCTGAGCAGCCCGGCGGTGTCCTCGACGGAGAGCGTCGTCTGGGTGACGAAGCCGAGGGACTGCGGATCGTCCGGCTCGAAGCGGGCGATATCCGCCTCGGTCTCGATCAGCGTCACCGCGCCTTCGGGCAACTGGCCCATCGTACCGATGACTTCGGGGTGGCCGGCATGGCCGACGAGCAGGACGTGGCGGCCCTGGCGCTGGTGGCGCATGGCCTGCTTGTGGACTTTCGAGACGAGCGGACAGGTGGCGTCAAGGTAGAAGAGGTTGCGGGCGACCGCGTCGGCGGGCACCGATTTCGGAACGCCGTGAGCGGAGAACACCACCGGGCTCTGGCGATGCTCCGGCGGGATCTCGTGCAGTTCCTCGATGAACACAGCGCCGAGCGTCTGCAGCCCCTCGACCACGTAGCGATTGTGCACGATCTCGTGCCGGACATAGACCGGCGCGCCGTATTTCTTCAGCGCCAGCACGACGATCTGGATGGCGCGGTCGACGCCCGCGCAAAAACCGCGCGGCTGGCAGAGCCGGATGGTCAGGGGTGGCTTCGAGGTGTCGGCGCGGGTCAGCATCGCGGCTGACATGGGGGCGAGCGCCAGCCTCTGTCAAGCACGCAACGGCCGATCAGCCACGCGGAAAATAGCGCAGCGTGCCTGCGACGCCATCGCTGGCTCCGCCACCGTCCGAGGGATGGTTGATGCCGTCGTTGACGACAACCTCGCGGAAGTCGAACGGACTCACGCCTTCGAGACAGGCGACGTTGACACCCAGTTCGGACGGGTCCGAGCGCCGCCGGTGATGGGTATAGATGCCGCAGACCGAGCAGAAGTGGTGACGGGCGGTGTTGGTCCTGAACTGGTAGAGGGTGAGCTTGTCGGCGCCTTCGACGATCTCGAGATCGCCGGCGCGTGCCGTGGCGACCACCGCTCCCCGCATCCTGCAAAAGGAACAATCGCACCGCCGCACTTCGCGGAGCCCGTCCCTCAGCTTGACGCGGAAGCGCACGGCACCGCAATGGCAGGCGCCACGGCGCCAGTCCTCGTCCTCACCCATCCTCGTCCTCCCCACCCGCTGCCGGGCCTCGCCTGCCCCGCAGCAGGTAGAATATCGCGACGCCCAGCAAAGCCGCCGCCAGCCCGTACCAGGTCACCGCGTATTGCAAATGGTTGTTGGGCAGGTCGATCATGGTGACGCCACCGATGGGCAACCCGCCGGGATTGGCGGCAGGACCGGCATCGACGAACAGGCCGAGCACATCGGCGCCGGCCGGCAGCCCGGCCGTCGCCGCCATGGCGCGAATGTCCTTCCAGTAGAAGATGTTCTTGGCGGTATCGTTGTCCGGTACGATCGAGGAGGGCTTTCCGGCGAGCGGCGGACGAAGCAGGCCGGCGATCGTCACCCTGCCCTCGATCTGTCCGGCCGGCCGGGTCGCGGCGTCCTTGCGCTCGAACGGGACGAAGCCGCGGTTGACGAACAGCCACGAACCGCTGTCGAGATGCAGCGGCGTGTAGACATAGTAGCCGGACGCCCCCTTCCAGGTGGCGAAGAAGTGGCGTTCCGCCGCATGGTCGAAGGCACCGCTGACCTCGACCGGCGTGTATTCGAGCTCGGCGATCGGTCGGCCCGCTTCCAGGACGGCGTCCAGCGGAACCGGCACGGCGGCGGTCCGCTCGGCGATCGTCGCCAGCAGCGCCTCCTTCCAGACAAGACGCTGA
This sequence comes from Rhizobiaceae bacterium, assembly GCA_019635715.1. Taxonomy (GTDB): domain Bacteria; phylum Pseudomonadota; class Alphaproteobacteria; order Rhizobiales; family Rhizobiaceae; genus Kumtagia. Next base: position 8,146 of record JAHBYY010000079.1, on the reverse strand, counting down.
ACCTGCCACGTTCCCAGGCCGATCAGGACCAGGAAGACCAGCCCCGCGGCCGCCACGACGCCCCAGGGGAAGCGTCGGCGCCCGCCGCGCGACGAAGACTGAAGGGCACCCGTCATTGAGGCCGGTCGAGGCGTCCCTCGGCCGCCTTGTTGCGATACTGGAGGGCGATCAGCACGCCCTTGATCAGCCGCAGGGCCACCAGGCAGAGCACGACGGTGAGCGGTATCCAGAGCAGGAAATGCACCCAGAGCGGCGGGTTGAGCGTGACCTCCATCCACAGCGCCAGGCCGACGACGATGAAGCCGATGATCAGGATGACGAAGACGGCGGGACCGTCGCCGGCATCGGCGAAGGAATTGTCGAGACCGCAGACGCCGCAGCGCGGAGACAGGTTGAGGAAACCGGAGAACATGCGGCCCTCGCCGCAGCGTGGGCAGCGCCCCTTCAGGCCCGCGCTGACCGGATCGACCGGCGGCCAGATCGCTGTGTCTTCGCTCATGTGTTGCTCCGGAGGCGTCGGCATCGCGCACCCGCAATAGCACGCGGCCGCGCGCCACTCCACGCCGCCGTCGGGGCGCACCATGCGACAAATGCGAAGGGCGGCCCCGCCGGAGCCGCCCCCCTTTCAGCTTGCCGTCTGTTTCAGTGGCCCTGCGCGATCGTCGCGCCGACCGAGGCCCAGACGTAGATCGAGGCGAAGAGGAACAGCCAGACCACGTCGACGAAGTGCCAGTACCAGGCGGCGGCCTCGAAGCCGAAGTGCTGCTTCGGTGTGAAGTCTCCCTTCATCGCCCGGAACAGGCAGACCGCCAGGAAGATCGTCCCGATGATGACGTGGAAGCCGTGGAAGCCGGTCGCCATGAAGAATGTCGCGCCGTAGATCGAGTCCTTGAAGCCGAACGGAGCATGGATGTACTCGTAGGCCTGCACGAAGGAGAACAGGACGCCCAGCGCGACGGTCAGCACCAGGCCGTTGATCAGCCCCTTGCGGTCGCCATGCAGCAGCGCGTGGTGCGCCCAGGTCACCGTCGTGCCGGACAGCAACAGGATGATCGTGTTGTAGAGCGGCAGATGGAAGGGATCGAGCACCTCGATGCCCTTCGGCGGCCAGACGCCGCCGGTAAACTCGGCGCGCGTCACCTGATGGACTTCGCCGGGGAACAGGCTGGCATCGAAGAAGGCCCAGAACCAGGCGACGAAGAACATCACTTCGGAGGCGATGAACATCATCATGCCATAGCGCAGGTGCAGCGACACCACGCGGGTGTGGTGACCTTCATGCGCTTCCCGGATGGTATCCGACCACCAGGAGAACATGGTGTAGATGACCACCGCCAGGCCGATGAAGAAGATCCACGGATTGGCCAGGTCGAGGCCGAACAGATGCAGCGCGCCGCCCTTCATCTGCTGCATCCAGGCCACGCCGCCGATCGCCATCAGCAAGGCCCCGCACGAGCCGATGAACGGCCAGGGCGAAGGATCGATGATGTGGTAGTCGTGTTGCGGTTTGGCGTGTCCGTCAGCCATGTCAGCCCCCGATATTCCCGTCCGTCGGTTTCGTCGGCTCTCCGGCGGCCGGCGCTGCGTCAGCGACCGGCTTCGGCCCCTCGATGGGGAAGAACGTATAGGAGAGCGTGATCGTCTTCAAATCCTTCAGCTCCGGAACTTCGTCGATCGCCGGATCGACGAAGAACACCACCGGCATGTCGAGCGTCTCGCCCGGCTTGAGCGTGGTGTCGGTGAAGCAGAAGCACTCGACCTTGTTGAAATAGGCTCCGGCCTGCTCGGGCGTCACGTTGAAGGTGGCGCGGCCGGCCGCCGGCCGGTCGAAGAGGTTCCTGGCACGATAGGCGACCTGCACGGTCTCGCCCATCTTCATGGTGATCGCGCGCTGCTCGGGCTCGAACTGCCAGGGCACGCCGGCAGTGTTGGCGTCGAAGCGCACCGTCACCTGGCGGTCGATGACCTTGTCGGAATACTGCTCGACGCGCTGCGTCGTGCCGCCATAGCCGGTGATCTGGCAGAACATCGCGTAGAGCGGCACGGCGGCGTAGGCCATCCCGACCATGCCGCCGATGAAGGCGAGGCACAGGATCGCGACCGTCCGGTTGGATCGCTGGGTGCGGGCGTCGAGCTGAGGCGTCGTCATCGCCGGCTCAGAACCCGCGTTCGAACAGCGCCGGCCCCATGCGGGCCAGGCTTGCGACATAGACGATGACGACGAAGGCGGCGAGCGCCCAGGCAATGGCGATCGAACGCGTGCGACGCGCCTTCAACTGTTGCGGGGTCGGCTTGACGGTCTCGATGTCCATGGATCAGGCTCCCCCAACGGCCAGCGCACGGGCGACGACACTGTCGGCGAGGTAGGCGGCAAAGATCGCGAAGAGGTAGAGAAGCGAATAGGCGAACAGGGCCTTGGCCGGGCGCATCGCCGGGTCGGCGTCGTCCATGCGCAACACCTGCCAGGCATACCAGACGAAGCCGGCGCCCAGCGCAAGCGCCACCGCGCCGTAACCCAGGCCGGCATAGCCGAAAGCCGTCGGCAGTACGCCGGTGACGGCCACAACGACCGAATAGGCGAAGATCTGGCGGCGGGTTGAGGCGGGACCGGCGACGTTGGGCATCATCGGAATGCCGACGCGGCCGTACTCGCCCGCCTTGAACAGGGCCAGCGCCCAGAAATGCGGCGGCGTCCACAGGAAGATGATGAGGAAGAGAAGCACGCTCTCCATGCCGACGGAGCCGGTCGCCGATACCCAGCCGATCACCGGGGGGATGGCCCCCGCGGCGCCGCCGATGACGATGTTCTGCGGCGTCCAGCGCTTCAGCCACATCGTGTAGATCACGGCATAGAAGAAGATGGTGAAGGCCAGAAGCGACGCCGCCAGCCAATCGACGAACACGCCGAGCGTCATCACCGACAGAACCGACAGCACCAGGCCGAAGGCCAGCGCCTCGCCGGGCCGAATGCGGCCGGCCGGGATCGGCCGCATGGCAGTGCGCTGCATCAGCCGATCGATGTCGGCGTCGTACCACATGTTGAGCGCGCCCGAGGCGCCGGCACCGATGGCGATCGACAGGATCGAGATCAGCGCCGTGAACGGGTTGATGGTCCCAGGCGCGGCGACGAGGCCGACAAACGCCGTGAAGACGACCAGCGACATGACGCGCGGCTTGAGCAGCGCGAAATAGTCGGACGGGGTCGCTTCCGAAAGGCCGACGACGCCGTCATCGGCCAGGGGCTTGTCCAGAAATGCCATGCGTACGCTGTTCGGTTCCGTTTGGCTCGAACCGCCGGACCGGCCGGCGGCTCGCGACGCTTGATCGCTACTTGATCTTCGGGAGCTGTTCCCACTGGTGGAACGGCGGCGGCGAAGGCAGTTGCCATTCCAGCGTCGTCGCACCCTCGCCCCAAGGATTGGCACCCGCGACGCGCTTCTTCGAGAAGGCCTCGAAGACGCCGTACAGGAAGACCAGAACGCCGATCGCCGACAGGTAGGAACCGTAGGAAGACACGGCGTTCCAGCCCGCATAGGCGTCCGGATAGTCGATGTAGCGGCGCGGCATGCCGGCAAGGCCGAGGAAATGCTGCGGGAAGAAGACGAGGTTGACACCGACGAAGGTGACCCAGAAATGGGTGCGGGCGATGATCGGCGAATACATGTAGCCGGTCATCTTCGGGAACCAGTAGTACCAGCCGGCGAAGATGGCGAACACGGCACCGAGCGACAGCACGTAGTGGAAGTGGGCCACCACGTAGTAGGTGTCGTGCATCGACCGGTCGAGGCCGGCATTGGCGAGCTGCACGCCGGTGACGCCGCCGACGGTGAACAGGAAGATGAAGCCGATCGCCCACAGCATCGGGGTGCGCATCGAGATCGAACCGCCCCACATCGTGGCGATCCACGAGAAGATCTTCACGCCGGTCGGCACCGCGATGACCATCGTGGCGAAGACGAAGTAGCGCTGCGTGTCGAGCGACAGGCCGGTCGTGTACATGTGATGGGCCCAGACGACGAAGCCGACCGCGCCGATGGCGACCATCGCGTAGGCCATGCCGAGATAGCCGAAGATCGGCTTCTTCGAGAAGGTCGAGACGATGTGGCTGACGATGCCGAAGCCCGGCAGGATCAGGATGTAGACTTCCGGATGGCCGAAGAACCAGAACAGATGCTGGAACAGGATCGGGTCACCGCCGCCGGCCGGGTCGAAGAACGTCGTGCCGAAGTTGCGGTCGGTCAAGAGCATGGTGATGCCGCCCACCGCCAGGATGGCAGCGACAGCAGCGAAAACAGGAAAGGCGGTGATCGCTTTCGACCAGGCGGCGACATCGCGCCGCCGTCATGCCCGGTCGCGCATGTTGAAGATGGTGGTGATGAAGTTGATCGCGCCGAGATCGACGAGGCGCCAGCGATCGTGCAGCGACAGGATGGCGAGATCCGCCGGCGGGCCCGGGCTGGCCGGAGGTGGACAGCGGCGGATAGATCGTCAAAAGCCGCCGCCGACGCCGCTAGCCGCCGGTCGGGCCGGGCACGAACATCGACAGGAGCAGCAGCAAAATTTGGCAACGGCAACCGAAGAATGTTGTTCATACGCCGGACATATATCCGCGCAGATGATCAGCGTTTTATCTGATCAACGCGCGATCGCGGGTGCGACCATGATCTCGATGACGCGTGGCCGGTGGTGAACACGTTGTACATGTGCTTGCCGCCATCGACGGCGGCGTCACCCTGGAAGCCGTAGACCATCTCGGCAAGGCCGGTGAAGATCTGGATGCCGGGCTCGGCGAGCTCCCAGCGCATCATCACCGACAGGAAGCCGCCGATGATGCCCGCGAAGATCGCGAAGATCAGGTAGAGCGTACCGATGTCCTTGTGGTTGGTCGAATAGACCCAGCGCGTCCAGCCATATGGCTTGTGGTCGTGATGGTCGTCGTGAGCTGCAGCGCCTGCCATGTTCGGCTCCGTTCCCTATTCCCTACGCTCTACGGCAATCAGTTTCCGGCGACCGCGACGGACTTTTCGCCGTCGACGGCAGCCATCAGCGCCTTGTTGGCGCCCTTGAGGTCGCCGCGGGCGGCGGTCAGCCACGTATCGTACTGCGCCTCGCTGACCACGCGGATCGCGATCGGCATGAAGGCATGGTCCTTGCCGCACAGTTCGGAGCACTGGCCGTAGTAGAGGCCCTCCTTGCGCGCGTTGAACCAGATCTCGTTGATGCGGCCGGGCACGGCATCGGTCTTCACCCCGAAGGCCGGCATGGCGAAGGCATGGATCACGTCGGCCGCCGTGACGAGGACGCGCACCTGCGTGGCCACCGGAACGACGAGTTCGTTGTCCACGGCGAGCAGCCGCGGGTAGCGGGCCTTGTCCTCCTTGCCGGCGGCGGCACGGTCAGCCTCCGGCAGCATCGCGGAGTTGAAGGAGAGCGGCTCCTCCACCTGATATTCGTAGTCCCAGTTCCACTGGTTGGCGGTCGCCTTGAGCGTCAGCTTCGCCTCTTCCGGCGGGTTGTACTGGGCCGTCAGCAACTGGAAGGACGGCACGGCGATGAACAGCAGGACGACCACCGGCGCGACGGTCCAGACCACCTCGATCAGCGTGTTGTGGCTGGTTTTCGACGGCACCGGGTTGGCGCTCGCGCGGAACTTCACGATGCAATAGCTCAGCAGGAAGAGGACGAGCAGCGTGATCGGCACGATGAACCAGAGGGTGTAGACCTCGAACCACTCGATCTGATCCATGATCGAGGTCGCAGCCTCCTGGAAGCGCCACTGCCAGGGATGTGGCTGGTCAGCCAGCGTCGCCGCGCTCGTTGCCAGCAAGGCTCCCATCGCGCCCGCCGCTGCGAGAAACTTCTTCATGCCCGTCCCACTCCCGCTTCACCGATCTCGGCGCATATAACGCTTCCGCAGCAGGGAGCGGAATCCCGGCTGGCGGATTGGCAGGTTCAAACCATACTCTTATTCCGACCGCAAGGAAGCAGCCGGCCGACCCGTGCGGCATTTTTGCGCGCGACGGCCAACATCCGCACCAGCTCTGAGGTTCGCTGCCTGGGCATAAGCCTGGGTTGCCCGGATTTTGGCGGTCGCGGACTTGCCAGAAGCGATCCGCGAGGGTCGAATGGGGCAGGCGCCCGCTGGCCCGAGGCGGGCGTTGTCCTATAGTTGCCATCATTGCGGCGGAAAGCGCCCTGATTCGCAATGGAGTTTCCATGACGTTCGGCGTTTTCAAATCGTTGCTTCCCGTTGTCGCCTCGATGGCGCTCGCGCTCACCGCCCAGCAGGCCGCGGCGCAGCAGAAGGGCAAAGTCAAGGAGACGCACGGCGCCTGGTCGATCATCTGCGACACGCCCGCAGGGGCGACCGCCGAGCAGTGCGTGATGATGCAGAACGTGGTGGCCGAGGACCGGCCCGAGATGGGCCTTTCCGTCGTCGTGCTGCGGACCGCCGACAACAAGGCGGAGATCCTGCGCGTGCTGGCGCCGCTCGGTGTGCTGCTGCCCAACGGCCTGGGACTGAACGTCGACGGCAAGGATATCGGCCGCGCCTATTTCGTCCGCTGCTTCGGCGACGGCTGCTATGCCGAGGTGATCCTGGAGAAGCCGCTGCTCGAAACGCTGAAGACCGGCAAGGCCGCGACCTTCATCGTCTTCCAGACCCCGGAAGAGGGAATCGGCATCCCGGTCGATCTCAACGGATTCGGCGACGGTTTTTCCGCGCTGCCTTGAGGGCGGCGCACGGCGTGGGTTGCCGCCGACCTCTGGCAGTTCGCGACAAGACGAGTGGTGGGAATCCGGCGCAGCCCTGCCTATCTGTGGTGAAGCAGACCCGCCATTACGGAACGTTCCCATGCAAGACAGCCCCCTCTCCCGCTTCGATATAGACGAGGACGGCCTGCGCCGGATCGTGGCCCAGGCGATCGACGGGGCGGACGATGGCGAACTGTTCGTCGAATACAGCGAATCGGAAGCGCTGATGTTCGACAATGGCCGGCTGAAGACGGCAAATTTCAATACCGAACAGGGATTCGGTCTGCGCGCCGTGGCGGGCGAAGCCACCGGGTATGCCCATTCCAGCGAGCTTTCGCGATCGGCTCTGCTGCGCGCCTCGGATGCGGTTTCCGCGGTCAAGGCCGGCTATTCCGGGACGCTGGCCGAGGCGCCGCCGCGCACCAACCGGCATCTCTACGGCGACGACAACCCGACCGGCTCGCCGTCCTTCGAGGCGAAGGCGAAGCTGCTGCAGGAGATCGACGCCTGGGTGCGCGCCGAGGATCCGCGGGTGCGCCAGGTCACGGCTTCGCTGGTGTCGTCCTGGCAGCAGGTCGAGATCATGCGCGCCGACGGACAGGTGGTGCGCGACGTGCGGCCGCTTGTGCGGATGAACGTCGCGGTGGTGGTCGGCGACGGCGACCGCCAGGAAAGCGGCTCCTTCGGCGCGGGCGGGCGCAAGGGCTTTGGCGATTTCCTCGCCGAGGCGAGCTGGAAACAGGCGGCGAGCGAGGCCCTGAGGCAGGCGCTGGTCAATCTGGAAGCAGTCCCCGCCCCCGCCGGCACGTTCGACATCGTGCTGTCGTCCGGCTGGCCCGGCGTGATGCTGCACGAGGCGGTCGGCCACGGGCTGGAGGGTGACTTCAACCGCAAGAAGACGTCCGCCTTCGCCGGCCTGCTCGGGCAGCAGGTCGCGGCGAAGGGGGTCACGGTGGTCGATGACGGGACGATCGAGGAACGCCGCGGCTCGCTGTCGGTCGACGACGAGGGCACGCCGACCAACCGCACCGTGCTGATCGACGACGGCAAGCTGGTCGGCTACATGCAGGACCGCCAGAACGCCCGCCTGATGGGCATGAAGGCGACCGGCAACGGGCGGCGCGAGGGCTATGCGCATCAGCCCATGCCGCGCATGACCAACACCTACATGACGGCCGGCGACCATACGCCCGAGGAGATCATCGCCTCGGTCAAGCACGGCGTCTACGCCGTTTCGTTCGGCGGCGGGCAGGTCGACATCACGTCGGGAAAATTCGTGTTCGGCTGCACCGAAGCCTACATGATCGAGGACGGCAAGGTGACGCAGCCGATCAAGGGCGCCATGCTGATCGGCAACGGACCGGACGCCATGCACCGGGTGACGATGGTCGGA
>JAHBYY010000078.1 GCA_019635715.1 Rhizobiaceae bacterium | reverse complement strand
ATTTGACCCAAACCAGCCCGGCCCTTCGGGTTTGCGTTCGATGGGCGCCCGCGGCGTCGGCTTGCTCGCCCGTACCACCGGTACGACCTTCGCAACCCTTCTGGCGGATCGCCGCATCGAACGCCAAACAGAATGGTTCAATCTAACCTCATCTCGCTCCAGAGCGATCTAAATCAAATCGCCGATTCTTGAAACCGGATGCGTCAGCCGGGGGTAAAACTTCGCAGCACGCCGGCCATCGCGTCCAACAGCGCGCCGCTGCCGGCGGCGAGCGGTCCGTGCGACACGGTGGCACGCGCGAAGCTCGGCGCCTTGCCGCCGGCGTCGATGATGCGGCCACCCGCCTCGCGCAGGATCAGGTCGGCGGCGGCGATGTCCCAGTCGTGGGCGTTGGCCTTGACGAAGGTGGCATCGAGCTGGCCGCCGGCAATGAGGGCGATGCGATAGGCGAGCGACGGGATGTAGGCTTCCCGGCGCATCCGCCGCTGCCACTCGGCAGGCAGCATGTCCAGCATCGGCTTGGGGCCGGCAGACTGCGGGGTCTCGGGCAGAAGACGCACGCCGATGCGCCGTCCGTTGCACCAGGCGCCGCCGGCCGGTTCGGCCCAATAGGTTTCGCGCTTGGCGGGACATTCGAGCACGCCGGCGACCGAGCAGCCGTCCTCCACAACGGCCAGGCTCACGCACCAGGCGGCGCGGCCGTCCATGAAGCCGCGTGTCCCGTCGATCGGGTCGACGACGAAGGTCCGGCGCGCCGACAGGCGCTGCGGCGCATCCGCGGTTTCCTCCGACAGCCAGCCGTAGTCGGGACGGGCAGCGAGCAGCGTCTCGCGCAGAAAGCGGTCGACGGCATAGTCGGCTTCGGTGACCGGCGAGTTGCCCGCCTTCATCCAGACCTCGGGCTGCTTGCCGAAGTAGCGCAAGGCGATCCGCCCGGCCTCTTCACCGGCGCGGCGCAGCAAATCGAGGTCCGATGCCGGCTGTGGGTCAGTCGCCGGCAAGGGTCATGCCTTCGATCAGCAGCGTCGGGGCGGCGGTGCCGTAGTTGCGGTCGAGATCGCCTGCCGGAACCATGCGCAGGAACATGTCCTTCAGGTTCGAGGCGATCGTCACCTCGGATACCGGATAGGTGAGCGTCCCGTCCTCGATCCAGAAGCCGGATGCGCCGCGGCTGTATTCGCCGGTGATCATGTTGACGCCCTGACCGAACACCTCGGTCACGTAGAAGCCGCTCTTCAGCCCGGCGATCATCGCCTCGGGCGTCGTCTCGCCAGGCTCGATCGACAGGTTGGTCGAGGTCGGCGTGACCGACGATCCGCTGCGCGAGCCGCGGCCGTTGGTCTGCAGGCCGAGCTCGCGGGCGGCGGACGTCGACAGGAACCAGTGCCCCAGCACGCCCCTGTCGACCATCGTCAGCTTCCGGCCCTCGATGCCCTCGCCGTCGAACGGACGTGAAGCCTGGCCGCGGATCCTGCCCGGCTCGTCGACGACGGTGATCGCGGCGGACGCCACCTGCCTGCCCATCATGTCGCGCAGAAAGCTGGTCTTGCGCGCCACCGAGGCACCGTTGATGGCGCCGGCGAGATGGCCGGCGATGCCGCGCGCCACACGCGGGTCGAAGATCACGTCGACGGGACCGGTGCGCGCCTTGCGCGGCTTGAGGCGGCGCACGGCGCGCTCGCCGGCGCTGCGCCCGATCGCGGCGGCATCGTCCAGATCGGCGAAATGCTGGCGCGACGAATAGTCGTAATCGCGCTCCATCCCGGTTCCTTCCCCGGCGATGACGCTGGCCGAGCGCGAGAAGCGCGATGCCATGTAGCGGCCGAGGAAGCCGTCCGAGGTGGCGAGAACCATGCCGCCGACGCCGGCGCTGGCGCCGCTGCCGCCCGAATTGGTGACGCCGGCGACGGCCAGCGCCGCCGCCTCGGCGGCCAGCGCATCCTCGCGCAGCCGGTCGGCCGAAACGACCGTCGGATCGAAGAGATCGAGGTCGCGCACCGATTTCGCCAGGAGAGCGGGATCGGCGAGCCCCTGGAACGGGTCCTCCGGCGAAACACGGGCCATGGCGACGGCCCGTTCGGCGAGCACCCTGGGGTCGGAGGCGGCGGTGGCCGAGACGCTGGCGATCCGCTTGCCGACGAAGACGCGCAGCGAAACGTCGTCGCTCTCCGACGATTCGGAGGCTTCCACCTTGCCGAGGCGGACCGAGACGCTGGTCGATCTGCCGCGCACGGCAACCGCGTCGGCGGCGTCCGCGCCGGCGGCCCTGGCCGCGTCGACCAGCGCCGCGACGCGGTCGACGAGTGCCGCGTCATCCGTCTTCACATCCATTCGTCCGCCGATCCGTTCCAGTTTTGTGCAGCTTCATCTATTGTCCCCTCCCCGCTTGTGCAATGCCGCCGCCTTGCACCGGGGCGCAAACCGGCGTGATTTGAAGACCGGGAGGTAAGGAGAAGCGCCATGAGCAACGCATTCGGATCACTTCCGGCCGCGGTCTGGATCGCGAATCGGGCCTGATCCGGTGATCGTCTCTCCCATGAAGGCCGACGGCGCGTGACGGCAGCGCCGAAGCCGCAGCCGTCGGCGAAGTTCGTCACCGGCCCGACCTTGAAGCATGTCGTGGTGATGACCGCGACCGGGTCGATCGGGCTCATCGCCATCTTCGTCGTCGACGCGCTGAACCTCTTCTACATCTCGATGCTCGGCGTTGCCGAACTGGCGGCGGCGGTCGGCTTCGCGTCCACCCTGCTGTTCTTCACGATCTCGGTGGCCATCGGCTTCACCATTGCCTGCAGCGCACTGGTGTCGCGATGCCTCGGTCGCGGCAACCGAATGGAAGCCGCGGAAATGGCCGGTGCCTCGCTGGTCATCAGCGGCGCGACGACCGCCCTGCTCGCCATCGTCATCTGGCCGTTCCTGCACCAACTGGTCGCGCTGATGGGCGCAAAGGGCGTGACTCTGGAGCTTGCGACGCGCTTCCTGCAGATCGTCCTGCCGTCGACGCCGATCCTGGCGCTCGGCATGTGCACGACCGGCATCCTGCGCGGCGTCGGCGACGCGCGGCGCGCCATGTACGTCACCCTGGGCAGCGGCATCGCCGCGGCCGTCCTCGACCCGCTGTTCATCTTCGGCTTCGGGCTGGGGCTCGACGGCGCGGCCATCGCCAACGTGCTGGCGCGCGTCATCATGCTGGCGGTCGGTCTGCACGGCGCGGTCTACATCCACCGGCTGGTGCGCCTGCCGGACCTGCAGCGCCTGACGCAGGCGGCGCGACCGTTCTTCGCCATCGGCCTGCCCGCCCTGCTGACCCAGGTCGCGACACCGGTCGGCAACGTCTACGTGACCTATCAGGTGTCGCATTTCGGCGACGCCGCGGTGGCCGGCTGGGCGATCATCGGCCGCATCGTCCCGGTGGCGTTCGGCGTCATCTTCGCGCTGTCGGGCGCGGTCGGCCCGATCCTCGGCCAGAACTTCGGAGCGCGTCGCTTCGACCGGCTGACCAGCACCATGCGCGACAGCCTGCTGGTCACCGTCATCTATGTCTCGGCGGTCTGGCTCCTGCTCGCCATCTTCGCCTCGCCGATCGCCGCGCTGTTCGGCGCGCAAGGGCTGGCGCGCGACATGATCATCTTCTTCTGCCACTTCGCGGCGGGCAGCTTCCTGTTCAACGGCGCGATCTTCGTCGCCAGCGCCGCCTTCAACAATCTCGGCTTCCCGACCTATTCCACCGCCTTCAACTGGGGACGCTCGACGCTCGGCGTGATCCCCTTCGTATGGGCGGGCGGCACCTATTTCGGGGCCAACGGCGTCATCGCCGGCTGGGGTCTCGGCGCCGTCGTGTTCGGCGTGCTGTCGGTAGTGGTCTGCTTCCGCGTCATCCGGCGCATGGAAACGCGGTCGACCGCCGGACCGCAGGAACCGCCGGCCGCGCCCCCGCCTTCGGCGCAGTCGCCGTTCTCGACGGGCAAGGCGGCTACCGTCCTGCCGGAGTAGGCGTCACGCCACGACTGCCTCGCGGGCCGCGAAGACGACTTCGATGCCGCGCTTCAGCTCGTCCTTCAGCCCGGCCGTTTCGGCGAGCACCGCGTCGACCTTCATGAAGTCGAGGACGCGGAACCGCGACACCGGCGGGCGCAGCAGAAGGTCCGGGCCGCCCTGCTGCAGCTTGCCGGCGATGATCGACTGCATCATCAGTTGGGTGGCGCCGAACATCAGGTCCATGGAATTGGGCCGCACCCCGGTGATCGGCTCGGGAGCGCCGACCACGTCGATGGCGATCACCACGTCGGCCAGCCCGCGCAACTCGTCGAACGGCACCGGATTGTAGATGCCGCCGTCGATGTAGACGACGCCGTCGCGCGTCACGGGACGGAACACCGCGGGAATGGCGGCGGAGGCGGCGAGCGCCGACAGCAGGTCGCCGCTGCCGAAAATCTCGCTGCGGTGCCCGTAATAGTCGGTACCGGTGACCTTCAGAGGGATCGCGAGCTGCTCGAAGGTCGCGGGGACCCGTTCCGGCAGGAAGGCTTTCAGGATCCGCTCGATGTTGAACTGGCTGACCTTGATGCCGGCCTGGAACGCTTCGGCGAAGGTTTCGGGCCGCGCGCTCCACATGCGGCTGGCGATCTCGGTGCGGCGACCGAGAATCGAGGCGGCATGGGCGCGGATCTCCGCGCCGGTCAAGCCGCTTGCCATGCCGGCGCCCATGATCGCGCCGATCGACGAACCGGCGATGGCGACGGGGCGAATCCCCAGCTCGTCGAGTGCCTCGATGGCGTGGATATGCGCCAGGCCGCGCGCCCCGCCGCCTCCGAATGCGACGGCGAGGCTCGGGCTCATCAGTTCGCTTCCTTTGCCGGCTGCGACGGCGGACCGACGATCAGCACCGCCGGCTCGACCGAGAGCAGGCGCCTGGCAGCATCGCGGGTCTGCTCGACGGTGACCGCATTGATCAGCCCGACGCGGCGCTCGAAATAGTCGATGCCGAGATCGTCGAGCTGGAGCTCCACCAGCGTCGTGGCGATCGAGCCGGACGAATCCAGATTGTTGATGGCGTAGGCACCGATCACATATTTCTTGGCGGCCTCGAGCTCGGCTTCGGTCGGCCCGTCCTTGGCCATCTGAGCTACCACGTCGCGGATGATCCCCAGCGTCTCGGCGGCCTTGTCGGCACGGGTCTGCGTGCCGATCACGAGTGCCGCGGAATGTTCGTAGTTCACGAGACCGGAGTCAATTCCGTAGGTGAGGCCGCGCTTCTCGCGTACTTCGCGGAACAGCCGCGAGGTGAAGGTGCCGCCGCCCAATATGTGGTTCATCAGCGAGGCGGCGAAGAACTGCGGATCGTCGCGGCCGATGCCGGGATAGGCGAGGCGCAGCGAGGTCTGCGGCAAGGCGTAGTCGTAGCGGATTTCCTGGCCGAGTTTCTGCTCGACATCCGGGACCGGAGCCAGCTCCGGCCTCTCCGGAAGCCCGGAAAACAGCCTGTCGAGATCCGTCTTCAGCGTCGCGGCGTCGATGGCGCCCACCACGGCGACATGCAGGCCCTGCCGGGCAAAAGCGGCCTTGTGGAAGGCACGCAGATCGTCGGCGCCGATCGACGCCAGCGTCTGCGGCGTTCCCTCGTCGGGTCGCGCATAGGCGTGGTCGCCGTAGAGGGCGCGAAGCCAGCGGCGGCCGGCCTCCGTCTGCGGATCGTTCTCCTTCGACTGGATACCGGCGACGATCTGGCTCTTGATGCGGGCGATCGGCGCCTCGTCGAACCTTGGCGAATTGATCGCCAGCCGCAGCAGGTCGATGGCCGCGTCCCTGTTCTCGGCGAGCATGCGCATCGAGCCGTAGATGTTGTCGCGGCTGGCGCTGAAGCCCATCTCGGCGCCGACATCGTCGAGCCTGATCTGGAAGGCTTCGCTGTCGAGATCGCCGGCACCCTCGTCGAACAGGCCGGTCATCAGGTTGGCGAGGCCGTCCTTGCCGGCGGGATCCGATGCGCTGCCGCCGTCGAAGGCGAAGCGGATCGAGACGATCGGCACGGTATAGTCCTCGACCAGCCAGGCCTTTACGCCGCTCTGCGAGGTAACTTCCTGAATCTTCACGGCGGCTTGCGCAGCGAAGGTCGCGCACAGCAGGAAGACGCCGGCAATCGCGGCGCTGGCGAAGCCGGCAATGCCGGCAGGTTCGGATCGGCGCATGTTCACCTGCTCAGTTCGATGTGCTGTCGTCGGGGAGGAGATAGCCGGTCACCGCGATCCTCGGGCGAAGATAGCGCACGGCAACCGCCTTGACCTGATCGGCGGTGATCGCCTGCAGGCGCTCGGGCCATTTCTGCACGTCCTCGACGGTGCTGCCGGTGGTCAGCGCGGCGCCGTAGATGTTGGCCATGCTGGCCGGGCTGTCCTTGGCGAAGACCATGCTGCGGATCAGCCGGTTCTTGGCCTTTTCCAGCTCGCTTTCGGTGACGCCGTCGCGCTGGATGCGCTGGATCTGGGCGGCGACGTCCGCCTCGAGCCTTGCCAGCGCGGCCTTGTCGCGCGGCGCGCCATAGACGGTGAAGCTGGTGTCGTCGAGCATGGTGCCGTTGTAGTAGGCGCCGACGCCCGAGGCGGCGTCATCGTTGACGACCAGCGCCTGGTACAGCCGGCTGCGCGTTCCGCCGCCGAGGATCTCGGCGAGCAGGTCGAGCGCTTCGGCCTCGCCGTTCTCGGCGGTGCGATAGGACGGCACCACCCACTGCGTGCCGAAGCTCGGCAGGGTGACGCGCGCGTCCTTCATGGTGACGGTGCGGCTGGTGTTCTGCTCGGGCTCGGTCGGACGGGTGCGCGGCGGAAGGTCCGGGCCGCGCGCCACCTTGCCGTAGGTGTCTTCCGCCATCTTCCGGACGGCTGCCACGTCGACATCGCCGGCCACCACCAGAACGGCGTTGTTGGGCGTATAGAAGCGATCGTAGAACTCGGTGGCGTCGGCGCGGTTGAGCTTTTCCATCTCGTGCATCCAGCCGATGACCGGCACGCGATAGGGATGGTTCTGGTAGAGCGTCGCCTGCACTTCTTCCGAGAGCAGCGAATCCGGATCGCCCTCGATGCGCATGCGGCGCTCCTCCAGGACGACGTCGCGCTCCGGACCGATGACCTCGTCGGTGAGGATCAGGTTGCGCATGCGATCGGCCTCCATGGCCATCATGTCGCCGAGCGCGTCCGGCGAGATGGTCTCGTGATAGGCCGTGTAGTCATAGGAAGTGAAGGCGTTCTCGTTGCCGCCGATCTCGGAAACCTTGGCGTCGAACTCGCCCGGCTTGTGCGTCTTGGTGCCCTTGAACATCAGATGCTCGAAGAAGTGGGCGATGCCGGACTTGCCGGGCGGTTCGTCGGCGCTGCCGGCCTTGTACCACACCATGTGGGTGACGATCGGTGCCCGGTGATCCGGAATGACCACGACTTCCATGCCGTTGCCGAGCAGGAAGTTCGCCACTTCCTCCTTCGCAACGATCGCCTCGGCGCCCGCCTGAAGCGGAAACTGGGCGATCAGCAGGAAGACCGATGCGGCGGCCAGGAGGCGCGGGCGCAGCTTCTGGGATCTCATGAAATCTCCTCTGGCCGGATTTGCCGGCGGTATAGGCACCGGCTCCGGCCCGTGGAAGTGAATTGTTCGTCATCATGCCGCCGATCGCGGCGGAACTCTGGCAAGGACGCGGCCGCAACGTGAAAGCGTCGTCAGCCCGCGTTGGAGAAAATGCGGATGACGGTCTCGCCATAGGCGCGCTCGTCCTGCATCACAAAGCCGTCGACCGCTGCGAAGCCGGCGGACGACGCCTCCTCGACCACACAGACCGCGCCCGGCACCAGCCAGCCGCCGTCGCGGGCCGAGGCCAGCGCCTGCTCGCCCAGTCCCCTGCCGTAGGGCGGATCGGCGAACAGCATCGAGAAGGGCTGGACCGTGCCCGCCGGCCCAAGTCGCGTCGCGTCGCGTCGAAAGATCTTGGTGCGTCCGGTCAAGCCGAACGCCTCGACATTGTCGCGGATCAGCCCCCTGCCCTCGGCCGACTCTTCCACGAACATCGCGAAGGAGGCGCCGCGCGACAGGGCCTCGATGCCGAGCGCGCCGGTTCCGGCGAACAGGTCGAGCACACGACCGCCGGCCAGCATGTCGCCATGGCGGTGTGCCAGGACGTTGAACAAAGCCTCGCGCGTGCGGTCCGTCGTCGGGCGGATGGCGTGGCTGCGCGGCGTCGCCAGCGGCCGGCCACGCAGATCTCCGCCGATGACGCGCACCGCTCAGTCCTCGCGCTTGGGCCGTTTGCCGGGCCTCGGACCGCGCCCGTCCGGGTTGCCGCCGTGCGGTCCCGCCGGCTTGCGCGGCGAGGCCTTGCGCTCTGCCGCCTTCGCCGCATCGGCTTCGGCCCGCCCCTTGCCGATCGGGCGGGCGCCAGGCGCCATCCAGACATTGGTCTTGCGCTGGCCGGGCGGTTCGATCGGCGGACGGTCGCCGGTCCGCTTCGGCCCGCGCTCGGAGCGATCCTTGCCACCGAAGCCGCCGCGATCGGGCTTGGTCGACAGCTTGCCCAGCGCTTCGTCGCGGCTGTTCTCGCGGCGCTTGCGCGCCTTGATCAGCCCGCCTTCGCCCTCCCGGCCGCGAATCCCGTCGCGCACGACCTTGGGCCGGTCGTCGACCTGGGCCGAGGTCTCGGTGCGGCGCACCGGGCGGTTGGAGAACGGCTTGACGATGTCGGCCTCGAAATTGGCGCCCGACTCCTCGACCAGCCGCTCGCCGAGCTGGTCGCGCAGCATCTTGCCCTTGATCTCCTGGACGTGGCCCTCCAGCAGTTCGCCGAGCTGGAACGGTCCGAACGAGACACGGATCAGCCGGCCGACCTCGAGCCCGAGCGCGCCCAGGATGTTCTTGACCTCTCGGTTCTTGCCTTCGCGCAAACCGATGGTCAGCCAGGCATTGGAGCCCTGCTCGCGATCGAGCGACGCCTCGATGGAACCGTAGAAGACGCCGTCGACGGCGATGCCGTCCTTCAGCTCCGCAAGCCGCTTCTCGTCCACCTTGCCGTGGACGCGGACGCGGTAGCGGCGCAGCCAGCCGGTCGCCGGCAGTTCCAGCGTCCGCGCAAGGCCGCCGTCATTGGTCAGCAGCAGCAGCCCTTCCGTATTGATGTCGAGGCGGCCGACGGTCACGACACGCGGCAGATCCCGCGGCAGCACGTCGAACACCGTGCGGCGGCCGTCCGGATCGCGGTTTGTTGTGACGACACCGGCCGGCTTGTGGAAGAGGAACAGGCGGGTCCGCTCGATCGGCGGCAGGACGTTGCCGTCGAGTTCGATGACGTCCTCGGCGGTGACATTGAAGGCGGGCGTGTCGAGCACGCGGCCGTTCACCTTGATGCGGCCAGCCGCAACCAGCTCTTCGGCGTCGCGGCGCGAGGCGATGCCGACGCGCGCCAGCCGCTTGGCGATCCGTTCGCCCTCGACGGGCGCCGTCTCATCGCCGCGCGGAAAGGACTTTCTGACCGGCTTGTCGAAGCCCGCGCCGTCGCGCCGCTGCGGACGTTCGCGCCCCTCCGGCCGGTCGAAACGGCGTGGCGCACGCTCTGCGCGCGCCCCCTCCGCGACTTGCCCGCTGCCATGTTCGGCAGCGCGCTCACGCCGCCCAGCACGCTCCGGACGCTCCGGACGCTCCGGACGCTCGCGGCCATCCCCGGAGAACCGAGGCTTATCAAAACCGTCGCGCCTGTCGAAGCGGCGGGGCCGCTCGTCGCCTTCCGGCCTGCGCTCGCGATCCCCGCTGCGGACGAACGGCTTGCGCGGTGCCTTGTCGCCATCCTCGCGCCGCTCGAAGCGACGTGGTGCTCGTGGCGCGTCCGCACCGGCCGCATCCGGACGCTCACGACGAACGAAATGCTTGCGCGGGCCGCGCTCCCCTTCCACCCGCGGGCCGAAGCGCCTCGGACCACCGTCGGCGGCCTCGCCCTGCGCCGCCCTGTCGCGCTTGACGAAGGGCTTTCTCGGCGCGGCTTCGCCGCCATCGGGCCGGGAGAAGCGGCGCGGCGCTCCACGGTCAGCTTCGCCGTCGCGCTCCCGCTTCACGAAAGGCTTGCGGAACGGGCGGTCGCCTTCCGCCCGCTTCTCGAACCCGCCCGGCCTCGAGCGCTCGCCGCCGCCCTCCGACGGCCGCTCGCGCTTGACGAACGGCTTCTTTGCCGCGCCCTGCGCCTTGCCGTCCTTGCCGAAACCCGGCTTACCGAAGCCCGGCTTGGCAGCGCGCGGTCGGTCGGCGCCGCGGCCATTGCGATCGGGCTTGCGCGGCGCCTTGCCGGCAGGTCTTTTGGTGTCGTCGTCGGTCATTGGGGTCTTTGCCTTTGTGGCGCGGTGTAGCAGTAACGTCTGCCTGACGCGAGAGGGAATGGATGCAGCCGGTCGATCGCCCCGACTTCATGGCCAGGGCCCTGGCCGAGGCCGAAGCCGCCGCCGGGCGGGGCGAGGTGCCCGTCGGCGCGGTCCTGGTGGTCGGCGGAGAAATCGTCGCGAGCGCAGGCAACCGAACGCGCGAACTCAACGACGTGACCGCTCATGCCGAGATGCTGGTGATCCGCGAGGCGGCGGGCAGGCTGAACGCGGAACGGCTGGCGGCGGCGGATCTTTACGTGACACTGGAGCCCTGCACGATGTGCGCCGCCGCCATTTCCTTCGCGCGGCTTCGCAGGCTCTATTTCGGCGCGTCCGATCCGAAGGGCGGCGCCGTGATCAGCGGCGTGCGCTTCTACACCTCACCCGCCTGCCATCATGTCCCGGAGGTCTATCCGCACATCGGCGAGGTCGCTGCGTCGGAGCTGCTCCGCGACTTTTTCCGGGCAAGGAGGTAGCCGGCCTACCAGGGAAGGTAATCGGCCCACTTCTTCGGCTTGGCGGCGGCCGCCTTCAGGCGACGCTCCTTCTTGAACTCGTCCTCGCCGATGTCGTTGACGGGCGCAGTCGCCGCGGGCTGGCGGTAGTCGAGCGGCGGCTCGCTGAGGAACTTGCGGTTGGTGGCGCTGCCCTGGCGGTTTTCGGCAAGACGACGATTGAACTCCGCACGCTGCCGCACCGGATCGACGTTGCTTCTCGGGAACACATAACGCGGCGAGCCCGGCGGTTCCCGCGTTTCCCGGGACGTCGCGCGCGCCAGGTCCGGATCGATCACCGGCTTCCAGTTCGGATCGTCGCGATTGGCGTCGGCCTCGGCGCGCAGCCGGGCACGCTGCTGCTCGGGCGATTCGGGCCAATCCGGATTTCCGACGGTCGCCGACTCCTGCGGCTGCGGAAGATTGGCCGCGTCGCCCTTCACAGGCGTCACCAGTTCGGGGCGCGGCTTGTAGTCGACGCGCGGCTTCTTGGGCGGAGCGAGCGACAGGATGCCGGTCACATCGCCAAGCAACTGCTCGTTGGCGGTCTTGTCGGTGCCGTAGGTGGGCGAGCTCATGCAGCCCGAAAGAGCGAGCGCGGAAACACCCAGCCCGAAGCCGATCGCAAACCGCGACAATGCCGATCCCGTCGTGTCCGAAAACTTCAACCCAGCGTCCTCTCGAATCGTGCCGGCGACCCCGGTTCCGCATTGCGCGCGAATCCGGCGATTGTTTGTCGCGCGGCGAGGCGCGCAAGTCTTAACCCAGCACGCCCGCCTCGGCAACGACCGCTCATACAATCGTCACGTCGGCCGGCGGCTATCGCAACCTGCCCAGTGCCGCGAGCTCGCGCAGAGCGGCAGCGTCGCGCGCCGACACGTCCGGGTAGGCCGGATCCGATCCGACGTCCGTCGTGTAGCGCCACGACCGTGCGCACTTGTCGCCCGCGGCGTTGAAGAAGGCCACCGCGACATCCTTCACCTCGTCGAGACGGAAAGCGTCCTCCGGGGCCGGCGCATCGGTCACCTCGATACCGCTGGTGATGGCGATCTCGGCAAGGTCGACATCAGCCACGGCGGCAAGCAGGTCCGCGTCCGCGACATGCACCACCGGAGCGGCCTCCAGCGAGGAGCCGATGATCTTCTCCGCCCGCTTCAGCTCCAGCGCGCCGGTAACGACGCGGCGGACGAGGCGCACCTTGCGCCACTTCTCCGCCAGCGCCTCGTCGCGCCACGCCGCCGGCACGTCGGGGAACTGCTCCAGATGCACCGAACGCGCCCCGGGCCGGTAGTCGAGCCAGGCTTCCTCGGTGGTGAACGGCAGCACCGGCGCAAGCCACTTGACGATATGCTCGAACAGATGGCGCACGACCACGATCGCGGCCCTGCGGCGCAGGCTCGACGGCGCGTCGCAGTAGAGCGCATCCTTGCGCACGTCGAAATAGAAGGCCGACAGGTCGACGATCATGAAATCGGTCAGCGACTTGGCGATACGCTTGAAGTCGAACGCGTCGTAGGACTTGCGCACCACCTCGTCGAGCTCGGCGAGGCGATGCAGCATCAGCCGCTCCAGCTCCGGCATGTCGGCCGGCGCGACCTCCTCGCCCTCGTCATGCGCCAGGGTGCCCAGCATCCAGCGGATGGTGTTGCGCAGCTTGCGATAGGCGTCGATGTTGGTCTGGATGATCGATTTGCCGAGGCGCTGGTCCTCCCAGTAGTCGGTGGTGGCCACCCAGAGGCGCAGGATGTCGGCGCCGGACTGCTTCATCACGTCCTGCGGGAAGACCTGATTTCCCAGCGATTTCGACATCTTGCGGCCGTCCTCGGCCATGGTGAAGCCATGCGTGACGACCGTGTCGTAGGGCGCCCGCCCGCGCGTGCCGCAGCTTTCGAGCAGCGAGGAATGGAACCAGCCGCGATGCTGGTCCGAGCCTTCGAGATAAACGTCGGCCGGCCATTTGAGGTCGGGGCGATCCTCCAGCGTGAAGACGTGTGTCGAGCCGGAATCGAACCACACGTCGAGGATGTCCTTGACCATGGTCCACTTGGCCGGATCGTACCCGTTGCCGAGGAAGCGTTCCTTGGCGCCCTCCGCGAACCAGGCGTCGGCGCCCTCCTTCTCGAAGGCGTCGAGGATGCGGGCGTTGACGGCCTCGTCCTTCAGCACCTTGCCGTCCTCATCGGCGAAGACGCAGATCGGCACGCCCCAGGCGCGCTGTCGCGACAGGACCCAGTCCGGCCGCTCCTCGATCATGGCGCGCAGGCGCGTCTGGCCGCCGGCCGGCACGAAGCGCGTCGCATCGATGGCTGCGAGCGCGCGGGTGCGCAGGGTATCATGCTGCCCCTCACCCTTACCCTCTCCCCGTAAGGACGGGGAGAGGGGGGCGTCGGCGTTGGAGCTTCCTCCTTCTCCCCGTTCTGCACGGGGAGAAGGTCCGGCAGGGGATGTGGGGCCATCGCCAAGCCCATATCCACCCAGCTCCTTGTCCATGTGGACGAACCATTGCGGCGTGTTGCGGAAGATCACCGGCTTCTTGGAGCGCCAGGAATGCGGATACTGATGCTTCAGCCTTCCCCGCGCGAACAGCATGCCGCGCTCGATCAGCGCGTCGATGACCGCCTTGTTGGCGTCGCCCTTCTTGCCGCTGTCGTCGATGACGCGCGCCGGGCCGCCCGGACGATCCGGCCCGAAACCCGGGGCGTCCTTGGTGAAGAAGCCCGCATCGTCCACTGTGAAGGGGATGGCCGTATCGATGCCGCGCTCGCGCAAATCCTTGGCCGCATCCATCCAGGCGTCGAAGTCCTCGCGGCCGTGGCCCGGCGCGGTGTGGACAAAGCCGGTGCCGGCGTCGTCGGTGACGTGGTCGCCCGGGAGCATCGGGACGGTGAAGGCGTATGGCGCCCCACCCTCCCCCTTGCGGGGAGGGTCGGCGCGCAGCGACGGGGTGGGGGTTGCGACGGCGCCGTCCTCACCCCCACCCGCGGCTTCGCCGCGACCTCCCCACAAGGGGGAGGTGGGGCGCCAGCCCGCCAGCGGGTGCGCGAGCGTCAGCGAGGCAAGCTCATCAGCAGCAATCGTTCGCAGATGCTGGTATCCAAGCTTCGCCTTGGCGAATGACTCTTCCGCCAGCATTTCCGCGAAGATCAGCTTCTCGCCAGCTTGCGGGCCAAAGGCGTTCTCGGCCGCCGTGACCTCGTAGAGCCCGTATTCGACGCGCGGCGAATAGGCGACTGCGCGGTTGCCGGGGATGGTCCACGGCGTCGTGGTCCAGATCACTACGCAGGCATCGAGGAGATCCTGGGACGCTTCCGTCGCCCCTGGTGCGAGCTTTGCTGGCTGGCCGTCCATCACGTTTCTGGTCCAGACTTCCAGCTTCCGGACAGGAAACTTCACCCAGACCGTATCGCTCTCATAGTCCTCGTACTCGACCTCGGCCTCCGCCAGCGCGGTGCGCTCGACCACGCTCCACATCACCGGTTTCGAGCCGCGATAGAGCTGGTCGCTCATGGCGAATTTCAACAGCTCGCCGGCGATCCGCGCTTCGGCATGGAAGTTCATCGTCGTGTACGGGTTCTTGAAATCGCCGACGACGCCGAGCCGCTGGAACTCCGCGCCCTGGATGCCGATCCATTTTTCGGCATAGGCACGGCATTCCTGGCGGAATTCGACCATGGCGGCCGGATCCTTCAGGTCCGGCTTCGCCTTGCCCTTGGAGCGGTAGTTCTCCTCCTCGATCTTCCACTCGATCGGCAGGCCGTGGCAATCCCAGCCGGGCACGTAGTTGGAATCGAAGCCGCGCATCTGGAAGGAGCGGGTGATGATGTCCTTCAGGATCTTGTTCAGCGCATGCCCGATATGGATGTTGCCGTTGGCATAGGGCGGGCCGTCGTGCAGCACATATTTCGGCCGGCCGGCGGCGTCCTCGCGCAGCAGCCGGTAAAGGTCGGCGTCCTGCCAGCGCTTCACCAGAAGCGGCTCCTTCTCCGGCAGGCCGGCGCGCATCGGAAACTCCGTCCGCGGCAGATAGAGGGTCTTGGAATAGTCGAGCTTGTCGCTGGTGTCGGTCATCGGTCTGGCCATCAGGACGCCCGGCGCGTCTGCGCCCGGGGCGGATTGCGATCGGGAGAATGCGTGAAGCGTCCCGGCCCTCGCCGCGCGGTCAGACCGCCGGGAAGACCGGGCTCGTAATTCGTATCGCAATCGCGCGGAATATCAGCGCCGTCGTCATGCGGGCTCCTTAGCGGAGTGCGCTGCCGGAATAAAGGGGGCCGATGGGAGGCGGATCAGGGAATCGCGAAATCGAAGCGGTATGTCGACGACACGCCGAAGGTGAACTGGTTCTCCGATCCGCGCTCCCGGACCAGCGGGGAATCCGCGGCATCGCCGACGAGGCGGGCATACTCGCCGAAAATGCTGCTGGTGATGCGGTCGGTCGCCTTCCAGGTCACGGCACCGCCTGCCCCCGCCGATTTGATCCCCGATCCCGGATCGTAGCCGGGCAGACCGGACGCGGCGCTCTCGGAAGGGCTGATGCCGTAGTAGGCGTCCATGTAGTCGGCGCTCGCGAAGGACAGACGCGGACCAGCGGAGACACGCAAGGTTTCGGCGACGTCGACGAAGGCGTCGGCCGTGACATCGCCGACCACTCCGTGGTGCGAACGGATACCGTGGCGCAGTTCGCCGCGGACCCTCAGCCAATCGGTGGGGTAGTATTCGGCGAAGGCGCCGATCTCGGCGCCGAACTTGACCTCGTCCAGGCCGCCCAGGTCGCCGGAGTCGCCCGCGTCGCGTCCGAAGATGATCTTGCCGGTCGGCCCGGCGCGGAACTGCCCCTCGTCGATCAGCGCGAAGGAAATGTTGTCGTTGCGGGAGGTGAAGCGGGCCTCCGGGCCTGCCTTGCCCAGCGAAATCAAGGGGACGATATTGAAGGACAGCTTGTCGTCGCCTTCGTAATCGGGCGCGAAGAAGCCGGAAGCGCCGACCGTTAGCTGCCAGTCGCCGGAAAACCAGCCGAAACGCCGCGGGTCTATGTCGGCATCGGCAGCCATGGCTGCTCCCGCCTGGGAAAGGGCCAAGACCGCGCCGAAGAGGAAACGCTTCATACAAATGACTCCGTTGGGCAGACCTTGCCCCACGGCGACGAGATTTCAACCCTTGCGGTAAAAATCGGCTTAACCAGCACCGCCGGTTGCCGGCGAACGTTGCCTCAGAAGCACAGTCGCCGGTCCATCTCGGATATCGGGCCGACGCCCGCGAGCAAGGCCCGCGCCTCGGCCTCGTCGCGCTTCATCTGGTCGAGCAGGGCATCGAGGCTGTCGAACTTTTCCTCGCCGCGCAGATGGCCGAAGAACGAAACCTGGCAGATCTCCCAGTAGAGATCGCCGGTGAAGTCGAAGACGAAGGTTTCGAGAAGCGGCGCCCCGTCGGCATCGACGGTCGGGCGGCGGCCGAAGCTCGCCACGCCGTCGTGCAGCGTGCCGTCCTGGCGGCGCAGGCGGACGGCGTAGATGCCCTGGCCGAGCACGGCGGGTTCGGGCAGCACCATGTTCGCGGTGGGGTAGCCGAGGGTGCGCCCGAGCGCCTTGCCATGAACGACCTCGGCCTCGGCAGTGTATCGATAGCCCAGCAGCCCGGCGGCGGACACGGCATCGCCTGCCGCCAGCATCTCGCGGATGCGGCTGGACGAGATGGCCCCGCCGCCCTCGTCGCAGAACGCGTCGACGCAGGTAACGCCGAAGCCATGGCTCTGCCCGGCCGCGGCGAGGAAGGCGGGCGTGCCCTGGCGCTTGGCGCCGAAGTGGAAATCGAAACCCGTCACCACCTCGCTGAGGCCAAGTCCGGCCACCAGCACATCGGCGATGAAGGCGTCCGCGGTCTGCGCTGCGAACCCTGCGGTGAACGGCAGTTGCACCACCGCGTCAAAACCCAACAGCCGCAGAAGCCGCGCCTTCATCGCCGGCTGCGTGATGCGCGGCAGCGGGACGTTCGGCTGGAAAAAGGTGCGCGGATGCGGCTCGAAGGTCAGCGCGATGGCCGGAACGCCGGCGTCCCTCGCCTTGTCCAGCGCCGCTCCCAGAACCGCCTGGTGCCCACGGTGGACACCGTCGAAATTGCCGATCGCCACCACGCCGCCGCGCAGCCGCGCAGGCAGCGAGCCGACGTCTTCGGCAAGGACGAACTCGATCGTTCCGGTCATGCCGAGGGTCACCGCAGCCGGGGGATCACGGCCACCGGCGTGTGACCGTGCTTCGACAGGAAGGCGGCGAGCAGGTCGGCGTCGGGCGCGTCGGGATCGCCGTAGTCGGCGGCATGGATGCCGGCCGAAACGTAGAGGACGTCGATGCCGTAGTCGGCGGCGCCCTTGACGTCCGTCATCATGCCGTCGCCGATCGCCAGCACCTCGCCGCGCTCGACGGGGCGGCCGAGCGTCGCGGCGGCGGCCTCCATCGCGGCGTCGTAGATCGGGCGGTGCGGCTTGCCGGCGATCAGCGTTCGCCCGCCCATCAGACCATAGTCGCGCGCCAGTGCGCCGGCGCACCAGACGAGCCGGTGGCCCCGCTCCGCCACGATGTCGGGGTTGGCGCAGATCATCGGCAGGTCTCGCGAACGCATTCGCCGCAGTTGCTCGGCATAGTCGGAAGGATCGTCGTTCTCGTCGTCGTAGAGGCCGGTGCAGACCACCACCGATGCCTCGCGCTCTTCGACCAGATCGACATCCAGCCCGTCGAATATGGGCAGGTCGCGCTCGGGCCCGAGATGGAACTGACGGCGGGGACCGTTGCGGATCAGGTCGCGCGTCACGTCTCCGGAGGTGACGATCCGGTCCCACACGGTGGCTATGCCGAGGCCGTCGATCTGCGCCGACACGCCGGACGCGGGCCGCGGCGCATTGGTGATGAGGACGACGGCGATGCCCTTGTCATGCGCGAGCGACAGCGCCGACAGCGCATCGCCGAAGCCTGCCACGCCGTTGTGGATGACGCCCCACACGTCGCAGAAGATCACCGCGTAGCGATCAGAGAGATCTTCCAGTGAACGAACGAATGTCACCAAAACGGGCGCCCCTGCACTTTCCATCCGACTGGCCCGGCATGCCGCGCCGCGTCCGGGATTAACCGAGTGCGTTCACCCTGTCACCAGCTTTGACTTAACACAGGCGGCAGGCCATGCGATTTACCGGACTGGCTCGGCCCCGCCGAAGGGCGGCGTTCACGGATGGAAAGAAAGCCTATGCAGCGCGCCTTGATGACGGTCGCGGCCGCACTGCTCGTGTGCGGCGCAGGCTACCTGCTGCTCGGCTTCTTCGTCGACAACGGCGCGCATCCCGAGAAGCTCGTGCTGTTCACCGCCGCGATCACGCTGGTGCTCGCGGCGCTCGCCGCCGCCTTCTCCGCACGCGCCCTGCTGCGCGCCTCGGCGCTGCGGGCCGAGATGGCCCGGCTGACGCGGTCCGTCGACATGGCCGTCGCAGCGCTCACGGCGCGCGGCGACCGCGACGCGTCGGAGGTCCGGGCGCTCAAGGATCGCGTCGCCGAGGAGGTGTCCCGCCTGTCGGCCGGGCATGCGCCCGCCGCCGGCGAAGCGGCGCGCACCAATGTCGTCATGCTGCCTGCCCGCCGCCGGTTCCGGCCGGAGATCGTCGCATCGCAAGGCGCCGCCGGCGTCGAGCCGACCGGCACGGAGATCGTCCCCGCGATCGAGGAGATCATGCGGGCGGGTCCGCCGCGGATCGGCCTGCGCCGGATCGTTTCCGTAGCCCGTGCCGAGGCCACCGGCTATGACGTGTTGGCGCGTGTCATGCCGGCCGGCGGGCCGCCGGAGGACATCGACCGGCTGCCCGAGACCGCCGGCGACGAGGCCAGCGCCGCCTTCTCGCGCTGGCTGCTGGCAGGCGCCGTCGATGCCGCGCATCGCAGCCTGGCGGACGAGCCCCGCGCCCTGCCGTTCCACGTCAGCCTCTGCGAAGCGTTGCTCGACGACGGCAGGGAACTGGCCGGAGCGGTAGACCTGCTGGCCAGCGCGCCGGAGATCGCCACCCAGATCGTGCTCGTCGTACCCGGCAGCATCCTCCAGAGCAAAGGCGGCGACCATGACGACGCCCTCGGACTGCTGGCCCGCACGGGGGTGCGCTTTGCCGCCGAAGGGTGGGACGGCACCGCCGAGGGCTTCCTCGGCCTTCAGGCACGCGGCATAGCCAGCGTGCGGGTCTCCTGTGACGCGCTGCTGCGGATGCGTGATGACCCCGCCTCGTCCGCCTCGCCGGTGGCAATGATCGAGATGGCCGCCTTGGCGGGCATGCCGCTCGTGGCGACCGGCGTGGCGACGGACCGGGACACCATTGCGGTGATCGATCTCGGCGTGGCGCAGATGACCGGCAGCCGATTTGCCCGCCCCCTCCCCCCGGCGCAGCGGCGGCGGCGCAGCGGCACGGGCATTTGACGGCGCGGCGACGCGATCGGGCCGCCGCCTTTCGCGGCACTCCCGGTGGTTAAGCGATGCTGAACCCGCCAAAACAACTTTAACCCTTCCGGCTGACGGGAAATTCAAAGTTCTCTGCCATCCTTTGCGGACTAACTGTCTCCGGTCTGGGGTGAAGACGAATGTTGCGCAGGTTCTGGGGGGATCGCAAAGGCCACTACGCGATGCTGACGGCGATCGTCATGCTGCCGCTGATGGGCGGGCTCGCGGTGGGCATCGACTATGCGGAGATGACGCGCCAGCGCGCGCTGACGCTCAACGCGCTCGACGCCGCGAGCATCGGCACGGCACGCCGCTACCTCGAAGGCAACATCACCGACGCCCAGCTCAAGACCTATGCCGAGCAGTTCTTCGCCGCCAACTACGGCGGGCTCGACGCCAATGGCGTCGTGCTGACGCTCGTCCTGCCGAATGACGACAAGGGCGGCGGTACGCTGAAGCTCTCGGCGGCCATGAAGTACTCGCCCTACTTCCTGCCTGTCCTGACCGCGCTGCTCGGCGGCAATTCGGTGACCAAAGTCGACTTCAGCGAGTCGAGCGAGGTGCGGCTGAAGAACACGCTGGAGGTCGCGCTCGTCCTCGACAATTCGGGCTCGATGTCGGAGAAGGGCGGCAGCTCCGGCACGGTCCGCATGGATCTGCTGAAGACGGCCGCCAAGCAGTTGGTCGATACGCTGGCGGCGCAGGGCAA
>JAHBYY010000077.1 GCA_019635715.1 Rhizobiaceae bacterium | reverse complement strand
TGGCCTTCGGCGAGATCATCCGCCTGGTGCTGATCAACTGGCGCGAGGTCACCAACGGCTCGGCCGGCATTTCCGGCATCCCGAAAGTCACCTTCTTCGGCTTCTTCGACTTCGACGTGTCGTCGCCCTACTACATCGCCAAGGTGTTCGGCATCGCGACCTCGGGCGCCTACTACAAGATCTTCCTCTACTATCTCATCCTGCTGCTCTGCCTGCTCACCGCCTTCGTCACGATCCGGCTGCGGCGCATGCCGGTGGGGCGTGCCTGGGAAGCCCTGCGCGAGGACGAGATCGCCTGCCGGTCGCTCGGCATCAACACGACGACGACGAAGCTGACGGCCTTCGCGACGGGCGCCATGTTCGGCGGTTTCGCCGGTGCGTTCTTCGCGGCGCGCCAGGGCTTCGTCAGCCCCGAATCCTTCGTCTTCCTCGAATCCGCGATCATTTTGGCGATCGTCGTGCTCGGCGGCATGGGATCGCTTCCGGGTATCGCCGTCGCCGCGCTGGTGATGATCGGCGGCACCGAGATCCTGCGTGAGCTGCAGTTCCTCAAATGGGTCTTCGGACCCGACTTCACGCCGGAACTCTACCGCATGCTGCTGTTCGGCGTGGCGATGGTGGTGGTGATGCTGTGGAAGCCGCGCGGCTTCGTCGGCTCGCGCGAACCGACCGCGTTCCTGAACGAGCGAAAATCCGTGTCGGCTGCCTTTACCAAGGAAGGGCACGGCTGATGGGCGCGGCGGCAAACATGGATACCCCCATCCTCAAGGTCGAGCACCTGTCGATGAAGTTCGGCGGGCTGGTCGCCATCGGCGACCTGTCCTTCGAGGCCCGGCGCGGCGAGATCACCGCGCTGATCGGCCCGAACGGCGCCGGCAAGACCACGGTGTTCAACTGCATCACCGGCTTCTACAAGCCGACCGAAGGCATGATGACGCTGACGCGCGGCGACGGCACCGGCTTCCTGCTGGAGCGCCTGCCGAACCACGAGATCCCGGCGCACGCCAAGGTGGCGCGCACCTTCCAGAACATCCGCCTGTTCTCCGGCATGACGCTGCTGGAGAACCTGCTGGTGGCGCAGCACAACAAGCTGATGAAGGCCTCGGGCTATACCGTGCTCGGGCTGCTCGGCATCGGCGGCTACGGCAAGGCGTCGGCGGAATCGGTCGAGCTGGCCAAGCACTGGCTGGAGAAGGCCGACCTGGTCGACCGCGCCGACGATCCGGCGGGCGATCTGCCCTATGGCGCTCAGAGGCGTCTGGAAATCGCCCGCGCTATGTGCACCGGGCCCGAGCTTCTGTGCCTCGACGAGCCGGCCGCCGGCCTCAACCCGCGCGAGTCGCTGGCGCTCAACACGCTGCTGATGGACATCAAGAACAATACCGGCACGTCCATCCTGCTCATCGAGCACGACATGTCGGTGGTCATGCAGATTTCCGACCACGTGGTGGTGCTCGAATACGGCCGCAAGATCTCCGACGGCGATCCGAACCATGTGAAGAACGATCCGCGCGTCATCGCCGCCTATCTCGGCGTCGACGACGAAGAGGTGGCGGACGTGCTGGTCTCGGTCGGCGATGAGCAGGTGATCGAACAGCTCGACGCCGAGCCCGATCCGGCGCATGGCCCGGCTGCGTCCTCCTCGATGATGGCCGGTGCGGTGTCCGATACGATCGGCCACAGCGACGAGGCGGGCGAGCGCATCACCGTGTCGCCCGGCGCTTCGAAGGCGCAGCAGATGGATGCGATCCTGCACCGGCATCCGCCGGCGCCGGACGGCGCGCCCGATCGGCTGACCCTCATCAAGGGGATCGGCCCGGTGAACGAGCGCAAGCTCAACGAGCATGGCATCCGGACCTTCGCGCAGATCGCCGCCTGGACGAAGGCCGACATCGCCGCGGCGGAAGCCTATCTCGAATTCGACGGGCGCATCGAGCGCGAGGATTGGGTCGGCCAGGCCCGGCAGTTCGCCGCGGCCAAGCAGGGGGGAAGCGAGTGATGGCGGGCCAGCCCCTGCTCGACGTCAAGGGCGTCGAGACCTATTACGGCAACATCCGGGCGCTCAACGGCGTCGACGTGGCCGTCAACGAGGGCGAGATCGTCGCGCTGATCGGCGCCAACGGCGCCGGCAAGTCGACGCTGATGATGACGATCTTCGGCAATCCGAGGGCGCGCAACGGCTCGATCACCTTCGCCGGTACCGACATCACCCAACTGCCGACGCATGAGATCGCCCGGCTGCGCATCGCCCAGTCGCCCGAGGGCCGCCGCATCTTCCCGCGCATGACGGTGCTGGAAAACCTCCAGATGGGCGCCAGCCTCGACAACCTCAAATATTTCGACGAGGACGTCGAGAAGGTCTTCATGCTGTTCCCGCGCCTCAAGGAGCGCGTCTCGCAGCGCGGCGGAACGCTTTCCGGCGGCGAGCAGCAGATGCTGTCGATCGGACGTGCGCTGATGGCGCGGCCGAAGCTGCTGCTGCTCGACGAGCCGTCGCTCGGCCTGGCGCCGCTGATCGTCAAGCAGATCTTCGATGCCATCTCGGAGCTCAACCGGACCCAGGGACTTACGGTGTTCCTCGTCGAACAGAACGCCTTCGGCGCTCTGAAGCTGGCGACGCGCGGCTATGTCATGGTCAACGGCAACATCACCATGAGCGGGACGGGCAGGGATCTGCTGGCCAATCCGGAAGTCCGGGCCGCCTATCTCGAAGGCGGGCGCCACTGAGCGTCGGAGGGCATTTGACATGAGCGGCATCCTCTACGAAGAGCAGTCCGTCTGGCAGTTCTTCTTCATCACCTTCCTGCTCGGCGGCTGGGCCGCCTGGATGACGGGCAAGGCCTGCGCGCAGACCTGGCGGCCGATCAGCGCGCTGGTCGTCTACATGCTGATGCTGGGCATCGCCGTGCGCTTCATCCATCACGCGCTGTTCGACGGCACGATGTTCACGCCGCAATACTACATCGTCGACACGATCGTGCTCATCGTCTTCGGCGTACTCGGCTATCGCTATACCCGCACCAACCAGATGGTGACGCAGTACAACTGGCTCTACGAGCGGACCTCGCCGCTTGGCTGGAAGTCGAAGGCCTGAAGGGTCCGAGAACAGGACCCAAGGTCAACCCATCGCGCCGTTCGGACCCCTGAATCGGCGTGACAAGTGCCTGAAAATCGGCAAACTGACCTTTCTGCGATAGGGTGGGCATCGCATGAAGGCAAAATCCTCGCCCACTCCGTTAATGGGAGCGTTGTAATGAAGAAAACACTTCTGTCCGCAGTTGCCCTGACCGCCCTGATGGCGTTCGGCGGCAGCGCCTGGGCGGACATCATGATTGGCGTTGCCGGCCCGATCACCGGCCCGAACGCCGCATTCGGTGCGCAGCTCCAGAAGGGCGCCGAGCAGGCCGTCGCGGACATCAACGCGGCTGGCGGCATCAACGGCGAGAAGATCGTCCTTTCGATCGGCGACGACGTCTCCGACCCGAAGCAGGGCATCTCGGTGGCCAACAAGTTCGTCGCCGACGGCGTGAAGTTCGTCGTGGGCCACTTCAACTCGGGCGTCTCGATCCCGGCCTCGGAAGTTTATGCCGAGAACGGCATCATGGAGATCACCCCGGCCTCGACCAACCCGCAGTACACCGAGCGTGGCCTGTGGAACACCTTCCGTACCTGCGGTCGCGACGACCAGCAGGGCGCGGTCGCCGGCGGCTATCTGGCTGCCAACTTCAAGGACGCCAAGATCGCCGTCATCCACGACAAGACGCCTTACGGCCAGGGCCTTGCGGACGAGACCAAGAAGGCGCTCAACGGCGCCGGCGTCACGGAAGCCATGTATGAAGGCATCAATGTCGGCGACAAGGACTTTTCGGCCCTCATCGGCAAGATGAAGGAAGCCGGCGTCTCGGCCGTCTACTATGGCGGCCTGCACACCGAAGCCGGCCTGATCATGCGCCAGCTCGCCGACCAGGGCGTCAAGGCGACCTTCATGTCGGGTGACGGCATCGTGTCGAATGAGCTGGCCTCGATCGCCGGCGACGCGGTCGACGGCACGCTGATGACCTTCGCTCCGGATCCGCGCAAGAACCCGGCCGCCAAGGAGATCGTCGAGAAGTTCCGCGCCGCCGGTTTCGAGCCGGAGGCCTACACGCTGTACTCCTATGCTGCAGTGCAGGTGATCGCCGAGGCCGCCAAGGCCGCCGGCGACGTCGACCCGCAGAAGGTCGCGGAAGCCGCCAAGGCGAAGGGTCCGTTCAAGACCGCCATCGGCGATCTGGGCTTCGACGCCAAGGGCGACATCACCCGTCCTGACTACGTGATGTACACCTGGAAGAAGGGCGACGACGGCAAGTACACCTATTTCGAGAACGAGTAAGCCTCTCGAAATCAACGTGTTCTCTGGAAGCCCGGTGCGCGAGCGCCGGGCTTCTTTTTTGGCTGCCTGCCGGTTTTTGCGACAGCTTCCTGAGCCTGCCGATTTTGTTTGCACTGCAACATTTTTTGCCGTTAAACAAAGGCGACCCGCCCGCCCAGCCGCTATCGGAGCCCGGCCTTGCCCATCTCGAAGATCCTCGTCGCCAACCGGTCCGAAATCGCCATCCGCGTGTTCCGGGCGGCAAACGAGCTTGGTCTGAAGACCGTCGCGATCTGGGCCGAGGAAGACAAATACTCCCTGCATCGCTTCAAGGCTGACGAGAGCTACCAGGTCGGCCGCGGGCCGCATCTCGACCGTGATCTCGGGCCGATCGAGAGCTATCTGTCGATCGACGAGATCATCCGGGTGGCCAGGCTTTCGGGCGCCGACGCGATCCATCCCGGCTACGGCCTGCTGTCGGAAAGCCCGGAGTTCGCCGAGGCCTGCGCGCAGGCCGGCATCACCTTCATCGGGCCGAAGCCGGAAACCATGCGCCGGCTCGGCAACAAGGTGGCGGCCCGCAACCTGGCGATCGAAGTCGGCGTGCCGGTCATTCCCGCGACCGATCCGCTGCCGGACGATGCAGCGACGATCAAGCGGCTGGCCGGCGAGATCGGCTACCCGGTGATGCTCAAGGCATCATGGGGCGGCGGCGGGCGCGGCATGCGGGCGATCAGGTCGGAAGCCGACCTCATGAGGGAAGTGACCGAAGGCAAGCGCGAGGCCAAGGCCGCCTTCGGCAAGGACGAGGTCTATCTCGAGAAGCTGATCGAGCGCGCGCGCCACGTCGAGGTGCAGGTCCTCGGCGACACCCACGGTACCGCCGTCCACCTGTTCGAGCGCGACTGCTCGATCCAGCGCCGCAACCAGAAGGTCGTCGAGCGTGCCCCCGCGCCCTATCTCGACAATGCGCTGCGCCAGGAACTGTGCGGCTATGCGCTGAAGCTGGCGCGCGAGACCAGCTATATCGGCGCCGGCACGGTCGAGTTCCTGCAGGATGCGGACACCGGCAAGTTCTATTTCATCGAAGTCA
Source organism: Rhizobiaceae bacterium (assembly GCA_019635715.1). Lineage (GTDB taxonomy): Bacteria > Pseudomonadota > Alphaproteobacteria > Rhizobiales > Rhizobiaceae > Kumtagia. The sequence continues at coordinate 14,726 of JAHBYY010000077.1, read as the reverse complement.
ATCCGCGTATCCAGGTCGAGCATACGGTGACCGAACAGGTGACCGGCATCGACATCGTCAAGGCGCAGATCCACATCCTCGACGGTTTCGCCATCGGCACGCCGGAGAGCGGCGTGCCGGCGCAGGAGGCGATCCGCCTGAACGGCCACGCGCTGCAGTGCCGCATCACCACCGAGGATCCCGAGCAGAATTTCATCCCGGACTACGGCCGCATCACCGCCTATCGCGGCGCCACCGGCTTCGGCATCCGCCTCGACGGCGGCACGGCCTATTCCGGAGCGGTCATCACCCGCTTCTACGATCCGCTGCTGGAGAAGGTGACCGCCTGGGCGCCGACGCCGGGCGAGTGCATCGCCCGCATGAACCGGGCCCTGCGCGAATTCCGCATCCGCGGCGTCGCCACCAACCTGACCTTTCTCGAGGCGATCATCAACCACCCGTCGTTCAAGGATAATTCCTACACGACGAAGTTCATCGACACGACGCCGGAACTGTTCGCCCAGGTGAAGCGCCAGGACCGTGCCACCAAGCTGCTGAACTATCTCGCCGACGTGTCGGTCAACGGTCATCCCGAGACGCGCGGCCGCCCTGCGCCCGATCCCGACGCGGCGGCTCCGAGGGTACCCTATACCGACGCGCCGATCGTCGACGGAGCCAAGCAGGCCTTCGACCGGATGGGACCGGAGAAATTCGCAGCCTGGATGCGGTCGCAGAACCGGGTCCTGGTCACCGACACGACGATGCGCGACGGACACCAGTCGCTGCTGGCGACCCGTATGCGCACCTACGACATCGCGGCGGTCGCGGGCACCTATGCGCGTGCCCTGCCGCAGCTTCTGTCGCTCGAATGCTGGGGCGGCGCCACCTTCGACGTAGCGATGCGCTTCCTGACCGAGGATCCTTGGGAGCGGCTGTCGCGGGTCCGCGAGGCGGCGCCGAACCTGCTGCTGCAGATGCTGCTGCGCGGCGCCAACGGCGTCGGCTACACCAACTATCCCGACAACGTCGTCCAGCATTTCGTCAAGCAGGCTGCCGAAGGCGGCATCGACCTGTTCCGTGTCTTCGACTGCCTCAACTGGGTCGAGAACATGCGCGTCTCGATGGATGCGATCGGCGCGGAAGGGAAGATCTGCGAAGCGGCGATGTGCTATACGGGCGATATCCTCGATCCGAACCGAGCCAAGTACAGCCTGAACTACTACGTCGGCCTGGCGAAGGAACTCGAGAAGGCCGGCGCGCACATCATCGCGCTCAAGGACATGGCCGGCCTGCTGAAGCCCGGCGCGGCGCGGGTGCTGTTCAAGGCGCTGCGCGAGGCGACCGAACTGCCGATCCACTTCCATACGCACGACACGTCCGGGCTCTCGGCGGCCACCGTGCTGGCGGCGGTCGACAGCGGCGTCGACGCGATCGACGCGGCGATGGACTCCTTCTCCGGCAATACGTCGCAGCCCTGCCTCGGCTCGATCGCCGAGGCGCTCAAGGGCACGGATCGCGATCCGGGCCTCGACACCGAATGGATCCGCCGCATCTCCTTCTACTGGGAGGCGGTGCGCAACCAGTATGCGGCCTTCGAGAGCGACCTCAAGGGCCCGGCGTCGGAAGTGTATCTGCACGAGATGCCGGGCGGCCAGTTCACCAACCTCAAGGAGCAGGCGCGGTCGCTCGGGCTGGAAACGCGCTGGCACGAGGTGGCGCAGGCCTATCATGACGTCAACCTGATGTTCGGCGACATCGTCAAGGTGACGCCTTCGTCGAAGGTTGTCGGCGACATGGCGCTGATGATGGTGAGCCAGGACCTCGACGTCGCCGACGTGGAGAACCCCGCCAAGGACATCGCCTTCCCGGATTCGGTCGTGTCGATGCTGCGCGGCGACCTCGGCCAGTCGCCCGGCGGATGGCCGGCGGGGCTGCAGAAGAAGGCGCTGAAGGGCGACAGGCCGATCACGGTGCGGCCCGGCTCGCTGCTCAAGCCGGCCGATCTCAAGTCGAGCCGCAAGGAGATCGAGGAGAAGCTCGGGCGCTCGCTCTCCGAATACGAGTTCGCCTCCTGGCTGATGTATCCGAAGGTGTTCTCGGATTTCGCCGCGGCGCACGACGTCTACGGACCGGTCAGCGTGCTGCCGACGCCGACCTATTTCTACGGCATGAGGTCCGAGGACGAAGTCTTCGTCGACATCGAGAAGGGCAAGACGCTGGTCATCCGCTGCCTCGCCATCGGCGACGTCGACGACAAGGGCATGGTGACGGTGTTCTTCGAGATCAACGGCCAGCCGCGCCGCGTCAAGGTGCCCGACCGCACGCATGGCGCGTCGAACGGCAAGCTGCGGCGCAAGGTCGAGCCGGGCAACGACGCGCATGTCGGCGCGCCGATGCCGGGCGTCGTGTCGACCCTCGCAGTCGCGGCCGGCCAGGCCGTGAAGGCGGGCGACGTGCTCCTGTCGATCGAGGCGATGAAGATGGAGACGGCGCTGCATGCCGAACGCGACGGGACGATCGTCGAGGTGCTGGTGCGCGCCGGCGATCAGATCGACGCCAAGGACCTTTTGATCGTCTACGGGTGATCGCCCGGGGCGGTCTGGCCCACACGACCGGCGCAGGCGTGGCTTGACTGTCGGTCGATCCTGACTAGGGTCCGCGCTTTTCCGCGAGGGCCCCCACGATGGACGCGACAAGCCACTTCTTCGCCGCGCGCCGCGCCCGCTGGGCCGTCGCATCCATCTTCCTGATCAACGGCTTCATGTCGGGCAGTTGGGCGCCGCAGATTCCGCTCGTGCTGACCCGGCTCGGCATCACCGAATCGACGCTCGGCCTGCTCATCCTGTGCTTCGGCACCGGTGCCCTGGTTTCCATGCCGTGGTGCGGCTGGATGATGGGCCGCTTCGGCGAGCGCGGCGTGCTGCGGACCGTCGCCCTGCTGCAGGGCACCGGGCTGCTGCTGGTCGTTCTGTCGCCGAGCGTCGGGGTCACGGCCGTCGCCATGCTGATCTTCGGCGCCCTGGTCGGCTGCACCGACGTCGCGATGAACGCCGCGACCGTCACGGTCGAGCGCCGCATGGGCAAGGCGGTGATGTCGTCGATGCACGGCTTCTGGAGCCTCGGCGGCTTCGTCGGCGGGGCGCTCGGCGGCATCGCGCTGCAGCAGTACGGGGCGCTGCCGCACGCCATCGGCGTGGCGGTGATCGCCATCGCCGTCTGCATCGCCGCGGTGCCGCATCTGCTGCCCTCCATGCCGAGCGCCGCGGCCTCGCAGAAGCGCGGCGGCCTGTCGATGCCGACGAGCCCGACCGTCTACATGCTCGGGCTGATGGCGCTGCTGCTGTTCGTCTCGGAAGGCGTGGTGCTCGACTGGGGGGCGCTTTATCTCAACCGCGACCGCGGCGCCGACATCGCCGTGGCGGGCCTCGCCTATGCCTTCTTCGCCGGCGCGATGGCGATCATGCGCTTCGCCGGCGATGTCATCCGCAACCGCTACGGAGCCGTGCCGACCCTCCGCGTCTGCACGCTGATCGCCGCGGTGGCCATGGCGTCCGCCGGCTTCCTGGAGAATCCCTACCTGATCATCGCCGCCTTCGCCGTCGCCGGGCTGGCGCTCGCCAACACCGTGCCGATCGTCTTCTCGGCCTCTGGCAACCTTCCCAACGTGTCTTCCGGCGCCGGGGTCAGCGTCGCCACCACCATGGGTTATTCGGGCATCCTGCTCGCCCCCTCGCCGATCGGCTTCATGGCGGAGCATGTCGGCTATACGCCGGTGTTCGCCGTCATGGGCGGGCTGATCTTCGTGGTGTTCCTGATGTCGGGCCTGGCCCACACGGCCGATTACGACCACGGCAAGGCGACGGAATAGGAAGTCGGCAGAGGCGGGCAGTTCGCGATGACGGTGCGGCCGATCCTGCGCTATCCCGATCCGCGGCTGAGGATCGCCGCCGAGCCGGTGACGATTTTCGACGATGCGCTGAACGTGCTTTCCGGCGATCTGCTCGACACGATGCGCGCCGCGCCGGGCATCGGCATCACGGCCCCGCATATCGGCGTGTCGCTGCGGCTGGTGGTGCTCGAACTGTCGCCGGGCAGCGTCGGCATCTACGCCAACCCGCGGGTCGTCTGGGCGTCGGATGAAACGGCCCGCCATACCGAAGGCAGCGTTTCCATGCCCGGCATCTCCGAGACGGTCGAGCGGCCGGCGCGGGTGCGGGTCGCCTTCCAGGACCTGGAAGGCGTCGAGCGCACCGAAGAGGCTGATGGCTTGCTCGCAGTCTGCCACCAGCACGAGATCGACCAGCTTGACGGCGTCTTCTGGATCCAGAGGCTTTCGCGACTGAGGCGGGACCGCCTCGTCAAGCGCTACGCCAAACGGACCGCCTGAACCCTTCGAATAGGTCTTGAAACCGGGCCGGTGCCGCCGGTTTTGCGGTTGCTGCCGATGCAGGCTATGGCTATCTGGAAACAGCGCCGCAGGCGCCGGATATGGCGCCCGAGGCCGCCAAACGTCCTACCGGAGGCTATGATCAAGGCTGCGTTCAAGGACATTGCGGCGCTCTGCCGCGAGCACGGGCTGAGGATGACGGCGCCGCGCCGCATCATCATGCAGGTGCTCGGCGAGTCCGATGACCATCCCGACGTGGTGGAGCTTCACCGGCGGGTCAGCGCCATCGATCCGGGCATCGCGCTGGCGACCGTCTATCGCACGGTGAACATGCTGCAGGACAAGGGCGTGCTGGAGCGCCACACCTTCTCCGACGGCCGGGCGCGCTACGAGACGGCGGATAGGCAGCACCACGACCACTTGATCGACGTGGAGAGCGGCGACGTCATCGAGTTCCGCTCGGAAGAGATCGAGCGGCTGCAGGAGGAGATCGCGCGGCGGCACGGCTATGCGATCGTCAGCCATCGCCTGGAGATCTATGTGAAGCCGCTGGAGGCCCGCCGCAAGGCCGGCAAGGCGCGGAGCAAGACGTAGGCGTCGCTCGTCAGCCGGCCTCGGCGCGCGCGACGCGCCGCGTGGCGACGACAAAGGCCAGCACGAACGCGCCGCTCAGGATCAGCACGATGGTCGGCGCCGGTGCGCTGTCGATGAAGAACGACAGATAGACGCCGAGGAAGGATCCGAGCACCGCGACCGCGACGGCGAGCAGCAGCATGCCGGCGAAGGTCCGGGCGATCAGGAAGGCGACGGCGCCGGGCGCGATCAGCATGGCGATGGCAAGGATGATGCCGACCGCCTTCAGCGCCCCGACGATGGTGAGCGAGATCAGGCACAGCAGCCCGTAGTGGAGCAATCCGACCCGCAGGCCGACGGCCCGCGCCTGCGCCGGGTCGAAGGCATGCAGCAGCAGGTCGCGCCATTTGACGAGGATGATGCCGGCGACCACCGCGGCGATGATGGCGGTCTCGGCGATGTCGCGCGGGCCGATGCCGAGCATGTCGCCGAACAGGATGTGGTCGAGATGCACGTCGGACTGGATCTTCACGTAGAGCACCAGTCCGAGGCCGAACATGCCGGAGAAGACGATGCCCATCACCGTATCCTGCTTGATGCGGCTGTTGTCCTTGAGGTAGCCGGTGGCGAGGGCGCAGACCATGCCGGCAACGAAGGCGCCGACCGCGAAGGGCAGGCCGACGATGTAGGCGATCACCACGCCCGGGAACACCGCGTGGCTGATGGCGTCGCCCATCAGCGACCAGCCCTTGAGCACCATGAAGCAGGACAGCAGCGCGGTCGGGATCGCCACCAGCACGGAGATGACGAGCGCATAGACCATGAAGTCGAAGTCGAAGGGCGACAGCAGGGTCTCGATCATTGCCGCGCCTCCAGCGCCTGGGCGGCGCGGCGGCGCGCTGCGAGCAGTCCGTGCTTGGGCGCCAGCAGGAAGGCGACGAGGAAGATCAGGGTCTGCAGCACGACGATGATGCCGCCCGTGGCGCCGTCGAGGAAGTAGCTGGCATAGGCGCCGAAAAAGCTGGTCAGCGCGCCGATCGCCACGGCGATCGTCAGCAGCCGCGGGAAGCGGTCGGTGAGCAGGTAGGCCGTGGCGCCGGGCGTCACCACCATGCAGATGACGAGAAAGGCTCCGACCGTCTGCAGCGCCGCCACCGTCGAGGCGGAGAGCAGGGTGAAGAACATGATCTTGAGCGCTTCCGGGTTCAGGCCGATCGAGCGCGCATGGCTCTCGTCGAAGAACACCACCATCAGGTCCTTCCATTTCACCAGCAGGATCGCCAGCGAAACGAAACCGATGATGGCCAACTGAAGCGTGTCCGCCGGTGTGATGGCCAGGATGTTGCCGAGCACGATGGTCTGGATGTTCACCGATGTCGGCGACAGCGACACCATGAACAGCCCGAGGCCGAAGAAGGAGGAGAAGATCAGGCCGATGATGGCGTCCTCCTTCAACCGTGTGCGCTGGTTGAGGAAGAGCATGGCCGCCGCCGCGAGGCCGCCGGAGAAGAACGCCCCGATCGAGAAGGGCAGGCCGAGCATGTAGGCGCCGGCCACGCCCGGCACGATTGCGTGGGACAGCGCGTCGCCGATCAGCGACCAGCCCTTCAGCATCAGATAGCACGAGAGGAAGGCGCAGACGCCGCCGACCAGCGCCGACACCCACATGGCGTTGACCATGTACTGGTAGCCGAAAGGCTCGAGCAGCACATCGCTCATTCGGCCGAATCCCGCCGCTTCTGCTGCATGGCGCCATCCTCGCCGTAGAAGACGAGCGGACGTTCGTCATCGGTCAATACGGCAAGCCGGCGGCGGTCGTCGTCGTCGTGGAGGCCGGTGCCGCCGAGCACGAAATGCCGGAGCACGCCGCCGAAGGTCTTTTCGAGATTTGCCTGGGTGAAAATCTCGGGCGTCGGACCATAGGCCAGCACGGTGTTCTTGAGCAGAACCGTGCGGTCGCAGAATTCGGGAACCGAGCCGAGATTGTGGGTCGACACCAGCATGACGCGGCCTTCGTCGCGCAGGGCCCGCAACAGGTCGACGATGGCGTCCTCGGTCTTGACGTCGACGCCGGTGAAGGGTTCGTCGAGCAGGATGACGCGTCCGTCCTGGGCAAGCGCGCGGGCGAGGAAGACGCGCTTCTTCTGGCCGCCGGAGAGCTCGCCGATCTGGCGCATGCGGAAGTCGGCCATGCCGACGCGCGCCAGCGCCGAGGTCACCGCCTCGCGGTCGGCGGCCCGGGGGATGCGCATCATGCCCATGTGGCCGTAGCGGCCCATCATCACCACGTCCTCGACGAGGACGGGGAAGTTCCAGTCGACGTCCTCGCTCTGCGGAACGTAGGCGACGAGGTTTTTCCTCAGCGCCTCGCGGCCCGGCAGGCCGAGTATGGAGATCTCACCGCGCGCCAGCCGGACGAAGCCCATGATCGCCTTGAACAATGTCGACTTGCCGGAGCCGTTCACGCCGACGAGCGCGGTGATGGTGCCGGTGGGAATCTCGAAGGAGGCGTCGCGCAGGGCGGTGAGGCCATTGCGATAGCTGACGGTGGCGTGGTGGACAGACAGGCCCTCGCCGTCGCGACCGGCGAGCTTCCGTGTCGAGGCGAGTGGCGCGTTCACTGCGAAAGGCCTTCGGAAAGACCCTGCTCGATCGTGTCGGAGGTGACGCGCAGCAGGTCGACATAGGTCGGAACGAGGCCATCCGGCTCGCTCAGCGAATCGACGTAGAGCACGCCGCCATAGTGGATGCCGGTCTCGCGGGCGACCTGCCGGGCGGGCTTGTCGGAGACGGTGCTCTCGCTGAAGATCGCGACGATGCCGTTGGCGCGCACCGCGTCGATGACCTTGCGCACCTGCTGCGGCGTGCCCTGCTGGTCGGCGTTGATCGGCCAGAGGTAGAGTTCCTTCATGCCGAAATCGCGCGCGAGATAGGAGAAGGCACCCTCGCTGGTGACCAGCCAGCGCTTGTCCTGCGGAATCCCGGCCAGCTTGTCGCGGATCGGCGCGATCGAGGCCTCGATCCGCTGCTTGTAGGCGGCGGCATTCGCCTCATAGGTCGCAGCGTTCGCCGGATCGTGCTCCACCAAGGCCTTGCGGATGTTGTCGACATAGATCAGCGCGTTCAGCGGCGACATCCAGGCGTGCGGATTGGGCTTGCCGCTGTAGGGGCCTTCGCTGATGCCCATCGGCTCGACCCCCTCCGACACCACGGCACCGGGCACATCCCGCAGGTTCTGGAAGAAGCGTTCGAACCAGAGTTCGAGGTTGAGCCCGTTCCACAGGATCAGTTGTGCGCCCTGGGCGCGCTTGATGTCGCCGGGGGTGGGCGCATAATTGTGAATCTCCGCCCCGGGCTTGGTGATGGATTCGACGATCGCCGCGTCGCCGGCGACGTTTCTCGCCATGTCGGCGATGATGGTGAAGGTGGTCACCACCTTGAACTTTTCCTGCGCTGCCACCGTGCGGGCGCCGAGGCCAAGGGCCGCCATCCCGGCAAACCCGGCGAGGACATGGCGTCTGCTGAAATCCATCCGAATGCTCCAGTGCACAATACAGGGGGCCCGCCACCGACGAGCCCATGCCCTAGATGGGCACATCCCATCTGCAATTGCAACTTATTCTCAATAAAAAGTCTTGGGCGAGGCGGGATGCGTGAGCCCGGACCGGCTGGCCATGGGCTCTCGGCTAAAGCGCGTCGCGTCAAATCGGGCTCAGGCGACGCGATTCAATTCTTGTATTGAACGCATGTCGTTGTCCCGAAACCGGTTCCCACTTTCGGGCGACATGGATCAGGGCTTTTCCCTGCGGTCGAGGATGGCGACGTTGAACCAGCGGATCTCGGTGCGGCCGCGCATTCCCGCCCTGGTGGCCGGGTCGGCGGCGAAGAAGGCCTCGGCCTCGGCACGGGTCGCGACATCCAGCACGAGCAGGCTGCCGGTCCTGGTCGCACCGTCGTCGTCGCGCAGGCTGCCGCCGGCCAGAATCAGGTGACGGTTTTCCAGCTCGTACCGCCAGTGCGCGTCCATCACCGCGCGGTCGGCGCGGATCGCAGGTCCGTGCTCATTGTCGTCGCTGATGATCAGCCAGGGCATCGACGTTTGTCCTCCGAGGAACGCCGCACCAGCCGCCGGGCGACGGAGCTTTCCGCACCCGTCACTCGCCGTAGGGAACCCAGATGTTCTTCACCTGTACGGCACGGCGCAGGAACTGGCGGCCCTGGCCTTCGGCGCCGCTCCAGTCGCGCGCAGCGCCGTCCTCCACCCAGGTCTGCTTGAGGTTGCCGGCGGACGCAGCCTCGACCATGCGGGCGCCGTCGGCCGTGCCGAAGTACCACATGCCGGCGACATCGTCGTGTTCGGCCAGCGTCTTCGCCAAGGCGTCGCGCTCGCCGGTGACGATGTTGACGACGCCGCCCGGCAGGTCCGACGTGTCGAACACCTGGTAGAGGTCGGTGGCGGCCAGCGGATGAACCTGCGAGGGAACCGCCACCACGGCATTGCCCATGGCGATGGCCGGCAGCACCAGCGAGACGAAGCCGAGCAGCGGCGCGGCCGTCGGGCAGGCGATGCCGAGCACGCCGAGCGGCTCGTTCATGGCGAGGGTGACGTTGGCCGACTTCGTCTGGTGGACGGCGCCGTCGAACTTGTCGGCCTGCGCGGCATACCAGAAACAGCGGCCGATCGCGGTGGCCACTTCGCGGGCGGCCGAGGACTTGCTCTCGCCGCTCATGGCGCGCAGCCGCTCGGCGAACTCGGCCTCGCGCGCCGAAAGATTCTCGGCGAGATAATACAGCACCTGCGCCCGGTTGTGGCCGGTCGCCGCGCCCCAGCCCGTCGCCTTGTGCGCGGCTTCCACCGCATTGCGGATATCCTTGCGGTTGCCGAGCCCGGCGAGACCGACGGCCCTGCCCTTCGGCCCGGTCACGGCATAGACGTAGCCGCTGTCGGGGCGCGCCTGCTTGCCGCCGACATAGAGTTTTGCCGTGCGGTCGATGCCCAGATCTGTGCCCGCGGGAGCAGTCTCGCCCGGCGCGGCGGACAGGGCCGGCAGTGCGCCCTCCTTGCGACGGCCAGTCGGCTTGGGCGTTGCCAGATATTCCCACAGCCCTTCGCGCCCGCCCTCGCGCCCGAAACCGCTCTCGCGATAGCCGCCAAAACCGGCACCGGCGTCGAACACGTTGGTGGAATTGATCCAGACGACGCCGGCCTTGATTTTCGCCGCGACGTCGAGGGCCAGGTTGATGTTCTCCGACCAGACGGAGGCGGCGAGGCCGTAGCGCGTGTTGTTGGCGAGCGCCAGGCCATCCTCCGGCGTGCGGAAGGTGGTCAGCGTCGCCACCGGCCCGAATATTTCCTCAGTCGCGAGCACCGAGGCCGGCTCGACGTCGCAGGCGATCGACGGCGGATAGAAGGAGCCGGACTTCGGCAGCGGACCCCCGGCGCGGATCAGCGTGGCGCCCTGGCTCTCGCCGAGCGCCACCAGCTCCTGGATGCGCTGCAACTGCACCGGATGGACGATGGCGCCGACGTCGGTGTTCTTGTCGAGCGGGCTGTCGGTGCGCAGCGTCTTCATGCGGCGCGCCAGAAGCTCCTTGAAGCGTTCCGCCACGCCCTCCTGGACGAGGATGCGCGAGCCGGCGCAGCAGACCTGGCCCTGGTTGAACCAGATCGCGTCGACGACGCCCTCCACCGCCGCGTCGAGATCGGCATCGGCGAAGACGACGAAGGGCGACTTGCCGCCGAGTTCGAGCGTCAGCTTCTTGCCCGTTCCGGCGGTCTGACTGCGGATGATGCGGCCGACTTCGGTGGAGCCGGTGAAGGCGACCTTGTCGATGCCGGGATGGGCGACGATCGCCACGCCGGTGCGGCCGTCGCCGGTGACGATGTTGACGACGCCCTTGGGCAGGCCCGCCTCGCGGCAGATGTCGGCGAAGGCGAGCGCGGTGAGCGGCGTGTATTCGGCCGGCTTCAACACCACCGTGTTGCCGGCGGCGAGCGCCGGGGCGATCTTCCAGGCGAGCATCAGCAGCGGGAAGTTCCATGGGATGATCTGGCCGCAGACGCCGACCGGCGACGCGCCGGGGAACTCGCTGTCGACCAGCTCGGCCCAGCCGGCGTGATGGTAGAAATGCCGCGCCACCAGCGGCAGGTCGATGTCGCGGCTCTCGCGGATCGGCTTGCCGTTGTCGATCGTCTCGAGCACCGCCAGGAAGCGCGCATGCTGCTGGACGTGGCGGGCGATGGCATAGAGATGGCGGGCGCGCTGATGGCCGGAGAGCGCGGCCCAGCGCGGCTGCGCGGCGCGCGCCGCCTTCACCGCCGCGTCGACCTCCGCCTCGCCGCCCTCGGAAATGTGCGCGATGGTCGCGCCGGTGGCCGGGTTGATGATTTCAAGGCGGTCCTGGCGGACATGCGCGGTGAATGCGCCGTCGATGAAATGGCCGAATCCGGCCTCATGCTTCTTCAGCCAGGCGGTGACGATGGCCGAATCCTCAGGCGCGACGCCGTAGTCCATGCTCTCGATGAGCTTGACGATCTTGTTCATGCCCGACTCCTCAAGCGATGGCGTGGCGCGACGACGAGGCGTAGCGTCCCGTCACGTAATGTTCGAGCTGACGCTCGATGTCGGCGAGCATCGACGACGCGCCGAGGCGGAAGAGGTCGGGCTGCAGCCAGCGGTCGCCGAGCTCCTCCTTCATCAGGACCTGCCAGGCAATCGCATCCTTGGCGGTCTTCATGCCGCCGGCCGGCTTGAAGCCGACGCGCTGGCCGGTGGCGTCGCCATAGTCGCGCAGCGCCCGGATCATCACGAGGCTCACGGGGAGGGTGGCGTTGACGCCTTCCTTGCCGGTCGAGGTCTTGATGAAGTCGGCGCCGGCCTGCATCGACACCATCGAGGCGGCGTACACATTGCGCAGCGTCTGCAGGTCGCCGGTGGCGAGGATGGCCTTCAGATGCGCCTCGCCGCAGGCCTCGCGCATCGCCGCCACCTCGTCATAGAGGGCATTCCAGTCGCGCTTCAGCACATGTTCGCGGGTGATCACGATGTCGATCTCGTGGGCGCCCTCGCCGACGGCGTAGCGGATCTCTTCGAGGCGCAGCTTCAGCGGCATCAGGCCGGCGGGGAAGCCGGTGGCGACCGATGCGACGGGGATGCGCGTGCCCTTCAGCGCACGGACGGCGGCGGGCACCATGGTCGGGTAGACGCAGACCGCGCCGGTGGTCAGGCCGTAGTCCTGGAGCTCCAGCCCTTCGAGGATGTGCTCGGCGACCGGCCGGCGCGCCTTGGCGCAGAGGCGCGCGACGCGGCCCTCCGTGTCGTCGCCGGCCAGCGTGGTCAGGTCGATGCAGCGTATGGCGTTGACCAGCCAGGCGGCCTGGTTGGCCTTCTTGACGGAACGTCGCGTGGTGAGCGTCGCGGCGCGTCGCTCCGCTGCCGAGCGGTTGACCGCATGGGCCTCGAACATCTCGATCGCCAGAGGCATTCCGGGATTGCGCACATCATTGGCGCCGGCGGTGTGCGGGCGCGGAAATGTCTCAGCCTTCATGGTCGCCTTCCATCCTGTCCTTGCGGGGCTGCCCGGTTGCCCGCGCCGGCCGGCTCCAGAGTTTCCGCCGCTTCGCCGGGGCTGTCCAGCCTTGCCGGGCAGTGTGTTACGGCGATCGCATATATGAGCGGCCTTCCCTCTCTCCGGCCCTTCGGGCCACCTCTCCCCCGTCGAGCGTCGGAGAGGTGCCGAGCGAAGCCAGGCGGTGAGGGGGTCGACGACTCCCCGAGATCCATTTGCAATCGCCCTAAATGACGTGCCCCGCGCATGTACGCTTGGAGACGGGAAGGTCAAGCCTTCATGGCCGATCGTAAGGCTCAAGACGGGAAGCGTTTGCGCAGTTCGTCGACCTGGTCGGCGGTCAGCGTCCGCACCGGCGAGCCGCGCAGCAGCAGAAACAGCTTCGCGGTCTCCTCAAGCTCCTCGGTCGCGCCCATCGCGGCGTCGAGGCTGGTGCCGGCGACGACCGGACCGTGATTGGCGAGCAGCACGGCGTGATGCTTGCCCGCCAGCTTCTCGACCGCGCCGGCCAGGCTCTCGTCGCCGGGCGGGTGATAGGGGACCAGCGGCAGGCGGCCGACCCGCATGACGTAGTAGGCGGTGATCGGCGGCAGGCAGTCGTGCTCGTCGATGCCGTGCATGCACGACACGGCGACCGAATGCGTCGAGTGGAGGTGCACCACCGCCTCGCAGGTCGGGCGCTGGCCGTACATGACGCGATGCAGGAACGCTTCCTTGGTCGGCTTGTCGCCGCCGACATGCCTGCCGTCGGCGTCGATCTTCGACAGGCGGTCCGGGTCGAGATCGCCGAGCGAGGCGTTGGTCGGGGTCATCAGCCAGCCGCCGTCCGGCAGGGCGACCGAGATGTTGCCCGTCGAGCCGAAAGTGAGGCCGCGCCGGAACAGCGAGGCGCCGCAGGAACAGATCTTTTCGCGAAGTTTGGCCTCGCTGCTCATTTCAGATATCTCCAGGCCTTGAGGAAGAAGTCGGACGTACCGAAATTGCCGGATTTCAGCGCCAGCGCCACGTCGGGTCCGCTGCGGCTGCGGGTCCACGGCACGCCGGGGTCGATCTCCGGACCGATGGACAGCGCCTTCACGCCGAGCGCGCCGACCACCGCGCCCGACGTCTCGCCGCCGGCCACGAGAAAGCGGCTGAACCCACGTTCGGGAAGGGGCCGGGCGACATCGGCCATGAAGGTCTCGACGAGATGGCCGGCGCCGTCGCGGCCAAGCCGCTCCTGCACCTGCCGGACCGTCTCCGGGTCGTCGCTGGAATAGATGAGCGGCGCCGTGTCGTCCGCCTGCACGGTCAGCCAGTCCAGCACGTCCACGGGCTTCAGCCAGCCTTCGGCGATTTCGATGGGGTCGATGCGGAAATGCGGAACGCCGGCCTCGATGGCGGCCGCGACCTGGCCGCGGGTGGCCGTCGAGCAGGATCCGGCGAGCACGACCGCACGGCCTGGCGGCGCTTCGATCGTCCGCGGCGGCGGGGTGAGCGCGTCGATCAGGCCAAGTGCGCGATAGGCCTCGGGCAGGCCGAGCGCGACGCCCGATCCGGCGGTCACCAGCGGAAGGTCGGCGATCGCCATGCCGATCGACGCGAGATGGCGGTTGTCGATCGCGTCGACCACGGCGATCTGCCTTCCCGCCGCCTGCTCCGCCGCCATCGCCTCCCGAATGGCCTCGCCGCCCTTCTCGACGGCGGGGTAGCCGACATGACCGACCTTCAGGCTGGTCTGGCGCTGCAGCACGCGCCGCAGGTCGGAATCGCGCATCGGGGTCAGCGGATGGTCGCGCATCGGGCTTTCGGCCAGCGGCACGCCGTTGACGTAGAGATTGCCCATGTAGATGGTGCGGCCGCCGGCCGGGAAGGCAGGGCAGGCGATGGTGTAGCCGCCGCCGGCGAAATCCAGCAGTGCCTCGGTGACCGGGCCGATGTTGCCTGCGTCGGTGGAGTCGAAGGTCGAGCAATATTTGAAATAGTAGCGCCGGGCGCCCGCCGCCTTCAGCCAGCGCGCCGCGGCGAGAGATTGCGCGACCGCGTCGGCAGGCGCGATGGTGCGCGATTTCAGGGCGACGACGACGGCATCGATGCCGGACAGATCGAGATCGTTCTCGGGAAGCCCGTTGACCTGCACGGTGCGCAGGCCGGAGCGCGACAGCATCAAAGCGAGGTCGGTGGCACCGGTCAGGTCGTCGGCGATACAGCCAAGCAGCATTCAAATCTCCGGAAGGTT
>JAHBYY010000076.1 GCA_019635715.1 Rhizobiaceae bacterium | reverse complement strand
TATACCCCATGCGGTGCTTCACCGGAACGTCTTGCGCGGGTCGAAGGCGTCGCGCGTCGCCTCGCCGATGAAGATCAGCAGCGACAGCATCAGCGAGATGACGATGAAGCCCGAGAAGGCCAGCCAGGGCGCGTTGAGGTTGCGCTGGCCCTGCCGCAGCAGCTCGCCCAGCGAGGCGGACCCGGGAGGCAGGCCGAAACCGAGGAAGTCGAGCGAGGTCAGCGTCGAGATCGAGCCGTTCAGGATGAACGGCAGGAAGGTCAGCGTGGCGACCATCGCATTGGGCAGCAGGTGGCGCCACATGATCGTCCGGTTGCGCACGCCCAGTGCGCGCGCCGCGTTCACATATTCGAAGTTGCGGGCCCGCAGGAACTCGGCGCGCACGACGCCGACGAAGGCCGTCCAGGAGAACAGCAGCATCAGACCGAGCAGGATGAAGAAGCCGGGCGGGAGGATCGCCGCGACGATCAGCAGCAGATAGAGGACGGGGATCGCCGACCAGATCTCGATCACCCGCTGCAGGATCAGGTCGGTCCAGCCGCCGTAATAGCCCTGCACGGCACCGCCGGCGACGCCGACGACCGCCGAGCCCGCGGTGAGGATCAGGCCGAACAGCACCGAAATGCGGAACCCGTAGATGACGCGGGCGAGCACGTCGCGCGCCTGGTCGTCGGTGCCGAGCCAGTTCCAGTTCCCGAGCGTGCAGTTCGGATCGTCGGCCCCCTGCATGTAGCGCGAGCACCGCTCCGCCTTGCTGTAGAGCCAGGAAGGCTTGGCCGGCGCCGCCTCGGGAATCTCGTTGTTGACCGTGCGATACGAGTAGCGGATCGGCGGCCAGACCATCCAGCCATTCGCCTGGATCTCGTCCTGGATCACCGGGTCGCGGTAGTCGGTGATCGCCAGGAAGCCGCCGAACATCTCTTCCGGATAGTCGACGGCGACGGGAAACAGGATCTCGCCCTTGTAGGAGATCACCAGCGGCCGGTCGTTGGCGATCAGTTCGGAGAACATCGACAGGACGAACAGCACGAGGAAGATCCACAGCGACCAGTAGCCGCGCCGGTTCGCCTTGAAGTTCTGCCAGCGGCGCTTGTTCAACGGCGACAGCCACGGCCGCGACACCGTCTCGCGCCCCGTTTCGACCTCCGCCTTGGCGAGCGTGTCGCTCATCAGACGTCTCTCCGGTCGAAGTCGATGCGCGGATCGATCCACGTATAGGTCAGGTCGGAGATCAGCGAGACGAACAGGCCGATCAGCGAGAAGATGTAGAGGTTGGCGAACACGACGGGATAGTCGCGGTCGAGCACCGAGCGGAAGCCGAGCAGTCCGAGGCCGTCCAGCGAGAAGATGTTCTCGATCAGCAGCGAGCCTGAGAAGAAGGCCGAGATGAAGGCGCCCGGAAAGCCGGCGATGACGATCAGCATGGCATTGCGGAACACATGGCCGTAGAGCACCTGGCGCTCGGAGAGCCCCTTGGCACGCGCCGTCACGACATACTGCTTGCGGATCTCCTCGAGGAAGGAATTCTTGGTTAGCAGCGTCGTCGTGGCGAAAGCCGACAGCACCATCGCCGTCAGCGGCAGCGCCAGATGCCAGAAATAGTCGACGATGCGCGCCGGCCACGACAGTTGATCCCAATTGTCCGAGGTCAGGCCACGCAGCGGGAACCAGTCGTAGAACGACCCGCCGGCGAACAGCACCATCAGCAGGATGGCGAACAGGAAGCCAGGGATCGCATAGCCGATGATGACGATGCCGCTCGTCCAGATATCGAAGGCCGTGCCGTCCTTCACCGCCTTGCGGATGCCCAGCGGAATCGAGATCAGATAGGACAGCAGCGTGATCCAGAGGCCGAGCGAGATCGACACCGGCATCTTTTCGAGGATGAGCTGAATGACCGATATGTCGCGGAAATAGCTCTCGCCGAAGTCGAAGCGGGCGTAGTTCCAGATCATCAGCCCGAAGCGCTCGAGCGGCGGCCGGTCGAAGCCGAACTGCTTTTCGAGTTTCGCGATGAATTCAGGCGGCAGCCCCTGGGCGCCGCGATATTTCGAGGACGATTCGCCGGCCGGGTCGAATGTGTTGCCGCCACCCATGTCGCCGCCGCCGCCGGAGATGCGGTCGCCGGAATCGCCCTGGCCGGTCAGCTTGGCGATCACCTGCTCCACCGGCCCGCCGGGCGCGAACTGGATCACGGCGAAGGAGATCGCCATGATGCCGAGCAGCGTCGGGATCATCAGCAGGATGCGGCGGAGGATGTAGGCGCCCATCTACAATGCTCCGCCGATGAGGTAATGGGGCCGCGCCCTCCAACCCCCCTCTGGCCTGCCGGCCATCTCCCCCTCAAGGGGGGAGATCACGCGCATCGACGAAGCTGCCAATCTCCCCCCTTGAGGGGGAGATGGCCGGCAGGCCAGAGGGGGGTGCATGACGGCACGATCCGCCGATCGCCGCCGCCCGATACGGCGAAATCCGACAGCTCTACCCTTTTCCAATCGCCGCCGCCTTGTCCCTGTCGAACCACCAGAGCGTTTCCGTGGCGAAGCCGTAGTCGGGTTTGGGCTCCTTGAAGCCGAACATGTCCCAGAAGGCGACGCGGTGATTCGCTGAATACCAACTTGGTATCCAGTCCATGCGGGCGCGCAAGACCCGGTCGAGGGCGCGCATGACGGTGGTGAGCTGTGCGCGGTCCGTCACCCGGTCGATCGCCTCGACCAGCGCGTCGACGGCCGGGTCGATCGTTCCGGGCAGGTTGCGCGAGCCGTTGAGCGCGGCCGAGCGCGAATGGAAGATGCCGTCCATGCTTTCGCGCGTCGGCGAGGGCGAGAACGACACGGCCATGGAGATCAGGTCGAAGTCGAAATCGGCCTGCCGCGCCTGGTGCTGCGCCGAATCGACCATGCGGATCGAGGCGTCGATGCCGATCGCCTTCATGTTCTCTACCCAGGGCGAGTAGATCCGCACGAAGCCCTCGTCGTCGACCAGGATCTCCGCACGCAACGTCTCGTTCGCTGCGTTGCGCAGCATGGTGCCGGCAGGCTTCCAGCCGGCTTCGGCGAGCAGGCGGCGCGCCTCGCGCAGCAGTTTGCGGTCGCGGCCGCTGCCGTCGGAGGCCGGCAGCGACCATGCCTCGCCGAACACTTCCGGCGGCAGCCTGTCGCGCAACGGCTCCAGCAGCGCGAGCTCGGCCTCGCCCGGCGCCCCCGACGCCTTGAAGTCGGATTTCTCGAAGCTGGACTGCGAACGCTCGTAGAGCCCGTAGAACAGCGCCTTGTTCGTCCACTCGAAGTCGAAGCACATGGCGATGGCGCGCCGCACCCGCACGTCGCGAAAACGCTCCAGCCGCTGGTTGAGTGCGATCGCCTGCATCGACGGGCGCTTCTCGGAGGGAAACTCGCGCTGCACCACCTTGCCGGCGTTGCGTGCCGGAAAATCGTAGCCGGTCGCCCAGAGGCGCGAAGTCGCCTCCTCGCGATAGTGGACCTCGCCCTTCTTGAAGGCTTCGAAGGCCGCCTGCCGGTCGCCGTAGAATTCGATGCGCAGCCTGTCGAAATTGTAGATGCCGCGATTGACCGCCAGGTCGCGGCCCCAATAGTCGGCGACGCGCTCATATTCGATCGTCTGGCCCGGCCGCATCAGTCCGACCCTGTAGGGGCCCGAACCGAGCGGCAGTTCTAGGCGCGAACTGTCGAACGGCACCTTGTCGAAATAGGCCTTCGACAGGATCGGGAAGGTCGACACGTCGAGGATCGTGCGGTCGGACTGCTTTCCCGAAAAGCTCAGGCGCAGCGTCGCCGGATCGATCGCCACCGCCTCCGTCATTTCGGTCAGCGGCAGCAGCAGGTCCGGATGACCATCCTTCTTGAGCTGTGTGTAGGTGAAGGCGGCGTCCTGCGCCGTCAGCGGCGAGCCGTCATGGAACCTGGCTTCCGGGCGCAGACGGAAGGTGAAGCTGTTGCGGTCGGCCGAGACGGCGACGCTCTCGGCGACCAGCCCGTAGATCGAATCCGGCTCGTCGAGCGCCGAAACCATCAGCGAATCGAAGCAGATCTCGATGCGCGGCGGCGCATCGCCACGCGCCACGAAGCTGTTCAGCGTGTTGAACGTATAGGGGTTCTGATTGAACACCCACTGCGACGGGCCGTAGTTGAACGTCCCGCCTTTCGGCGCATCGACGTTCACATAGTCGAAATTGGTGAAGGTCTTCGGATATTTCAGGTCGCCGAAGGCCGACAGCCCGTGCAGCGGCGTGCCGGTGGCGATGGAGGCGAGGGCACGGCGGGGCAGCAGCGGCGTGGCTGCAGTCGCGGCCGCGCCCGCGAGGAAGTGGCGTCGGGAGACAGAAAGGGCCGGGACGACTGCGATTGTCATGCTGCCTCGAACCTTCTCCCGATGGCGGCCTGAGTTATCGAGCGTTCCGCCGGCGATTGAGCGCGGCGTTGGCGATCCCCTCCCCCTTGTGGGGAGGGGTAAGGGGTGGGGGTGAGCCAGCGCCGGGCTTGATACGGACCTTGCAGCTTGCTCCTGAACGGCAACGTACCCCCACCCTGTATCCCTCCCCACAAGGGGGAGGGGGACACAAGCGCCGTGATCCGATCTGCGACATCCGAGCGGCGATCGATCGAGGTCAACCGCCCAAAGGGGCGGACCCTGAAGAAGCCTTGCCGCACAATCGTCACGGCCGCACCCATCAGTTGACGCTTCTGTACTTGGCGGCCAGCGCCTTTTCCTTCTCTGCGTCGACCCACCACGAGTCGGTGTCGACGCCGACATAGGCCGGCTGCTTCTCGGGCACGCCGAACTTGTTCCAATGCGCGATCCACAGCTCAGGATTGTGCCACTGCGGCACCACATAGAAGCCCCACAGCAGCACGCGGTCGAGCGCGTGGGTGGCGGCGAGCAGATCCTCGCGGTCCGTGGCAAAAATCACCCGCTCGACCAGCGCGTCGACGACCGGATCCTTGATGCCCGAAACGTTTCGCGAGCCGGGCGTGTCGGCGGCCTTCGTCGACCAGAAGTCGCGCTGCTCGTTGCCCGGCGACTGCGACTGCGCCAGCACGGTGGTCACCACGTCGAAATCGAAGCTCTGATAGCGGGCGATGTATTGCGAGGTGTCGACGACCCTCAGCGTGGCCTCTATGCCCAGCCGCCGCAGATTGTCCATGTACGGCCCGGCGATCCGCTCGTCGGACGGATCGCTGCCGAGGAACTCGATGCGGAAGGGCTCGCCGGTCTTCTCGTTGATCAGCTTGCCGCCCTTGCTCACCCATCCGGCCTCCTTCAGCAGGTCGAAGGACCGGCGGAGATTGTCGCGGTTGGCCTTGGGCGTATCGTAGACCGGCAGCTTGAATTCCTGGCTGAACAGCTCCGGCGGAAGCTTGTCCTTGTACTGGTTGAGGATTTCCAGCTCCTTGCCTTGCGGCAGGCCGGAGGAGGCGAGCTCGCCGCCCTCGAAATAGCTGTCGGTGCGCGTGTAGAGCCCGTAGAACAGCGTCCGGTTCATGCTTTCGAAATCGAAGGCCCAGGTCAGCGCCTCGCGCACCCGGCGATCCTGGAACTGCGGCTTGCGGGTGTTGAGGACGAAGCCCTGCATCGGCTCGCCGGATTCGGTCGGATAGGTCGCCTTGGCGACGTCGCCCGCGTCGAACGCCGGAAAATTATATTCGGTCGCCCATTTCTTCGCACGATTCTCCGGACGGATGTCCTGGTAGCCACCCTTGGTGAAAGCCTGCCACTGCGCATTGTCGTCCTGGAAGTAGACGTAGCGGCGCATGTCGAAATTCTCGCGACCCACTTTCACCGGCAGCGACTTGCCCCAATAGTCGTCGACGCGCTCCCAGACGATCTCCGCGCCCGCCTTGAAGCTTTTGATGCGGTAGGCGGCCGAGCCGAGCGGCGGCTCCAGCGTCGGCTGGGTGATGTCGCGCTTCTTGCCGCTCGCGTCGGTTCCCTCCCACCAATGTTTCGGCAGCACGGCCAGGTCGCCGAGGATCTTCGGCAGTTCGCGATTGCCCTTCTGGTCGAATTTGAACTCCACCGTGTGATCGTCGACCGCCACGGCCTCGGTGACATTGTCGTAGTAGCGGCTGTACAATGGGCTGTTGGCCTTCAGCACCTGGAACGACCAGACGACGTCCTCGGCGGTGATCGGCTTGCCGTCGTGCCAGCGGGCGCGGCTGTCGATGCGGTAGGTCGCCGAGGAAAAATCGTCCGGATATTTGTAGGCGTCGGCGATCAGCGCATGGCTGACGCTCGGCTCGTCGGTCGCCTGCTCCATCAGCGTCTCGTAGAGCAGTCCGCCGCCGAAGGGTGAGAAGCCGGCCGCCGGCGTGCCCTTGACGATGTAGGGATTGAAGCTGTCGAACGTGCCCGTCGCAACGCTGTTCAGCGTGCCGCCCTTGGGCGCGTCCGGATTGACGTAGTCGTAGTGCTTGAAGTCCTGCCCGTACTTGCTTTCGCCCATCAGCGACGACGAGGTCTGCCATTCCTGCGCCCGGCCGGCTGCGCCCGAAAGCATCACGGCGGCGCAGGCCAGCACCAGTCCCTTGGCCAGCGGCAAGACCTTCATCGGCACACTCCTCTATCCGTTCATACGACGACGAACATAGCCCACGCCGCGCCCTTGGGAACCGCGCGGCCGGCCTACGCCGAAAGCAGATAACAAAAAAGCCGGGCGGAACCCGGCTTTTTCATGTGTCGGCAGATTACATTTTTGTCACTGGGCCGGTGCCGGCTCCGCCGGAGCGGCGCCACCCTCGGCCGGGGCGGCTCCCTCGGCGGGCGCCGAGGCGTTCTCCGGGGCCGGTGCGGCCGCCGGATCGGGCAGCGGCTCCGGGCTGTCCGCCTTGGAGCGCAGATAGGCGATCACGTCGGCGCGCTCCTGGACCTTCTTGAGGCCGGCGAAGCCCATCGCCGTACCCTTCACCAGACCCTTCGGCGACAGCAGGAAGTGGTCGAGATGCTCGTAGTCCCATTTCACGCTGCCGCCCTGCGAGAATTCCTTCATCGGGGCCGAGTAGGCGAAGCCTTCATGGCCGGCGATCGGACGGTTGACGATGCCCCACAGGTTGGGGCCGACCTTGTTGGCGCCGCTGGCATCGTCGGTGTGGCAGGCCGCGCACTTCTTGAACACCGCGGCGCCCTTCTCGAGGTCGGCCGACGCCAGCAGCGGGATGACCGATTCCTGGGCCGGTGCTTCGCCGCCGCTACCGCCCGCCTCTTCCTCGGTCGCCTCGATCGCATAGCCGGGCTTTTCGGGAGCCGGGGCCGCGAAGATCGCGTCTGAGATCAGCGAGATGGAGAAGACGAGGAAAACGGCGCCGAGGAAGGCACCGACAAGTTTGTTGAATTCGAAAGAGTCCATTCGCCCCAGCTCCATGATCCTGCGCGGGTGGGCCGGACCGCCTGCCGCGCACGACGCCGCGACCGGTATTCGCCCCCGGTCAGGTGGCCGGAAACTAGGTCTTTTGCTCTGCCCTTGCAACTCCTATAAGGGCGCCGCCCGTGAGACGTTTTGCCACTTTAGCCGAAGCCGCTTCCCGCCCCGAGAACCGATGTCGCACCTCATCCTGATCCCCGCCCGCATGGCCTCGACCCGCCTGCCGGGCAAGCCGCTTGCCGACATCGCCGGACGGCCGATGATCGTCCATGTCGCGGCGCGCGCCGCCGAGACGGGGCTCGGCCGTGTCGTCGTGGCGACGGACACGCGGTCGGTCGCCGATGCCGTCGAAGCGGCAGGCTACGAAGCCGTCATGACGCGCGGCGACCATGAATCCGGATCGGACCGGATCTTCGAGGCACTGACGGCGGTCGATCCGCACCGCGAAGTCGAGACCGTCATCAACGTGCAGGGCGACCTGCCGACTATCGAGCCGGCAACCATCGCCGCGGCGCTGGCGCCCTTCGACGATCCGCAAGTCGACATCGGCACCGTCGCGGTCGAGATCGCCCGCGACGAGGAGAGGACCAATCCCAACGTGGTGAAGGTCGTCGGCTCGCCGCTGTCGCCGACCCGGCTGCGGGCGCTCTACTTCACCCGCGCTACCGCGCCCTGGGGCGACGGCCCGCTCTATCATCACGTCGGCCTCTATGCCTATCGGCGCGCCGCGCTCGAGCGCTTCGTCGGGCTGAGCCCGTCCGCGCTGGAACGCCGCGAAAGGCTGGAGCAGTTGCGCGCCCTGGAAGCCGGGATGCGCATCGACGTGTCGCTCGTCGCCTCCGTGCCGCTCGGCGTCGACACGCCCGAGGACCTGGAGCGCGCCCGCGACATGCTGAGCAGGAAGGCCTGAAGATGCCCGACAAGACCAACCGGATTTCCTTCCAGGGCGAGCCGGGCGCCAACTCGGATACCGCCTGCCGCAACATGTTCCCCGGCATGGAGCCGCTGCCCTGCCCGACCTTCGAGGATGCGTTCAACGCGGTGGAGAGCGGCAAGGCCGACCTCGCGATGATCCCGATCGAGAACACCATCGCCGGCCGTGTCGCCGACATCCACCATCTCCTGCCGGAATCGAAACTGCACATCGTCGGCGAGTATTTCCTGCCCATTCACTTCCAACTGATGGTGCTGCCCGGCGTGGCGCGTCAGCAGATCAGGACGGTGCACAGCCACATCCATGCGCTCGGCCAGTGCCGCAAATACATCCGCAAGAACGGCTGGAAGCCGGTGATCGCCGGCGATACGGCGGGCGCCGCCAAGCTGGTGTCCGAGGTGCGCGACCCGACCATGGCGGCGCTCGCCCCACGGCTTGCCGCCAGCCTCTACGGGCTCGACATCCTGGAGGAGAATGTCGAGGACACCGATTCCAACGTCACCCGCTTCGTGGTCCTGACCCGCAGCAAGCACTGGGTGGAGCGCCCGTCGGCCGACGCCCGCATGATGACCACCTTCATGTTCCGGGTCCGCAACGTGCCGGCCGCCCTCTACAAGGCGATGGGCGGCTTCGCCACCAATGGCGTCAACATGACGAAACTGGAGAGCTACCAGCTCGGCGCCTTCACCGCGACGCTGTTCTACGCCGACATCGAGGGGCATCCAGAGGACGCGAGCGTCAAGAACGCGCTGGACGAACTGCGCTTCTTCTCCAAGGAAGTGCGCATCCTCGGCGTCTACCCGCGCAGCTTCTCGCGCGAGGAATGGAACGTCGCCGATTGAGCGTCGCTTTCCCTCGATCGGCGGGCGCCGACCCTCAGCGCGCCCGGCTGAACGCGAGCCACAGGCCGCCGCCGATCAGGAATCCGCCGCTGACCCGCGTCAGGACGCGCACCCGCCGCTTCGAAATCAGCCCTGCCGTGCGCCCGGCTGCGATCGCGTAGAAGCCGTCGCTGACGGCGGCGAAGATCATCGCGGTGACGCCCATCAGCATGATCTGCGCCGCCTGATCGCCGGTTGGGTCGAGGAACTGCGGGAAAAACGCGCCGAAGAAGACCAGCGTTTTCGGGTTTGACAGCGCCACGATCAGCCCCTGCAACAGATAGCCGCCGCGCGGCCTGGCTATGACACCGGCATCGTCCTCGATCTTGCCGAACAGCATCTTCCAGCCCATCCAGATCAGATAGGCCGCGCCGGCCAGCCTCAGCCAGTCGAACCAATGGCCCATCGATTCAACCGCCGAGGCAAGGCCGAAGCCGACCGCCGCGATGATCATGCCGAGGCCGATCTGTGTCCCCGCCACGTTGAGCAGGCCGGCCCTGGTGCCGTCTCGCAGGCTGTTGGCGACGATGAGCGTCACGGTCGGGCCCGGCACGATGATGATGACGATGCAGGCCAGGACATAGGCGGCATAGTATTCAAGCGACATGGTCGATCCTCCCTGTTGGACCCGTCCGAACTCAATCCAGCGGCGCGTAGTCGATCTCGAGGAACGCCTCGACTTCCGGAATCCAGCGATCGCGCACGAATGCCGCATGGGCGGGGTGGTCGTTGTAGACCGAATAGGCGGCCTGGTCGGCGAATTCCATCGAGAAGCCGAAGCGGTAGTCGTTCTTCGGGCTGACCTCGCGCAGCCGCTCGAATTTCTCGACGCCGGGAATGTCGGCAAGCCCCTTGGCGGCCTGCAGGAAATCGCCCTCCTCGGCCGACCCCTGTGCGTGCCGCAGACGGAAAACCACGGTGTGGCGGATCATCTTCGTCCTCCCGATCGATTTCTGGTGTTCAGCCGTTCTCCGCCCAGAAGCGGATGAGATGGTGGGCGATCGCCCCGACCGGCGGCACGTTGATCCCGTCGGGATGGCGTTGCTCGAGCATCGACACGATCTCGTCGCGCGAAAACCAGCGGCAATCCTCGAGTTCGGCCTCGTCGCGGCTGACCTCGTCGGAAATCGCCTCTCCGAAGCAGCCGATCATCAGCGAGAACGGCATCGGCCAGGGCTGGCTCGCATGGTAGACGACGCGGCCGACCTGGATGCCGGACTCCTCGAAGGTCTCGCGCCGCACCGCCGCCTCGATCGTTTCGCCGGGTTCGATGAAGCCGGCCAGCGTCGAATACATGCCGGGCACGAAATGGGCGCCGCGGCCGAGCAAGGCCTTGTCGCGCGTCACCGTCAGCATGATCGCCACCGGATCGGTACGCGGAAAATGCTCGGCGTTGCAACCTGTGCAGACGCGCTTGTAGCCGCCGGCCCGCGCCACCGTCGGCTGCCCGCAGCGCCCGCAGAACCGGTGCGTCGCGTGCCAGGCGAGCAGGGCGCCGGCCTGCGCCATCGCGCCGGTCTCGGCTTCCGGCAGCAGGCCCTGCATGAGCACGGTGCGATAGTCGAAGGCCTTCAGGGTCTCGGGCAGGGCCTCCAGGTCGATGTCGGCCGGCAACGCCACCACCGGTCCGTCCGCATCCACGCCGAGCAGCACCGCCTCGTCGACCAGGCTGGCCAGCCCTTCGATCTCGCCGCGATGGAAGAACGGGACCATTGCCGGGCCGTCCGCCTTCAGCAGCAGTCGTCCGGCCCTCGCCAGCAGGATCCGCGTGCCCTGCGCGGCGAGCGCCTGCCGGGCCGAATCGTCGCTCCGCTTCTCCGACTGCCGGTCGATCCGGTTGCCGGCAAACCCGACGAACTGGCTGGGCTCGCGGGTTGGCGCGTCGAACAGGCGGAACGTCATGGGGGGCTCGGCTGCTGGCTGGAAATGCGGCGGGATGGTGCCGAAGGAATCTACAGCGACGCCCGCACATTGTCGATGAAGCTGCGCAGCTCTGCCGGGCGATAGGGCTCGCGTGGACCAAAACCCCAGACGGGCCCGGGCCAGGCCGGATCGCCCTCCGAGCGCGCGACGACATGCAGGTGCAACTGTCGCACGATGTTGCCGAGCGCGCCGCTGTTGATCTTGGTGCAGCCGGTCAGGCGCTTCAGCGACTGGGCGACGAGATTCGCCTCGAAGGTCAGCATCGCCTGGTCGAGCGGGGTCAGGTCGTGCAGTTCCTCGATGCCCGGGCGTTGCGGAACGAGGATAAGCCACGGCCAGCGCCGGTCGTTCATCGCACGCAGCTCGCACAGACCGAGCCACATCACCTGCTCGCTGTCGGCATGCAGCCGCGCATCGAGCGTGAAGCCGGCCTTGAGGTCCGGAAGCATCGGCGTTTCCCCATATGTTTTTGGTGAAGCTAGAGGCCGTTCATTCCACCTGCAAGCCATACATCGAGAGGTCGCATCGACGGCGTCCCGGCACCGGGCCACACGTTCAGCTTGCCGTCAGCAAAGCTGCCTATCCGGCCAGCCGAAACCGTCGGCTTCCGGCGCGTGATCAGTCCAGGGTGTTCGTCTTGCAATTCCGTTTCCGCCCGTCCCGGCCGCATATCGGCAGCCCCTTTCTGGCCCTGCTGGTTGCGGCCTACCTGCTGGCGGTGACCAACCACCAGTTTTGGAAGACGTCGATCGCACTCTTCGACAGCCATGCCTTGATCTTGTCTCTGCTGGCGGTCGTGCTGCTGTGCCTCTTCCTGGTCGCCTGCCTCGCCCTGTCGAGCCCCTACGTGGCCAAGCCGAGCTATATCCTGCTGATCGTCATCGCCGTCTCCGGCGCCTGGTTCATGGACCGGTTCGGCACGATCATCGATATCGAGATGATCCGCAGCGCCGTCGAGACGACAGGTGGCGAAGCCTCCCATCTGCTGACGCCGGCCTTCGTCATGCACATGGTCCTGTGGGCCGGCGTGCCGTCGCTGCTGATCGCCTGGGTGCGCATCGACCACCGTCCCTTCCTGGCGAAACTGCTTCAGAACACGGCGATCATAGTCCCCTGCCTGATCGTCGCCGGCGTGGCTTTCGTCGCGCAGGCCGGCGCCTTCATCTCGACCGCGCGCGAACACAAGGAATGGCTGACGAGCCTCAATCCGGTCGTTCCGATCGGAAACGCCGTGAAATATGTCATTCGCAGCAACCAGGACAGCAGGATCGTCGTCAAGCCTTTGGGAACCGACGCGCGAGTTGCCGATGCCGGGGCCACGAGGAAGCCGCGCGTGGTGGTCGTGGTGGCCGGCGAGACGGCTCGGGCCGAGAACTTTTCGCTCGGCGGCTACCGGCGCGACACCAATCCCGAGACGGCCAGGCTCGACATCACCTATTTTCCCAATACGTCGAGTTGCGGCACGATCACCTCGGTTTCGCTGCCCTGCATGTTCTCGGTCTACCCGCGAGCCGATTTCACGCACCGGAAAGGCGTCGAAACCGAGAACCTCATGGACGTGCTCGTGCATGCCGGCGTCAAGGCCGAATGGTGGGACAACAACACCGGCAGCAAGGGCGTCGCCGACCGCATTCCCAATACCAACCTTTTTCAAAGCGATGATGCGCGGTTCTGCAAGAACGGCGAATGCCTGGACCAGATCCTCCTCGACCGGCTCGACGCCTGGCTCGATGGCGTGAAGGGCGATGCGGTTCTGGTGATGCACCAGCTCGGCAGCCACGGCCCGGCCTATTATCTGCGCTACACGGACGAATACCGCCGCTTCACGCCCGATTGTCGGACGGCCGAGTTCGCCAATTGCAGCCGAGACGAGATCGTCAACGCCTACGACAACAGCATCGCCTACACCGACCACATCCTGGCCGGCATCATCGGCAAGCTGGCGGCGCGCCAGGACCGCATCGATCCGTCGATGATCTATATGTCGGATCACGGCGAGTCGCTCGGCGAATACGGGCTCTATCTGCACGGCACGCCCTATTTCATGGCGCCCTCGCAGCAGACCCATGTTCCGTTCATTCTCTGGCTGGGGACCGCGGCGAAGGCCGGCGTCGATGCCTCCTGCCTTGCCGGCGAGGCGCAGACCGATCAGTCGCACGACAATCTGTTCCACACAGTCCTGGGCATGATGCGTATCGACACCGGCGTCTACGACAAGGATCTCGACACGCTGGCTCCTTGCCGTGCCAGCCTGGTCGGAGATGCGGCGCCGGACACGCAGCCGCCGCGCGGCGACGCGATGTAGCCCCGACCGGCCTACGCTTAACGGCCCCTTAAATCGCCGCATTTACTGTCCAACCGGTGCCGCGCGGCAATCGGGGAACGCAATTCGGGACGATGGCTAGGCGGAACGGCACGCGCATAGAACCGACCTTCGACGGGCCGTCCCCGCCGTCCGATGGCTTCTCGGTCGACGAGGACGATCGCGTCGTCGCGGCGCCGAGGAAGCGCAAGCCGCCGGAGCGTCCCGGGACGGGTTCGGCCGCCGCATCGCGGCGCCCGGTGCAGGCGCCGCGCCGCAGGCCGCGCCGCTCCCTGCTCGGCCGGCTCACCTACTGGGTCTGCGTCCTGGCGATCTGGGTGGCGATCGGGCTTGCCGGAACCGTCGCGTGGTACGGCGCGCAGATGCCGAGCGTCGCCGACTGGGCCGTGCCGGACCGTCCGCCCAATGTCCGGATCGTCTCGGCCGATGGCGAGCTGCTCGCCAATCGCGGCATGACGGGGGGCGAATCGATCGGCCTGCACGAGATGTCGCCCTACATTCCCGAGGCGGTCATCGCCATCGAGGACCGCCGCTTCTACGCGCATTTCGGCATCGACCCGATCGGTCTGACGCGCGCCATGGTCCAGAACCTCATTCACGGGCGCTTCACCCAGGGCGGCTCGACGCTGACGCAGCAGCTTGCCAAGAACCTGTTCCTCAAGCCCGACCGGACGCTCGAGCGCAAGGTCCAGGAGGTTCTGCTGGCGCTCTGGCTCGAGCACGAGCACAGCAAGGACCAGATCCTCGAAATCTACCTGAACCGCGTCTATTTCGGCTCGGGCGCCTACGGTGTCGAGGCGGCCTCGCGCCGCTATTTCGGCAAGTCGGCCCGCGACGTGACGCTCTCCGAGGCAGCCCTGCTGGCCGGCCTGCTCAAGGCTCCGTCGCGGCTTTCGCCGGCCCGCGATCCCAATGCGGCCGAGGCCCGCGCCCAACTGGTGCTCGGGGCGATGCGCGAGGAGGGCATGATCGACGATACCGACATGGCGGGCGCGATGAGCGCCCCGGCGACGCGCGCCGCCGCCTACTGGACCGGATCGGAAAACTACGTCGCCGACCGCATCGTCGACGAGCTTCCCGACCTGATCGGCGAGGTGCGCGACGACATCGTCGTGGAGACGACGGTCGACCTGCGCCTGCAGCACGTGGGGGAAGCGTCGATCCGCAGGCTCGTCGACGAGAACCGAGAGAAGCTCAACGTCTCCCAGGGCGTCCTGGTGGCCATCGACGGCTCCGGCGGCATCCGCGCCATGGTCGGCGGCTACAACTACGCCGACAGCCAGTTCGATCGCGCCGCCGAGGCGAAGCGCCAGCCGGGCTCGGCCTTCAAGCCCTTCGTCTACCTGGCCGCGATGGAGCAGGGCTCGCGCCCCGACAGCCTGCGCAACGACGCGCCGATCCGCATCGGAAAGTGGTCGCCCGAGAACTACAACGGCAAATATTACGGGCAGGTGACGCTGGCGACGGCGCTCGCCAAATCGCTGAACTCGGTGGCGGCGCAGCTCGTCATGGAGGTGGGCGCCGGCTCGGTCGTCGAGGCGGCGCAGCGCATGGGCATCCAATCGCAGCTCCAGGCCAACACGTCGATCGCGCTCGGAACCTCGGAGGTGACGCCTCTCGAACTGACGGCCGCCTATGTGCCGTTCGCCAATGGCGGCTACCGTCCGGACGTCCATGTGATCGACCGCGTCACCTCGGCAGCCGGCGACGTGCTGTACCAGCGCCCCGACAATCGCGCCCCGCGCGTCATCAGCAACGACGTCGTCGGCAAGATGAACGCCATGATGGCACAGACCATTTCCGACGGTACGGCGCGCAAGGCGGCCTTCGGATGGCCGGCGGCCGGCAAGACGGGCACCAGCCAGAACTCGCGCGATGCCTGGTTCGTCGGCTATACGGCCGAGCTGACGACCGGCGTGTGGTTCGGCAATGACGACGGCAAGCCGATGAAGAAGGTGACGGGCGGCGCCCTTCCGGCGATCGCCTGGCACGAATTCATGGCGGCGGCGCATGACGGCAAGCCGCGCCCGCTGCCCGGCGACTGGCGTCCGGCCCCCGACCTCGTCGATCCGTCGGTGCCCGACCAGGCGCAGTTTGCCACGCCCTCGGGCGACCCCGTTGCCGCCGAGGCGGAAGGGACAGCCCCGCCGCCTTCGGTCGTTCCTGCGGCGCGTCCGGTCGCCGACGAACCCACAGCGTCGATCGGCCATCCCGTCCCGAAGGCCGACGTCGGCGGGCCGCGCGTCAGGCGGGAGACGTCGATCCTCGACATCATCATGGGCGGGGGCGGCTGAGCCCGGTTCGGCCGCCGGGGACGCGGCGGCTTGACCTCGGCATCGAGGCGGCCTACCGCCGCGATCATGTGACTTCGGAGGACGGTTCTCCCGATGACCCAGTCGATGCAGCCGGTCACCGCGCGCGACTATGCGGCCCGGAAATGGTTCAACCCGCCGAACTATCATTTCGCCACGGGCGAACATCTGGTCACCGTCTCGGCTCCCGAGATGGCGGCGGCCGGGCGCGCCTTCCCGCTCGCCTTCGCCGACGTGAAGCCCTTGCCCGTTCTGGTGGCGCTGCTCGGAAGCCGCCCGGGGAAGAACCTTTTCGTCGCGCCGAACGGCCGCTGGATCGGAGCCCATCTGCCGATGGCCATCCAGCGCTATCCGTTCAGCCTGGTGCGGACCGGAGACAACAATTACGCGCTGCATTTCGACGAGGCGAGCGGCCTGGCGAAGGACCTGGCGGTCGGTGAGGACGGGTTTCCATTCTTCGATGCCGAGGGCGCGCTGGCGCAGCATACGCGCTATGTGCTGGAATACATCGCGCGTTCCCTGCAGGGCGAGGAGGTGGTGCGCCGCGCCGCCGCCGCGCTGACCCGGCACGGCCTGCTCGAACCCTGGACCCTGGCGATCCCGACCGGCGACGGCCAGGTGCAGATCGGCGGCCTGCTGCGCGTCGACGAGAAGGCGCTGGCGGCACTCGGCGCCGAGCACCTCGCCGCGGTCCGCGACGCCGGCGGCCTGGCCGTCGCCTACTGCCAACTCTTCTCGATGAGCAATGTCAGCGCGCTGACCGCCGCCGAGAAGGTGCATCGCGACCATGAGGAGCGCGAGCGCCAGCGCATGGCGATCCCGCAGCACAGCTTCCTGCCCGAGGACGACAACCTCAAGATCGACTGGGACACGCTGCTCAACAACCTCGAAAAATGACCCGGACGGGCAATCCGTCACGGTCCGATTTCGACGGTCTCCGTGGTCTTCGGCGCGCAGATCATGCAGCACTCCTCGCAGGCGCGGCCATTGTCCGGCCCGGTGCCCCACCAGAAACGATCGTTGCCGTAGCGCCAGGCGCCCCAGCAGATGCGCTCGGCCGGCCGGCAGGCGATCGGCACGGACTTCTTCTCGCCCTTCTCCAGCAGGTAGACCTGGTCGCCGCCCGGCCAGACGAAACGGCGGTCCTGCGCGTAGAGCTCGACCGCGACGGAACGCTCCGTCATGTTCTTCATGTAGACGGCCATCTCGTCGGCCGCATGCGCCGATGCCGCGCAAAGCGCGGCGCCGAACGCGGCCGCCACACCCCATCCCCGCCGCGCCATGCCCGCCTCCGCGATTCGCCCCGTCGCGCCGAAGGATCGCACGAAAGGCTCCGCGGCCGCCACCGGGGCCAGGCGCGGGCAGGGGAAATCGCCAGGCGGCCGGAAGAAACCCGCCCACGGCCTCACCGCGTCCACACGCCGCTGTCGATCAGGTGCTGCATCTCCTCGAGGATCACGGCGCGGAACCTGTCGACGATCGCCGGCTCGCGCGGCACGCAGGGCGGCAGGATCGGCCCGAAGGCGACCGACCAGTCGTCCTGGCCGTAGCGCCCGTCGCAGCGCTTGGCGCGCCGGCAGGCGGCGCGTTCGCAGCGGCGGAACAGCCCGGCATGGGTGGCGAGCTGCTGCGCCATGCCGAGCCACACCGACAGGCTTTCATAGTGGCGTTCTGTGCTGCGCCGCCCGGCCGCGTATTGCGCGTCGTTCTGGCAGGGATGGCGCGGCGGGTGGCGCGGCACGAACACCGGCCATTGATAGGGCTCTTCGTCCGGCCTGCGCCTGCGCATCGAAAACCTCCCTGGATGAGTCCGGCCGGCCGAAAGGCCCTGCGCCGCCGTCCGGCCCGGCCGCAAAGGGCCGTCCGGGTTGGAACGGGAAGACGGGCGGCTGCGAAACCGCTCATCGCAATGCACTGCGCGATTGCGCAGCCGCCCGTCCGGCGTTTGGTGAGGTTCGCCCGGCGCCCTACCCGCCTCGCGGCGGTTGTGTGCTTTGCCAAGCACGCACGGACCGTAGTGTCCGCGGGGGCGCCTTCGGCGGACCCTCCCCGGGTGTCGCGGTCCGTCGACCCGCACCGGAGGCGCCGGCCCCTCCCCGCACGTCCACCGTCATGAGCGGCGTTCCCGCGGAAGGGACTGGCGAGGAGTTTGCGCGATGCGGAGGGGGCGGGGATTGATTTATGCGATGCCTGAGGCATCCGCCACGGCTCGAAGCTATCGCCGGCGAACCCCCACCCCTGCCCCTCCCCACAAGGGGGAGGGGTCGTCAGGCGCTTGCGCCCGACAATTCGTCAATGATTTGAGAGCGATGACATCGCGCTTTCCCCTCCCCCTTGTGGGGAGGGGCAGGGGTGGGGGTGCGCCACGACCCGTCGATATCCGCGACAAACAGGGGCCGATGCCGGTACCGAGACGAAAAACTCTCCCCTCTGATGCATTCTCCTGGCTCGCGGCGGGCGGTTGCCGGAAGAAACCGCCTGTCTCACCTCGTCATCCTGTGGCGAAGCCGGGCGCAGCGAAGGTGCAGACCGCAGGATCCCGGGACAGGCGCCGCGAGACGGCGAGAGGGTCGACCATCGCGTCGAGCCCATATGCGATTGTCCGGCCCAACATCACCAATCCACCTTGCACCGCTTGCGCGCCGGAATATGGTTGGCTCTTCCGTCGAACGAAGGGAGAGCACGCATGTCATTGTCCGACGCGTGGAAGGCAATTCTCAACCAGCCGGTCCTGATCCATCTCACCACGCTGAACGATGACGGCAGCCCGTCGACCAGCCCGGTCTGGGTGGCCGTCGACGGCGACGACCTGATCGTCAATTCGGCGGTCGGGCGCCTGAAGGACAGGAATGTGCGCCGCGACCCGCGCGTCGCATTTTCCGCCGTCGACCCGGCCAATGACTACCACGCGCTGATGGTGCAGGGGCGGGTGGTCGAGATCAGCACCGAGGGCGCCGACGACCAGATCGACGCGCTGGCGAAGAAATATCTCGGCAAGGACAAATACCCGTTCCGCCAGCCGGGCGAGGTGCGGGTGAACTACCGCATCCGGCCGGAGAAGGTGGCGGGGATGGGGTGAGACCTACCTTCTCCCCCTGTGGGAGAAGGTGGCCGAGCGAAGCGAGGTCGGATGAGGGGTGTTGGACGGAGCGGGACTTATAGGGACGCGCCCGTGGACAAGGCCCAACGCTCGGGAGCTTAGCACTCCGTCCAACACCCCTCATCCGCCGCTTATTCTCTCGCTCACTCCGTGCGCTCGAGAGCGGCACCTTCTCCCACAAGGGGATAAGGAAAGGCGTCGGCGCGCTGCCGCAGCTACCCCACCCGGCCTGCCTGCGGCCGTCCACCCTCCCCTCGAGGGGGAGGGATAGGCAGCGCCATCCCCGGGGTGGGACCCGCTGCCTTCGGCAGCTCCCACCCGGATTTTCGCTCGCATAGACCCACCGGGTCTATGCGTTCGGCCCTGCGGGCCGAACCGCTCAATCCCCCATCTTCAGCGCCTCGATGAACGCCGCCTGCGGGATGTCGACCTTGCCGAACTGGCGCATGCGCTTCTTGCCCTCCTTCTGCTTGTCGAGCAGCTTGCGCTTGCGGCTGACGTCGCCGCCGTAGCACTTGGCGGTGACGTCCTTGCGCAGCGCCGAGATGGTTTCGCGGGCGATGATGCGGCCGCCGATCGCCGCCTGGATCGGGATCTTGAACATGTGCTGCGGGATCAGCTCCTTGAGCTTCTCGCACATCTGCCGGCCGCGCTTTTCCGCCGCCGAGCGGTGGACCAGCATGGACAGCGCGTCGACCGGCTCGTCGTTGACCAGGATCGACATCTTGACCAGGTCGCCCTCGCGATAGTCGGTCAGGTGGTAGTCGAACGAGGCGTAGCCCTTCGAGATCGACTTCAGCCGGTCGTAGAAGTCGAAGACGACCTCGTTGAGCGGCAGGTCGTATTGCAGCATGGCGCGCTTGCCGACGTAGGAGAGGTCGACCTGGATGCCGCGCCGGTCCTGGCAGAGTTTGAGGATGCCGCCGAGATAGTCGTCGGGGGTGAGGATGGTGGCGCGGATCCACGGCTCCTCGATCGAGGTGATCTTCATCACGTCGGGCATGTCGGCTGGGTTGTGCAGCTCCTTGGTGGAGCCGTCGAGCAGGTTCATGCGGTAGACGACCGAGGGCGCGGTGGCGATCAGGTCGAGGTCGAACTCGCGCTCCAGCCGCTCCTGGATGATTTCGAGATGCAGCAGGCCGAGGAAGCCGCAGCGGAAGCCGAAGCCGAGCGCGGCCGAGGTTTCCATTTCGTAGGAGAAGCTGGCGTCGTTGAGCCTGAGCTTGCCGACCGCGGCGCGCAGATCCTCGAAATCGGCGGCGTCGACCGGGAAGAGGCCGCAGAACACGACGGGCTGCGCCGGCTTGAAGCCTTCGAGCGCCTGGGCGGTCGGGCGGCGGTCCTCGGTGATGGTGTCGCCGACGCGCGTATCCGCCACCTCCTTGATCGAGGCGGTGATGAAGCCGAACTCGCCGGGGCCGATCTCCTCGGCCTGCACCATCTTGGGCGTGAAGAAGCCGGTGCGCTCGACCGGATAGCGCGCGCCGGTACCCATCATGCGGATGGTCTGGCCC
>JAHBYY010000075.1 GCA_019635715.1 Rhizobiaceae bacterium | reverse complement strand
ACCTCGAGCTCGTAGCCGGTGCCGCTGTTGGGGTTGGCGGCCGAGGTGCGGATCGAGCTGATGATGCCGGCGAAGGCCGCCAGGAACGACGACAGCATGAACAGCGCGACCTTGGTGCGGTCGACATTGACGCCGCGCGCCCGCGCCGCGTTGGCGTTGCCGCCCGACGCCTGGATCCAGTTGCCGAACTTCGTCTGCGTCAGCGTGTAGCCGAGCAGCACCGCCACGAGGATGAACCAGAACAGCGACATGTAGATGCGGAACGGGCCGACATAGAAATCGCCCACCAGCACCTGGGCCAGCCAGTGCTGGCCGGAATTCCAGGTACGCTGCGGGAAGCCGTCGGTGATGAACAGCGCGGTGCCCCGCGCCACCAGCAGCATGCCCAGCGTGACGAGGAAGGACGGAATCTTCAGCCGTGTCACGAACAGCCCGTTCACCCAGCCGATGAAGATAGCCACGATGAGCGCGATGACGAAGGACAGCTCCAGCGGCAGCGAGCCGGCGTTGAACAGCGTCCACATGATCACCGGCGTCAGGCCGAACAGCGAGCCGACGGAGAGATCGAATTCCCCCGAGGTCATCAGCAGCGTCATGCCGAGCGCCACCAGGCCGAGCTCGACCGAGAAGGCCAGCGTATTGCTGATGTTCAGCGCCGACAGGAACTGCGGATTGATGGCCGTGAACACCACCAGCTCCACGATGAGGAGCACGAGCGGTCCGAATTCCGGCTTCAGAAACAGGCGCTGCAGCATTTTCTGCCCTTACGAGGACCGTGACCGACGCAAGTGGCCGGAGGCTCTGGATGATCGACGTTGCCATCGCGCCTCGCAGCGCTGCCGGGCATCTCTCCCCGCAAGCGGGGAGAGAGAGCGGGCCGGACGAGAGGCGGCGCAACAGTCACGACGCGGTTCTCACTTGCCCGACATCACATCGGCATAGACCTGCGCGGTGTCCTTCTCGTAGAGCGCGCCGGTGATGATGTCGAAGGCCGGCGGGACGCCGTCCGTCGCCATCAGGGCCAGCGACAGCGCCAGGTAGCTGGTCGCCTGCGGGTCCTGCCACTGCGCGGCATTCACGTAGCCTTCCAGCACCTCGCTCGTCGTATCGAGCGAATTGCCCCAGCCGACGACCGGGATTTCGCCCGGCTTGACGCCGACCTGATCGAACACCCGCTTGATCGAGCCGGTGGCGAGGTCGCCGAGGCCGATGATGCCCTTGATCTTGGCCCGGTTGGCGCTGAGATAGTCGCTCATGCGGGTGATCACCTCGGCCTGGTCGAGCGTCGTCTCGGTCACTTCCCAGGTGATGCCGAGCGGTTCGAACACCGTCCTGATGCCCTTCTCCTCCTCGACGCCGTAGCTGGCGCCGGGAACCTCGACGGGCATCCAGACGAAGTCGCCCTGCTTCACGAAGCCCTTGTCGACCAGGTACTGGGCCCAGCCCTTGCCGACGACCGTCAGGTCGGCGCCGACATAGGCCTGGAAGTTTGCGGCGGGGTCCGGCGTGTTGAAGTTGATCAGCGGAATGCCGGCCGCCTTGGCTTCCTTGACGATCTCGACCAGGCTGCCCGGATCCGGGCTGGTGGTGACGATGCCGTCGGCCTTCGCCGCGATCGCGGCGCGCAGCGCTTCCTGCTGCGAAGGCACGTCGCCATTGTGGAACGAGGTGTTGACGGTGTTGCCCGTCGACTTCGACCACATCTCCGCACCCTGCAGGAAGTAGGTCCAGACCGGGTCCGCCGGTCCGCCATGCGAGATCCAGTAGAACGTCTTGGCCTGTGCCGCGACCGGCAGCGCCAGCGCGATCAGCAGGCCGTAGATCAGTAGTCTCAAGCTCTTCAGCATCGATTACCTCCCATGTGAAATGTTGGTCCGCTGCTCTGCGATCCGAAATATCCGGCCGCAAGCTTCGGCATTCCTCCCACCAGGCGCGGCGGGGGCCGCGACCAGCTTCTCACTAATGCATGTCGCCCGAAAGTGGGAACCGGTTTCGGAACAACGGCATGCGTCAAAACAAGAACTTAAAGCGCGTCGCCTGAGTCCGATGACGCGACGCGCTTTAGAGACGACATGCCCCGCCCCGCTGTCAAATACAGGTCTTCCGGGGCCGGAGCACGCTGTCGTCAAAGACCGTTCGCCTTGAACTTGCCGTCGAGGAACTTCTTGGCGCGCGGGATATCGTCTTCCGAAAGATGCTCGATGATCATCGGAATGTTGGGGTGCTTCTTCGCCAGCAGTTGGAGATAGAGGTCGTAGTTGAGCGAGCCGAGGCCCGGGGCCGGCAGCTCGATCTCGCCGACGCCGCGGAAAGTATGGCTCTCCAGCGCATCCTCGTCGCCGATGTCGGCGTGCTTCTCCGACTTGTCGTCGCCCGAACGCTTCACGTCCTTGGCGTGGGCGATTCTGATCTTATCCTGCAGCGTGTCGAACACCTGGTGGAGGATCTGGTCCATCTTGTCGATGTTGTGCGTCTCGAAATAGTTGGTCGGGTCCATCAGCAGGCCGAGGCCCGGATGGTCGACCTGCGCGAACATCTTCACCGTCTCCTCGACCGAGCCGACGACGTTGTTCACATAGGTCTCGAGCAGGAACACCGCGCCGTGGTCGTAGGCGGTCTGGGCGAGGTCGGCGATGACCTTGCGGCACTCCTCGAAACCTTCCTCGGTCTTGTTCTTCGGGTGATGCACCCAGTCGGATTCGGTGTTGTAGGTGCCGGTCTCGGAAATCACGTAGGGGCTGCCGAAATCGCGGGCGCTGCGGATGATCTCCTTCAGATAGCCGACGCGCTTGGCGCGCTCCGCCTTGTCCGGATGGATGATGTTCGTGTAGCCCGACACGCAGCAGATCGGCAGATTGTGGTCGCGGAACGTGTCGCGCACCTTGCGCGCCTTGTCCTTGGTGATCTGGCCGGCCGACAGGTCGACGTCCTTGAAGTGCAGGTCGAGCTGTACCGTGTTGAAGCCCAGACCACGGATCTTCGTCGCGGTCTCTTCCAGGCCGTAGGGGAAATACCCCGTGAAAATACCGGCTTGCATCATGATGGATATTCCTCCCTGCGGACTTCAGTTGATCGAGATTTCGGAAAGCTTGACCGTCCGCCCCTCGTCGATCGAGCGGTAGCCCGCCTCGACGAGCTGCATGGTCCTGACATTGTCGGCGACCGAGAGCGCCGGCGCCTCGCCGCTGGCGATGGCGTGCTGCAACTGCTCCATCACGCCGACGAAGGCATGCGGGAACCACATCGTCTCCCAGGTGGGGGTCACCCATTCGCCGCCGGTGGCCGTTGTCGAGGCGTAGGACAGCGTCGAGGCGGCACCCGTCGGCCAGCCGATCGTGCCCTTGGCGGTGCCCTTGGTGCCCTCGACCCGCCAGTCGATGTGCTGGTCGTCCTTGTACCCTTCCTGGCGCGGGCCGGACCACACATCCTCCAGCGACAGCGCCAGCACGCCGGACGGGAAGCGCAGCGTCGACACCGTGATGCCGTCGGAATGGTCGAAGGTGGTGCGCGGATCCTTGCGGGTCAGCGTGGTGATCTCGTCGGGATCGCCGAACAGGAAGCGCAGCACGTCGAGATGATGCACGCTCATGTTCGACAGGGTCAGCCGGTCGTAGTCCTGCAGAAAGCCCTGCCAGTGCGGAATGGCATGCATATCGATCTGGGCGAAGACGATGTCGCCGAGCGCACCGGACCCCATGATCTGCTTCAGCACGCGCATCGACTGGTCGTAGCGCATGTTCTGGTTGACCGAGAGGATCTTGCCGGCGGCCTTCGCCTCGTCGCGCAGCTTGATGGCTTCCTCCAGCGACAGCGCCAGCGGCTTCTGCGCCAGGATGCCCTTGATGTGCTTCTGCTTGAGCGCGTGGCGGATCAGCGCCGGCTGCTGGTCCGGCGGGTAGGCGAGATCGACGATATCGATGCCGGAATCCTCGATCAGCGCCTCCGGCGTGTCATGGACCTTCGGGATGCCCCAGCGATCGGCGACCTTCTGCGCGTTGGCCCTGGTGCGCGAGGCGATGGCGACCACCGGGAAGCCCGCCTCCTTGTACGCCGCGAGATGGCACTCGGCCATGATCATCCCGGCGCCGACCGCGCCGATGCGGTAGTCTTTCGTGCGGACGGTCACGTCCGGCTCGAACCTGGTCTCGGCCAACACTTCTCCTCCTCTGGTCTCGTCCGCGGCAGCGTTCATCGGGCCAGCGCTCCCCCGCCCTGTCCGAAATAATGGACCCGTCGCGGGTCGCAGGATAGCGCCACCTGCGCCTCGGTGCGGATGTCCGGCTGGCCGCGCATCAGCGCCCGCAGCCGCGACGCGCCGGCGTCGAGGGTGACGACCGTATAGCCGCCGAGCGGCTCGACCTCGTAGACCCGCGCCGGGGTGCCTTCGGCGCCTTCGACCCACGGCATGACCTTCAGGTCTTCCGGCCGGACGCCGATCGACGTCGCCTCGCCCGGCACCGCCTGATCCGCGATGCGGATTGCCCCGTCCGCCGCGACGACGCCGCCCGAACCGCGCTGCGAATCGAGGATGTTCATCATCGGCGAGCCGAGCAGCCGCGCCACATAGGTATTGGCCGGCGCGTCATAGATCTCCGCCGGCGTGCCGATCTGGCGGATCCGGCCCCCCTCCAGGATCGCCATGCGGTCGGCCACCGACATCGCCTCCTCCTGGTCGTGGGTGACGTAGATCAGCGTCTTGCCGAGCTCGCGCTGGATGCGCTTCAGCTCGACGCGGGTCTCCTCGCGCAGCCGGGCGTCGAGCGCCGAGATCGGATCGTCCATCAGATAGGCGGCCGGATCGCGCACCAGGGCGCGGGCGATCGCCACGCGCTGCCGCTCGCCGCCTGAAAGCTGCGCCGGCGGCTTGTGCAGGATATGGCCGATATGCAGCTTGGCGGCGACGTCGGCCAGCCGCCGCTCGATGTCGGCCGCCGCTACGCGCCGTTCCACCAGCGGGAAGCAGACGTTCTCGCGCGCCGTCATGTGCGGGAACAGCGCCAGGTTCTGGAACACCATCGCCACGTTGCGCTCGGCCGGCGAGACGGCGTTGACCGGCCGGCCGTCGATCAGCACCTCGCCCTGGTCCGGCGTCTCCAGCCCGAGGATCAGCCGCAGGATCGTCGATTTGCCCGACAGCGGCGGGCCGAAGAAGCAGAAGAACTCGTTGTCGTCGACGGTGAACGACGCGTCGCCGACGGCGACGGTCTGGCCGTAGCGCTTCGTGACGTTGCGGAAGGCGATCTCAGCCATGGGTGGCAACCCCCGACAGGCTGCGGGAGATTGCGCCCCCTCCACCGCCTTCGGCGGTCCCCCTCCCCCGCTTCGCAGGGGAGGATTTGAGGGTGCGGCCGGCCGCGACGTTGATCCTCCCCCGTTTACGGGGCAGGGGAACCGCCGAAGGCGGTGGAGGGGGCGAATTCCAAGCGCCGGTAGGCAGGTGCAAGATCATCCCGTGCCCCCGATCGCCACGCCGCTCGCCGCATCGAACACCCGCACCGAGGCCGCCACCGGCGACACCACCAGCGTCTCGCCGATCGCCACGCGCACATCGTTGTCGAACACCGCCTTCACCGCGCCGGCCCCTTGGCCGAGGTGGACGATGGTGCGCGCTCCAATGCGCTCGACGAAATTGACCGGCAATGCCAGGCCGCGCCCCTCGGCGGCGATCGAGACCTGCTCCGGGCGGAACCCGTAGAGCACGTCGCCGCTGCGGGCGCGCAAAGCCGCGGCGAGCTCGTCCGGCAGCGGCGGGGTGACGCCGAGAGGTCCGAGATCGACGACGAGCCCGCGATCGCTCTCCGCCGGCCGGCCCATGAGGAGGTTCATGCCCGGCGCGCCGATGAAGCGCGCCACGAACACATTGGCAGGATTGTTGTAGACGTCGAGCGGCGTGCCGACCTGCTGCAGCACGCCGTGGTCCATCACCG
This sequence comes from Rhizobiaceae bacterium, assembly GCA_019635715.1. GTDB lineage: Bacteria > Pseudomonadota > Alphaproteobacteria > Rhizobiales > Rhizobiaceae > Kumtagia. The sequence goes on along the minus strand of JAHBYY010000075.1, from coordinate 14,646 downwards.
CGATGCGGTCGGCCATCGTCATGGCCTCGAGCTGGTCATGCGTCACATAGACCATCGTCTGCCGGAACTGCCGCTGCAGATGCTTCAGCTCGGTGCGCATCACCGCGCGAAAGGCCGCATCGACGTTCGACAGCGGCTCGTCGAGAAGGAAGATCGCCGGTTCCATGATCGCCGAGCGGCCGATGGCGACCCGCTGCAGGATGTTCACCGACAGCCGGTCGGCCTTGCGGTCGAGCATCGGGGTGAGCTGCAGCAGTTCGGCGATCGCGCCGGTGCGCCGGTCGATCTCCGCCCTCGGCGCGCCGCGCATCCGCAGCCCGTAGGACAGGTTCTGCCGCACCGTCATGTGGGTGAAGATGGCATAGTTCTGGAAGACGAAGCCGACGCCGCGCCGGCCCATCGGCACGCCGGCCATGTCGCGGTCGCCGAACAGGATTTTCCCCTCGCTCGGATCCTCCATGCCGGCGATCATGTTCATCGTCGTCGACTTGCCGCAGCCCGACGGCCCCAGCAGCGCCATGAACTCGCCGTCGGCGATGGCCAGGTCCATCGTCTTCAGCGCGGTGAAGTCGCCGAAGCGCTTGACCAGGTTCTGAAGGTGGATCGCGCTCATGCCGCCACCCTCGCGGCGGCCATGCGCTTCATCGCCCACACGGCGACGATCGACAGCACGATCAGGATGGCGAGCGCGATGGCCGCCACATAGCCCCAGATCAGGTCCTGCGTGGTGACCTTGTAGATGTAGACGGAGATCGTCTCGGTGGCGACGCCGGGCCCGCCGCCGGTCATGATGTAGAGCGTATCGAAGATCTTGAAGTTCTCGATGACGCGGATCGCCAGCGCGATGATGATGATCGTCTTCATCTTCGGCAGCACGATCGTCGTGAAGCGCTGCCAGGGATTGGCGCCGAGCAGCGTCGCCGCCTTGATCTGGTCCTCCGGCACGCCGACCAGCCCGGCGAGCAGGATGAGGAACATCAGCGGCGTCCACTGCCAGATGTCGGCGATCATCACGGCGACCAGCGCCAGGGTCGGATCGGAGAGCCAGGCGATGGCGACGCGCGTTCCCGTCAGGCTCGACAGGATGTCGTTCACCGGGCCGCCCGACTGGAACAGCATGAAGAACATATAGCCGGCGACCGCCGGCACGACCATCATCGGCATCAGCAATATGGAATAGAGCAGGCGCTTCCCCGGGAACTCGTCGGCGAACAGCGTCGCCAGCGCCAGGCCGAGCAGGAATTCGGCCGGCACGCAGACCAGCATGACGACCGCGGTGCGCCACATGGCGCTCCAGAAGCGGTTGTCCGCCACCAGATCCGTATAGTTCGCGAAGCTGTTCCACAGTTCCCACGCATTCCACCAATCGGTGCCCGACAGCGGCGACCAGTCGGTCAGGCTGATGTAGAGCTGCATCAGGATCGGGAAGACCGCGATGAACAGCACGAGGATCTGCGCCGGCAGGGTGAGGCGGAAGCCGAGACGGGCGGATTCGTCGCGGGCCGGCTTTTGCGTCGGGATGATGGCGATCGCTGGTGTCATGTCGGTCGCCGCGCTCATCGCGTAAGCGCTCCCGCAACTTCTTCGCTCCACGCCGCGCCTGCGGCACGGCGAGGCTTCACCCCCTCACCGTCACGCTTCGCGTGCCACCTCTCCCCCTGTCCGGGGGAGAGGATTGGCGGTTCCGATTGAGACGCCAGATTGCGGCCAGCGATCCTCTCCCCCTGGCAGGGGGAGAGGTGGCCCGAAGGGCCGGTGAGGGGGTGTTGCCGATACGAGCCGGCGAAGCCGGATCGGAACGGATAGACTGTATGTACGATTGCCCGGCCGCTCATTGCTTCAGCGCCCCGAAGGTCAGGCCGCGCACCAGGTGCTTCTGGATGGCGATGCCCATGATCACCGGCGGGATCGCCGCGATCAGCCCGAGCGCCGCCTTGGCGCCGTAGAGCTGGCCGGTCATCGAGGACGACAGCGACGCCATGTAGACCGGCACCGTCACCCATTCGCGCGTCGTCAGCAGCAGCGCGATCAGATAGTCCGACCAGTTGAGGATGAAGACGAACAGCGCCGCCGAGGCGAGCGGCGCGCGCATCATCGGCAGGGTGATGCGGGTGAAGACGCGCAGCCGCGAGCAGCCCTCGACCAGCGCCGCCTCCTCGATCTCGCGCGGCATGTCGTCGAAGAAGGTCTTCATCAGCCAGAAGGCGAAGGGCAGCGTGACGATGCCGTAGACCAGCGCCAGCCCCCACCAGGTGTCGGTGAGGTTCAGGAACGCCCACATGATCATCACCGGGATCATCACCGCCATCGGCGGGAACAGCCGCAGTTGGATCAGCGCCAGCGGCAGGTTCTGGCCGGAGCCGAAGCGCGACAGGCCATAGGCCGCGGCGGTGCCGGCGCCCATGGCGATCGCCGTACCGAAGACGGCCGACAGCAGCGAGGACAGGATCGGCTTGGTCGCCGTGCGGTCGAGCGCGACGATCAGGCTCGAGTCGGATTCGCCGAAGATGAAACGGAAATTGGCGAGCGTCGGCTCCTTCGGCCACCATGTCAGCTCGGCGCCAGTCGCCGACCATTCGCCGATCGGCTTGAACGCCATCGACGCCATCCACAGGATGGGGATGAGCGTGATCGCCGTCGCCGCGAGAATCGCGGCGTATCGGAAGAACTCGAAGGGGATGGAACGCTTCATCTCGGTCGGTTTCAGGCCTGCCTTGAACTACTTGGGGACGGCTCTGCCCCTCATCGCCCTGCCGGGCACTTCTCCCCGTAAAAACGGGGAGAAGGACGCAGCTCCAACATCGGCGATCCGCCTCTCCCCGGTCTTCACGGGGAGAGGGTAAGGGTGAGGGGCAAATCCACGGCTGCTCGGGAGGATCAGCCGATCGGATCGGTGATGGTCGGCCAGGCCTCCTTGTTCGCCTTGATCGCCTCCAAAAGCTTGTCCTCGCCGGTGCGCCGGGCGATGCGCTTCCATTCGCGCTCGGTGTCGGCCATGGCCTGTTCGGCGGTCTTGGCCTTGGTCAGCGCGGCGACCAGGTTCTCGTCGAGCGCATTGTGGAAGGCCGTGGCGCCCGGATAGTTGATGGTCGGCACGGTGCGGGCCACCGTCTCGCGCACCACGTCCATGTGGTAGGCGTGGTAGGTCTGGCGGACCAGCGGATCGGAGAAGTCCGAGAGGCGGAACGGATCGAAATAGCCGCCGGGATTGGCGGTCATCCAGGCGTAGATGCGCGCCGACCCCAGCCATTGCAGGAAGAGGTAGCAGAGCTCCGGGTTCTTGGCCTGCGCCGACACCGAGGCCGACAAATTGAGCCACAGAACCGAGCGGCTGATCAGCTTGCCGTCGACCTCGCGGCCCGGCGGCAGCATGGAGCCGATCTTGCCGGTGACGGCCGAATCCTTGTTGGCGGCGTTGTCGAGGAATTTCGGCAGGTTGGAGAAGGCGCAAGTCATCGCAGCACCCCCCTTGGCGAAGTTGCCGTACTGCTCCGGCCAGCCCCACGACACCGCATCGGGCGACTTGTAGGCCAGCGACGCGATATATTCGCTGGTCGCGTCGATGCCGGCCTGCGAGTTGATCAGCGGCTGTCCGTCGTCGCCGAACAGGAACTGGTTCGGATTGCCCATCGTGACGTAGCGCTGGTACCAGTTGGTATAGCCCCAGCCCTGGTTGCGGATGTCGGTCGAGCCGAGCATGTTCTGGTCGGGACGGTGGAAGAAGGTCGAGATCTCGTCGAGCTGCTTCCAGGTCTTGGGCGGCGCGAGATCGTAGCCGTGTTTGTCCTTGAACGCCTTCTGCTCGGCCGCGTCGCCGAACAGGTCGGTACGGTAGACCCAGGTCTGAAAATCGCCGTCGAGCGACACGCCATAGGTCGAGCCGCGATACTGGTTGAGCAGCGAGACGCCCTTGGCGCCGCCGACATAGCCGTTGTCGGGATTGTCCCACTCCGGTCTGTGCTTGGCGACGAAGTCGTCGAGCTTGATGATGCCGCCCGTCTCGGCGAGGTCGCCGAGGCGGTTCCACTCGACGGCGTAGATGTCGTAGGCCCCACCCTTGGTGGAGATGTCCTGCATCGTCTTGGTGAATTCCTGGCCGTTCGGCACCCCGACGATGTCGAGCGCAATGCCGGTCTCCCGCTCCCACAGCTCCTTGATCGACGGCGCGCCGGCCGGGAAGGGCTGGGTTAGCTGGCCGATCGAGCCGTCGGACAGGCCGAGGACGATCCGGTCCGCACCGCCGGCCTTCAGCGCCTTCGCCGCCTCGACGGCGCGGCCTTCCGGCGTGTCGGCGCCATACTGGTAGCGCTCGGCGCCGTCGAAGCCGGTCGGGCCGCCGATCATGCCGGCCGCAAGCGCATCGGCCGCATAGGCACGGCCGGGACGCAGGAAGCGCGGCGCGATGCCGATCGCCGCGGTAAGCGCCACGGCCCTGCCGCCGGACGATAGAAGCTGTCGCCGCGAGACGCGGATCAAATCTGACATGAAGTCCTCCCTGAGCCGCGTTCCTCCCCGGCCCTTATGAGGGATATTGACGCGAACGCATTGCAGGTGTCAACATCAATGCAATCAAAAAACATCATAACAAATCATCCAGGGAACGAAATGCCGTCGCCTTCCCCTGAAATGCCCCAGGAACCGCATGATTCTGAAAGCTTTTCCAGTGTTTGGAGGGACGGTTCGGAATGCCGCATTCCACGCCTCCGGTCGACGTGCCACAATGGCTTCATGCGTCATTTCCCCTCAGAACCGGACTGGGTGTCACCCCCTCTCCACTGGTTTCGACAACGCGCCGAGGGGTGCGGCGACGGAGGTGCAGGGAATTGCGTGCAACTTTGACGGACGTGGCGCGGGAGGCCGGGGTCTCCGCCGCCACGGTTGACAGGGTCCTCAACAACCGCGCCGGGGTGCGCGGGCGCACCCGCGAGATCGTCATCGAGACGGCACAGCGGCTCGGCTATATCGCGGAAGCTGCGCCGGCCGCGGCGCAGGCAGCGCCGGCGGGCGCGATCAGGCTGGATTTCGCGCTTCCCGCCGGAACCAACCCGTTCATGCAGGCTCTGAGGTCCGAACTGGAGACGCAGGCCCTGTCGCGCCCCCAGCTCGAGGTGCATGTCGAGGCCATAGAAGGCTTCAATCCCGATGCGCTGGCGCGCACGCTGCAGGGTCTGCATGGCCGCACGCGCGGCGTGGGCGTCATCGCCCTCGACCACCCCACGGTGCGCGAGGCGATCCGCTCGCTGTCGGCGAGCGGAGTCAAGGTCGTCACCATCGCCTCGGACATCCTCTACGTGCCGCGCGTCGCCTATGTCGGCATCGACAACCGCGCCGCCGGACGTCTCGCCGGCTATCTCGTCAACCGTTTCGTCGGCCGGCGTCCCGGCAAGGTGGCGTTGTTTGCCGGCTCGCTGGCCTATCGCGGCCATGAGGAGCGCGAGATGGGATTTCGCCATATTCTCAACGACGACTCACCCGATCTGCACATCGTCGAGATGCGCGAGATGCTCGACGATCGCGAAAAGGCCTATGTCGAGGCCTGCGCGCTGCTCGACCGGCATCCCGACCTTGCGGCGATCTACAATGTCGGCGCCGGCAATACCGGCATCGCCCGCGCGCTGAAGGAGCGCGGCCGCCACAACGAGGTCGTCTTCGTCGGCCATGACGTGACCAGCGGCACCAAGGAACTGCTGCTCGACGGCACGATCGACGCGGTGATCGACCAGAACCCGCGCGTCGAAGCCCGCGAGGCCCTCAACATCCTGTCGAGCACCATTCGCGGCGAGACCTACGATCCGCATCCCCCTCGCCTTCAGGTCATTTTCAGGGAAAATATTCCCGAGACGTGACAGGCGGTGGCTTTGGCGTCACGACGCCTCGACGGCCGGTTGTCCGGCAGGCCGCTGCGGGCATTCAGGGCGAAGCGAACTTCACCGTCACGCCGCGCTGCCGGAAATAGGCCTGCATCAACTTGCGGCCAGAGCGGTTGTTTTGCGCCAGCTTTGCCGGATCGAACACGGCCTCTTTCTGACCCGCCGCGGCCAGCGCCGCCTTGAGGGTCGCGATATGTGAGTCGAGATCGGCATTATCCGACTGAAGCGATGCATAGATGCTGTCGATCGCATCCGCCACGGTCGTCTGGCTCACGGCTCTGCTCCCTTGTTTCCTGCCCCCGGCGGTTATCACAGTTTGCGGCCGCGTCGATACCGCGGGACCGAAATTGTCATGCCACGCCGCGCGACGCATCGACCCGCGAACTGGTTGCCGCCGTGCGGAAGGGCCGCAGTCGCCCCGCATTAGGCAGCTATGTTGACATGGCGGGAAAACCGGGATGCGCTCCCCGCAGCCCAGACAGCAAAAAGGCCCGGATACCCGAGCCTCTTTGCTGTTCAAATCTAGGAAGATTTGGAGCGGGTGAAGCGATTCGAACGCTCGACCCCAACCTTGGCAAGGTTGTGCTCTACCCCTGAGCTACACCCGCTCGCGCGGCGTTTCCGCCGAAGCCGCGCCTATATGGCCGAACCGCCCGCCAATTGCAACAGGGAAATGACTGCGATTTTGAGGCCGGGTCTGTCCCCGGCTCCGCGATGCCCGCGGGCCGCGCGACCGGCCCCCGGGGCGCCAAAGCCAGTCTCGGCCAGGCAGGCGCGGCCGCCGGCCTGACCGAGGATAGATAAGCCAAATCAGGATCTTAACTCTTCGTCAAGGAAATCGAACCGCGGATGAACGGCGCACTCAGCAGCGCTTCAGGCCCGATATGGCGAAATCTGCCTCGTCCTGAAGGGGAGCTTTCCATGCCTGTCCGCCGCCTTGCCGCCGTCGTCATCCTTGCCGCCTGCTTCGGCGGTGTCCTGTCGACGCTTACCCACAGCGAGATCGTTCCGACGCGCGGGCTGACCGCCGGCCTGTGCGATTCCGGCGGATCGCGCCCCTGCCCATGACACCGGCGACGCGCCAGGACCTTTGACAGCCGCCGCCAATGCTGGTCAATGGCGGCATGTCGAAGGCGCTCCTCCTGCTGATGCTCGGGCTGATGATCGTGCAGGTCATAAAGCCCCTAGGGCTGCCCGGCCTCAGGCGCCGGCGCGACGCCTGGAAGGTGGCGCTGGCCGCGCTGGCCGCGATCTCCGCCACTGTCGTGCTCAGTCACCTCGCCGCCTGACGCCGCCCCGTCGCGGCGCGAGCTCAGCCCTTCAGCACTTCGACGCCCGGCAGCGGCTTGCCTTCCATCCATTCGAGGAAGGCGCCGCCCGCCGTCGAGATGTAGGTGAAGTCGTCGGCGACGCCGGCATGGTTGAGCGCCGCCACCGTGTCGCCGCCGCCCGCCACCGAAACGAGCTTGCCGGCCTTCGTCTGCGCGGCGGCGAACGCCGCCGCCGAAACCGTGGCACGGTCGAAGGGTTCGATCTCGAAGGCGCCGAGCGGGCCGTTCCAGACGAGCGTCGCGGCCCGGCCGATCCATTCGTTGATCTTGTCGACCGTCTTCGGCCCGACATCGAGGATCATGCCGTCGGCCGGCACGGCGTCGACGGGCAGCGCCGTATTGGCGGCGCCCGCCTTGAATTCCTTGGCGACGAGGCCGTCCGAGGGCAGGACGATGGCGCATCCGGCGGTCGCCGCCTCGATCATGATCTGCTTGGCGGTGGCAGCGAGATCGTGCTCGCACAGCGACTTGCCGACGTCGACGCCGCGCGCCGCCAGAAAGGTGTTGGCCATGCCCCCGCCGATCACCAGCGCGTCGACCTTTTTCACCAGGTTCATCAGCAGATCGATCTTGGTCGACACCTTGGCACCGCCGACGATCGCCACGACCGGCCGTTGCGGCGAGCCGAGCCCGGCTTCGAGCGCCTGCAGCTCGGCCTGCATGGTGCGTCCCGCATAGGCCGGCAGCAGATGCGCCAGGCCTTCCGTCGAGGCGTGGGCGCGATGCGCGGCGGAAAAGGCGTCGTTGACGTAGATGTCGCCGTTCTCGGCCAGCGCCGCGGTGAACGCCTTGTCGTTCTTTTCCTCGCCCTTGTGGAAGCGGGTGTTCTCCAGCAGCAGGATGTCCCCGTCCTGCATCGCGCCGACCGCTTTGGCCGCCTTGTCGCCGATGCAGTCGGCCGCGAAACCGACCGGCCGGCCGATGATCGCCGCGCTCGCCTCGGCGATCGGCGCGAGCGAGAATTCCGGCGTCGGTCCGTCCTTCGGACGACCGAAATGAGCGAGGAGAATGACCTTCGCACCCTTGTCGGAGAGCTCGGTGATCGTCGGCGCGACGCGCTCGATGCGGGTCGCATCCGTCACCTTGCCGTCGGCGACCGGGACGTTGAGGTCGACGCGCACCAGCACGCGCTTGCCCTTCGCATTGCCGAGGTCGTCGAGTGTCCTGAAACCGGCCATCATGCCCTCCTGTTCTGTCGGGCCGGACATTATCGCGCCGTGCTGCCGTTGCAAGCCGCGCGACGGTGCGCCGTCAGGACGCAGGCGGTCCGTCGCCGTCCTTGCCCGGCGCCGGGGCGGCAGGGGCGGCGGCACCCCGCCGCCCGAAGCGTCGCAGCAGGGCGCCGAGCCGCTCGGCGATTTCCCGGGCGCCGAGGAAGGCCGGTATGGCCGGCGGCGGTGCAGCCGGTTCCAGCGCGATGCCGACGCCGGTGATCCGCCCCTTCTCGTCGAGATCGCGCACGATGAGCTCGATCGGCCCCAGATTCACCCGGTCGGCATATTCGGCGCTCCCGCCGAGGCGCTTGAGCATCAGCGCGTCGATATGCAGGCTGCGCTCGGGCTCGGCCATCACCGCGCCGTAGGCGACCTCGAGCTCCGATGCCGGCCGGGAGGGGTCGACGGCGAACGCCCCGAAGAAATCCTCGTCCTCCGCGTCGACCGCGGTACGGCTGGCGAACAGCCGGTCGAGCAGACGCGGATAGCGGTCGGGCACGAAGATGTAGACGTTGTCGCCGGCAAGCAGGCGTCCCGCATCCTGAAAGCGGATCGACCGACCTTCGCGCACGACCAGCGACGGCCGCGCCCAGCGCGGGATGCGCTGGCCGCGCGCCACCGGGCTGCCGGCCACCACCGTGTAGGCCAGGAGTTCGTGATGCGCCGAGCCCGGCAGCTCCAGTTCGACCTTCTGCAGGGGGCCGAAGCGCGGCGGCACGATCAGGCCCAGCCGGCGCGCCAGCGGCCCGACGGTCCAGCCCTGCACCACCAGCGAGACCAGGACGATGATGAAGGCCATGTCGAAGATGATCCGCCCGTGCTCGATGCCGCCGATGATCGGCGTGATGGCGAGCAGGATCGACACGGCCCCGCGCAGGCCGACCCAGGAGATGAAGGCGGTCTCCTGGCGCGGCATCGAGAACGGGATCAGGCAGAGCCACACCGCCAGCGGCCGGGCGAACAGGATCAGGATCAGTCCGAGTCCGATCGCCACCGGCAGGGTGGCGACGAACTGCGACGGCGTGGCGTAGAGGCCGAGCAGCAGGAACATGATGATCTGCGCCAGCCAAGACACGCCGTCCTGGAAGCGGCGCAGCGAGGAGACGGCACGGATGTCGGCGTTCCCGGCAATCAGCCCCGCTATGTAGACGGCGAGGAAGCCCGAGCCGCCGAGCGCCCCGGCCGCGGCGAACACCATCAGCGACAGGGTCAGCACGAAGATCGGCAGGAGGCCGCGGTCGAGGTCGAGGCGCTCGACGAGACGCACGATGCCGTAGCCGCCGGCAGCGCCGACCAGCCCGCCGATCGCCATGTGTTCGAGGAACCCCACGATCAGGTCGAGGACGATCACGTCGGCTTCCGGCCGCGCCCCGATCGATATGATCTCGACGAGCGTGATGGTCAGGAAGATGGCGATCGGGTCGTTGGTGCCGGATTCGATTTCCAGCGTGGAACGCACGCGCTCGCGCAGATGCACCTCGCCGGCGCGCAGCAGGAAGAACACGGCCGCCGCGTCGGTCGAGGCGACGGCCGCGCCGAGCAGGAAGGATTCCAGCCAGGTCAGCGGCGTCATCAGATGCGCGGCCATGCCGAAAAGCAGCGTCGTCAGCGCCACGCCGACCGTCGCCAGGATGATCGCCGGTCCGGCGGCCTGCCGGAACACCTTGATCGGCGTGCCGAAGCCGGAATCGAACAGGATCACCGCCAGCGCCAGCGATCCGACGAAATAGGCGACGCCGGCATTGTCGAAATCGATGCCCAGCCCGTCCGTGCCGCTCGCCAGCCCGATGCCGAGGAACAGCAGCAGCAGCGGAGCGCCGAAGCGGAAGGCGATCAGGCTCGAGAACGCCGCGACCACCACGAGCGCGGCGCCCACCAGCGTCACAAGATAGATGCCCTGATCCATGCCCGTTGCGTTCCCCCTCCGTCCACCCGTGGTCGGGAGAGAGTGCGGCGAAGAGAAGGCGGGGAACAATCGAATTGCGTTACAGTCCGACATAAAAGGAAACGCCCGGCCGAAGCCGGGCGTTTCAAAATCCCCAGGCGTTGCCGCTTGTTAGGAGATCGTCTTGGCGAAGGCGACCGCCGTGTCGGCCATGCGGTTCGAGAAGCCCCACTCATTGTCGTACCAGGACAGCACCGAGACGAAGTTCCCATCCATGACCTTGGTCTGGTCGAGCGCCAGCGTCGAGGAATGCGGATCGTGGTTGAAGTCGATCGACACGTTCGGATGGGCGGTGGTGGCCAGCACGCCCTTCAGCTTGCCCTTCGACGCCGCGATGATCGCATTGTTGATCTCCTCGGCGGTGGTGGTCTTCTTGGCGATGAACTTGAAGTCGACCACCGAGACGTTCGGCGTCGGCACGCGGATCGAGATGCCGTCGAGCTTGCCCTTGAGTTCCGGGATGACCAGGCCGATCGCCTTGGCCGCGCCCGTCGAGGTCGGGATCTGCGACAGCGCCGCGGCGCGCGCCCGGTAGAGATCCTTGTGCATCGTGTCGAGCGTCGGCTGGTCGCCGGTGTAGGAATGGATGGTCGTCATCATGCCCTTCTCGATGCCGACCGCCTCATGCAGCACCGCGGCGAGCGGCGCGAGGCAGTTGGTCGTGCAGGAGGCGTTGGAGATGACGACGTGGTCCTTCGACAGCTTGTCGTGGTTGACGCCGTAGACGACGGTGAAGTCGGCGCCGTCGGACGGCGCCGAGACGATCACGCGCTTGGCGCCGGCCGCCAGGTGGGCGGCGGCCTTGTCGCGGGCCGTGAAGATGCCGGTGCATTCGAGCGCGATATCGACTCCAAGTTCCTTCCAGGGCAGTTGCGACGGATCCTTGATCGCCGTCACCTTGAACGTGTCGGAGCCGATGTTGATCGCGTCGCCCTCGACCGTCACCTCGTGCGGGAACTTGCCATGGACACTGTCGAAGCGCAGCAGGTGGGCATTGGTCTCGACCGGGCCGAGATCGTTGACGGCGACGACGTCGATGTCCTTGCGGCCCGATTCGTAGATGGCGCGCACGATGTTGCGGCCGATGCGGCCGAATCCGTTGATGGCTACCCTGACGGTCATGGAAATCCTCCTTGCGCCGAACGGCGAAACTTTGGGGGGAATGGAAGGCAGGGCTTCATAACCTCTGCGGCGCCAAGAATCCAGCGGTCAGCAGCCAAATTTAAATCGATTAGCTACGGGTGAACTTGGTCAATCCGAACGTATGGCGCTGCGTCCTGCTGACGCGGTCCGCCATGGCCGCAAACGAAATCGGTCCCCGCGACTGCGCGGGGACCGACGGGACGGCGGCAGCGGCGGGGTCGATCAGCGCCTGGCCTCGATCTTCGCCTGCACCGCCTTGACGGTCGCCTCGGCGGTGATGCCGAAATGCGGGTAGAGCTGCTCGATGGTGCCCGACGCACCGAAGCCGTGCATGCCGATGAAGATGCCGTCGAGCCCGATGAAGCGGTCCCAGCCGAGGCGGATGCCGGCTTCGATGGCGACCTTGACCGGCGACTTGCCGATGATCGCGGCCTGGTAGTCGGCCGACTGCTTCTCGAACAGCTCGAAGCACGGGACCGAGACCACGCGGGTCGGGTGCCCCGCCTCCTGCAGCGCCTTGCGCGCGGCGATGGCGATCTCGATCTCCGAGCCGGTGGCGAAGATCGTCACGGCCGCGTCGCCGTCGGCGGTCGCCAGCTCGTAGGCGCCGAGGCGGCAGGGATTCTCCTCGAAATACTCCGTGCGCACGGCCGGCAGGTTCTGGCGGGTCAGCGCCAGGGTCGACGGCGCATCGCGCGTCTCGAGCGCCACCTGCCAGCATTCAGCCGCCTCGGTCGCGTCGGCCGGGCGGAAGACGAGATGATTCGGGATGGCGCGCAGCGCCGCGAGATGCTCGACCGGCTGGTGCGTCGGTCCGTCCTCTCCGAGGCCGATGGAGTCGTGCGTCATCACGAAGATGGTGCGGATGCCCATCAGCGAGGCGAGGCGCATCGACGGCCGCGCATAGTCCGAGAAGCACATGAAGGTGCCGCCATAGGGGATCACGCCGCCATGCAGCGTCATGCCGTTCATCGCCGCGCCCATGCCGTGCTCGCGGACGCCCCAGTGGACGTAGCGGTTGCCGTATTTTCCAGCCTGGATCGCGTTGGTCTGGCTGGTCTTGGTGTTGTTGGAGCCGGTGAGGTCCGCCGATCCGCCGATCGTCTCGGGCACCACGCCGTTGATGACCTCGAGCGCCATCTCGCTCGACTTGCGGGTCGCCACCTTCGGCCGGTCGGCGGCCAGCTTCTTCTTGTACTCCGCGATGGTGTCGTCCAGCCCGGACGGCAGGTTGCCGCGCATGCGCCGCTCGAACTCGGCGCGCACGGCGGTCTCCGTGGCGGCGAGGCGCTTCTCCCAGTCCTTGCGCGGCTTGCCGGCATTGAGGCCGGACAGGCGCCAGGCGTCGAGGATGTCGGAGGGGATGTCGAAGGGCTCGGCCGTCCAGCCCAGCGCCTTGCGGGTCGCGGCGATCTCGGCGGCGCCGAGCGGCGAGCCGTGGGCGGCCTTGGTGCCGGCCTTGGTCGGCGCGCCGAAGCCGATCGTCGTCTTGGCTGCGATCATCGTCGGACGGTCCGATTTCTGCGCCTGTTCGATGGCCGCGGCGATCGCTTCCGGATCGTGGCCGTCGCAGGCCAGCGTGTTCCAGCCGCTGGCGGCGAAGCGGGCGCGCTGGTCGGTCGAGTCGGCGATGGTCACCGGGCCGTCGATCGAGATGTTGTTGTCGTCCCAGAAGGCGATCAGGCGGTTGAGCTTCAAATGGCCGGCGAGCGAGATGGCCTCCTGGCTGATCCCCTCCATCAGGCAGCCGTCGCCGACGATCACATAGGTGCGGTGGTCGACGAGATCGTCGCCGAATTCGGCGTTGAGGATCCGCTCGGCAAGCGCCATGCCGACCGCGTTGGCGATGCCCTGGCCGAGCGGCCCCGTCGTCGTCTCGATGCCGGCGGCGTGGCCGTATTCCGGGTGGCCGGCGGTGCGCGCGCCGAGCTGCCGGAAATTCTTGATCTGGTCGAGCGTGATGTCCTCGTAGCCGGTCAGGTAGAGCAGCGAATAGAGCAGCATCGAGCCATGGCCGGCCGACAGCACGAAACGGTCGCGGTCGGCCCAGTGCGGCGCCTTCGGATCGTGCTTGAGGAAGCGCGTGTAGAGCACAGTGGCGATGTCGGCGCAGCCCATCGGCAGTCCGGGATGGCCCGAATTGGCCTTTTCGACGGCGTCCATCGAAAGGAAACGGATGGCGTTGGCCATACGGTCATGCTTGTCGCGCTGGGTCATGGATTGCTCTTTGGTCTGGGGCCCCGGGAGGCGGCATCGCGCCTGGAAACGCGCGGACACATAGCAGGCGGCTCGCCTGAGTCAAAATCCTTAATCCGTCATCGCGGCCGATCGCGGCGGCGGTCCGCCGCGTTGGCGGCCGGCCGGCATGCGATAGCGGGGGAAACGATGAAGCGCTTTGTTGACTGGCGCTTGACACGAAGCCTAATCTTTTCCCGGCAAATGCCTCATATCGCATAATCGATTCGGCATCGGACGACGGATCTGGACATACGGTGACCGGGGAAACGACGCTCAGGGAAGTCATCATCCGCCTCGGACGCGCGATGGATGCGCTCGAACATTCGGCTGCCGCCCGGCTCGAACACGAGCAGGACGTCAAGGAGACGGAAGCCGAGGTGCAGCGCATGAACGCCGACCGCAGCCGCCTGGCGCAGGAACTCGACCATTCGGAAGGCCGCGCCGACCGGCTCGAGGAAGCCAACAAGGAGGTCTCGCGCCGGCTGGTGACGGCGATGGAGACGATCCGCGCCGTGCTGGACAGGTAGGCTCCCGATGGCACAGGTGACGGTCAGCATCGACGGCAAGACCTACCGCATGGCCTGCGACGAAGGCCAGGAAGACCATCTGATCGATCTCGCGCAGCGCTTCGACCGCTACGTTTCCCATCTGAAGGAGTCCTTCGGAGAGATCGGCGACCAGCGCCTGACCGTGATGTCCGGCATCATGGTGATGGATGAGCTCACCGAACTGCAGCGCCGCGTGAAGGGGATGGAGAGTGAGATCGTCACCTTGCGCAAGACCCGCGACGAGGCGCTGAGCAAGGCCGACAGGAACGACGCCGCGCTGACCGGCGCCCTGTCGGGCCTGGCTGCGCGGATGGAAGCGCTTGCCGAGAAGCTCGCCGACCGGCCGGACGCTAACTG